>CADAYK010000001.1 GCA_902792105.1 uncultured Ruminococcus sp.
TACTCGGCTGTGATATTACCACGCAGGAAGGCGTTGAATACGCAATAAAGCACGAATTATTCACCACGACCTGTAGAGATATGGTAGCGCTTGCCGTTCGGGTTCTGGAAGAAATCATTCATTAACTGAGTCAGCTTTCGCTGCTTACGCCAAAGACACAGGCTAAAATATAAGATCGCTCAATAAATTTCTTAAGCTTATAACTCTTGACAGAAGCGGGATTTATGATAAAATAGAATTGTATATTATGATACACAACGGTGTAAAAGAAACTCTTGCTTTTCCCGACGATAAAAAGCTTGAGGTGTAATGGAATATGAAAAATATTTCACTTCTTGAAAAGTTAAAAAACAATTTTCTATATGCCGGAGTCAGCAAAGAACAGTTCAAACAGGTTCAAAGCCAATTAGAAGCGGCTAATCTAAAGTCGCTCAGGTACTGGTCTGTGCTTGTCAGCATATTTTGGATCTATTGTCTGTGTATGTCTTTGTTTTCAACAGATTACGAAAGGTGCCGGACTGCGTATTTCATTTCGCTGTGCGCCTGTATTTTTTCCCTTTTATGCTCCGTTTTTCTGTTGCCGCGATTTTCAAAGTTGCTTTGGATGTTCAAATTCTTCTTCCGCTTGTCGCTCCTCGGCGGCGGAATCGGTATCGCTGTTTGCCAATGGGATCTTCGCACGATAACTTTGTTCGCCATCGCTATTATTTCACCTTCCGTTTTTATTGACAGCACGGTGTCTTCTCTGGCAGTTCATCTCTCCGCCCTTGTCCTTTATATCTTTTTTGGGTTAAACACCGTTTCTCCGGATATCTTTTACTGGGGATTAGGTAATTATATGTTGTTTTCTGTTTTCGGAATCCTGATCGGAAACGCAATCAACAAAGAGAGGCTTGAGCGTTATGTTTATGCGGAATATGAAAAACAGCTGGTGGAAGTGCAAATGCGCTATGCTTATATCGACCGTTTGACAGGGCTTAAGAACAGACATGCTTTTGAGGATATGGTGACGGAGCTTTCGGAGAATCAGCCTGATGAATTATGTATAGTTATGGCTGATATCAACGGGCTGAAGGTTACAAACGATACTATCGGACACAGAGCCGGCGACGAGCTTATTATCGCTGCTTCGGAATGCCTGTCCTCTGCTTTTGAGGGGATAGATACTATTTACCGCATCGGCGGCGACGAGTTTTGTATCATCTTAACCGAATCTATCGAAAAAACTCAGGTTTATCTTTCGCGTCTGGAAGGGCTGACGGCAAACTGGCATGGCAGCTATATCAACGGCGTTTCCGTTTCTACCGGAGTAGCTTCCATAAAAGAAAACGATGATGTGGAGTCTTTACTCGCTGAGGCAGATGATAAAATGTATGAAAACAAGAGCAAGCACTACAAGAACCTTGGCGTTGACAGGAGCTTTCGCTGATAATTCAGCAAAGTAAAATCACTAACATATTTAAGCTATCACAGGCAGCCTTATTCAGGACTGCCTGCTGTTGTAAGAATGCTTTTTTGTAAAGCCGCACGTTATATTATACTAATACCTAATAAAAAGTAGCCAATCTTTGCGGTCTATTTTCCACAATACTGCGTTGTCGTCCTTGCAAGGCGCCAGCCTTGCCGCGTCCTCCAATGAAAAAGCTTGTTAAATCGATCCCGCAGTGCATACTGTTTCTTGCATTATTTATAGGCCTTTGGAACCTTTTCGATTTTCTTTATTCAACCTTCATATCGCAAAGCAGATATTTTTTTGATGTATATTACGATTTATTGATGCCTCTCGGCTTTGGTTTGTTAATATTCTTTATACTTTTTGTGCTCGGCGCTTTAAAAAAGAAAAAGTAAAATCATCCCCGGAAACTGTTTAAGCTGTTCCCGGGGTTTACTTTATTGGGCATAAATTACAAATTGATTAATATATTTAACAAAATTTTTAGATTTTACTGGACTTTTCATATAAAAATATGCTATAATACAAAGAGAAAATAAATACCCGGAGGTAATAAATATGAACAAAGTTATTAAAGCGTTTGTTTCAAAAACCGCATTCAAAGCTTTGCATATGAAAAAGTCAACCAAAATCGCTCTCGGTATAACAGCCGCGGCAACAGCCGCAGCGGCAGGAGCGTTCGCTATTAAGGCTCAGCAGGCTAAAAAGCAGGAGCGAAGCGTTAAAAGCCTTGTTGTAGAGGATGCGATCAAAAGACTGCCGATCCGTTCTTCTGCTCAGGAATCCTACGAAGAGGCGCTCGAGCAGAGCAGCCGTCCCTATGTGCTTCCCGAATTTGCGAGAAATAACATCGGTTTTGCCGAATACGACGACTTTACCGACACCTTTGTTTTGCAGCCAAAGGAAAAGTATTCCGACTTCGTGATCTTCTATATCCACGGCCACAACTTCTGGTCGGATCCTTCAAAGGTTCACTTCAAGTTCTACAGAAAGCTCGCCGACACCCTCGGAGCAGAGCTGCTTCTTCCCGTGTATCCCAAGGCGCCGTCCTATCATGTTGCCGACGTTCACGAAATGCTCCTTAACCGTTATCAGTACCTTATCAACGAAAAGGAGATCGATCCCGCTAACATAATCTTTGCCGGCGACGCGGCAGGCGGCGGACTTGTTCTTTCGCTGCTGCAAAGGTTAAAATATCAGGTGATCCCGATGCCCGGACGCGCGATCTTGATTTCGCCGTGGCTCGACATCACTAATTCTAACCCCGACATGCAAACCGTTCAGGGCACCGACCCTCTGCTCAACGTTGACAAGCTCGCCTTCCAGGGCAAGGAATACGCAGGCGAGGTTGACCTTGAAAGTCCTGTGGTAAGCCCCATTTACGGCGACCTCAAGGGACTTCCGCCCATGACAGTAATCACCGGCACCCACGACATCCTCAGCGTAGATACCCTCAATCTTGAAAAAATCGCCGATGCTCAGGATCTCGACATCAATATTTATGTTTTCGCCAACCAGCTTCACTTCTTTGTGGGACTTCCCATCCCCGAGGCAAAGGAAGCGCTCGAAATCATTGCCGAGGATGTATTCGGCATAGATGAATGCGAATGTGAGGAATGTGTCACAGACGAAGCGGAAGAGCCTGCCGAAGAACCCGAAGAAGTAATTGCCGACGACGCCGAGGTCAAGGACGCCGAAGCAATCGAGGAAGACACAATAGTAATCGAAGCTAATGATATTGATGATTTTTAAATAAATTAAAGCATTAAAAAAGAGCGCCGTAAAAAGCGCTCTTTTTAAAATTTTAATGAATTATTTGCCGTAAGAAATTTGCTTTTGGATCAAGGTTGAATCCTTGATTGAAATTATACCGTCTCTGTTTGTGTCTGCAGCTATGAGTTGTTTTTCATTCGGTATAATTATTTTGGCTACTATTCTTTGAACAAGCGTGGCGTCGTTAATATTGACCTTGCCGTCCAGGTTGGCGTCACCTACGATAATTTCAGGCTCAATTGGAGCCGTGGTCGCTATATACGGGTCTGTAGTATAAGGGGCTGTAGGCGAGGTGGTATAAATCGGCGGGGTGGGGGGATAAGTCACATCCCAAACCGGTGAGGTGTAGGGTTCCGTCAGGTTGTTTAAAAGGTCGCCGTCGTAAGGAATCTGACTTTTCATCATAACAACGTCGCCGCCTGTTATCTCAATGTCGTTCGGGTTAGCTTTGTCCCAAATAAAGGTGAGGTCGGCTTTTTCTCTGTTAAAGAACGCAAAGTATGTTCCGCCCGTTTCGTAATAAAGTTTATTTCCGTCGGACTTAACGCCGTGGTAAACTCCGCTTGCGTGTATTGTTGTGTAGTCAATTACAAAGTAATAGGGTGAATCGGAAGCCGGAACATTCGTTAATGTGCCGTAAATCAAGTTACTGTTCTCCGGCTTTACCTGATTCAGATTCAAGGTGGGCAGCTTTGCGTTTTTAAAGAAGATATATGCGTCTACACTGTTGTGATCAAGCGAAATATCCTCAAAAATTTCATCCACTTCTTCTGTTGGCGGATAAGTAACTTCCTCGGTTGTGTGGTATTCGGTGTAGCCTACAGAATCCTTTGACGAAACGGCAGTAACGCTTGTAGCCAGCGCTGTAACTCCGCACACAGTCAAAGCCAGAGCTGTAAGCACAGACGAAATTTGTTTTAAAGTTTTTTTCATGGACTGAATCTCCTTTTAAATACTATATATAATTATAACAAAAACAGGGAAATTCCACAATTGTACATTTTCACAAATTATTAATATTCGTTTTGTTAATAATCACAGCTTATTTTTCGTGAACATGCTTTCCGCTCATGTGCTCAATTGTCATTTCAAGCACGCAAACCCTGTCCGCGAATTTTTTGACTTCGTCGTCAACCTCTTTTTCGTCGGGATAATACTTCATTCCGAGCAGCTTTGCTTTCTTTAATATCTCATTTTTCTCTGAAAGAATTTTAATTTTTCCGAAGCAAATCACGCTTTTAAAGTAATATGACCAGTCTGTGCTGCTTTTAACGCCTTTGTCAAGCACACAAAAGCTTGCCTTGCCGCAAGCCTTTACCGCGTCAAGCTTGTGTCCCTCTTTGGCGCAGTGAAAATAAAGCTTTCCGTCCTCGTAAACAAAGTTAAGCGGCACCGTGTACGGGTAACCTTCGTCGCCCGATACAGCCAAAACTCCGCGCGGCTCGTTTTGCAAAATCTCAACACATTTTTCGCGGTCAAGCTGCTGTTTGAACCTTCTCATTTCTCTGAACACTTCATAACCTCCCTTCTGACCTTATTTATTATAAAACACAACCTTGTATTTGTAAACGATTCATCATGAAAATTGTAAAATGAATTGCATTTTTCGGCAGATTGTTATATAATAAAAAACAGTGCAAAAACAAGTTTAAGGAGAACAGTTATGTTAGAGCTAAAGAACATTTCCTTTACCGTAGGTGAAGACGCGGAAAGAAAGACTATAATCCGCGACTTAAGCCTTACAATCGAAAACGGTAAGTTTGTAGTTATTACAGGTCCCAACGGCAGCGGAAAGTCAACCCTGGCGCGTATAATCATGGGTATCGAGCAGCCGTGCGAAGGCAAGATCTTGTTTGACGGTCAGGACATCACCGCACTTAATATAACCGAGCGCGCCAAGCTGGGAATCAGCTTTGCGCTGCAGCAGCCCGTTCGCTTCAAGGGTATACGTGTTCACGACCTTATGCAAATCGCCGCAGGCAAAAAACTCAGCATCAACGACGCGTGCGACTATCTGTCGGAGGTGGGACTCTGTGCGCGCGACTATATCGACCGCGAAATAAATTCGTCGCTTTCGGGCGGAGAGCTTAAGCGTATAGAGATCGCCACGCTTTTGGCGCGCAAAACCAAGCTCAGCGTGTTTGACGAACCCGAGGCGGGAATCGACCTTTGGAGCTTTCAGAATCTTATCCGCATTTTTGAGAATATGCGCAACGAAATCAAGGACAGCTCAATTGTGATAATTTCGCACCAGGAGCGCATTTTAAACATCGCGGACGAAATCGTTCTGCTTGTAAACGGCAAAATCAAAAAGACAGGCACGGCAGAGAAAATTCTGCCTGAGCTTGTAGGCACCTCAGCAGCGGTAGACGCCTGCGAAAGATTGAAGTAAGGGGGAAGGGCAGTGCTTAATTTAGACGCAATTCAGCAAAGAATATTGGCAGAGGTTGCCGACCTCCACGAGGTTCCGGCAGGAGCCTACAACTTCCGTGTAAACAGTAAGCTCGCCGGCAGACACACCACGGCGAACATCGACATAATCAGCAAGGACAACGGCTCGGGAATCGACATCTTCATAAAGCCGAACACAAAAAACGAAAGCGTTCACATTCCCGTTGTGGTCAGCGCAACAGGCATAAAGGAAACCGTCTATAACGATTTCTTCATCGGCGACAACTGCGACGTGGTGATAGTGGCAGGCTGCGGAATCGACAACTGCGGCAGCCACGACGCCGAGCACGACGGTATCCACCGTTTTTACGTGGGCAAAAACTCAAAGGTAAAATATGTTGAAAAGCATTACGGCAGCGGCGACGGCACGGGAAAACGAATCCTCAACCCCGTTACCGAGGTTTATATGGAGGAAGGCAGCTCTATGGAAATGGAAATGGAGCAGATAAAGGGCGTTGATTCCACCGACCGAATGACAATTGCCGAGCTTAAAGACGACGCAAGGCTTGTTGTCAAGGAGCGCCTTATGACTCACGGCACCCAGTTTGCCAAAAGCGGCTATCAGGTCAACCTAAACGGCAAAAACTCCACTGCCGACGTTGTGTCGCGTTCGGTGGCGCGCGACACCTCAAACCAAACCTTCAACGCAAGGATCACGGGCAACGCGCCCTGCAGCGGTCACACCGAGTGCGACTCGATCATTATGGACGAGGGCAAGATCCTCGCGATACCCTCGCTTGAGGCAAACAATGTTGACGCTATGCTTGTTCACGAGGCGGCGATCGGAAAAATTGCGGGCGACCAGCTCATAAAGCTTATGACTCTCGGACTGACCGAGGCCGAGGCTGAGGAGCAGATAATCAACGGATTTTTAAGATAATATAAGATAATATAAGATAATATAAAAAAACGCAGGCAGTTCAAAACCAAACTGTCTGCGTTTTTGTTATGCTTTGAAGAAATAATTATCCCTTAACAGCGCCCGAAACAACACCTTCAATGATGTATTTTTGACAGGCGAAGTAGAACGCAACGATCGGAATAATACTCAGCACAACCAACGCCATAATAGCGCCGTTGTCGGTCTGACCGTAGCTTCCGTTAAGGAACTGCATGTGAATGGGAATGGTTCGGTACTCTCCGTCCAAAATCAAATAGGGAAGAAGGTAGTCGTTCCAAATCCACATTGTTTCAAGAATAGCGACCGAAATAACCGTGGGCTTCATAATCGGAAGAACCACGCCGAAGTAGGTTTTCAGCGGTCCTGCTCCGTCAACATCGGCAGCCTCCTCGATTTCGATCGGGATCGATTTTACAAAGCCCGAGAACATAAACACCGACAAGCCCGCGCCGAAGCCGAGATAAATAAGCAGAATACCCCAGGGAGTAATGAGCTTAAGCTTGTTGGCAGTGTCCGAAAGTGTGAACATTACCATCTGGAAGGGAACAACCATCGAGAAAATGCAGAAATAATAAATTATCTTGCATATTATCGTGTTTGAACGCTGAATATACCACGCGCACATCGAAGTGCAAAGCAAAATCAGGAACACGCCGCCCAGGGTAATAAACAGGCTCCAAATAGCAGCTTCCCAAAACGGATAGTTACCAAAGGTCATGCCCTTAACAAAGTTTGCGAAACCGTTAAAGCTTTCGGCGGTAGGAAACGCAAAAAGATTACGGCTTATGTCCTCGTTTGTTTTAAACGAGTTATAAAGTACAATGACTATCGGCATTACATAAAAAACCGAAACTATAGTGAAAATCACCGTAAGAATTTTCATGCCGACAGTTTGTTTTTTTACTTTTTTAGGTTCTTTTGCTGTAACTTTTGCCATTAAGCCTGCACCTCTTTTCTTCTTGTGAGGAACAGCTGCAGCAGCGAAATAGCTACTACAATAATGAAGAAGATAACGCCCTCAGCCTGTCCTACGCCTTTGGCGCTTCTGCCTTCGCCGTAGAAGGTTTTGTAAATGTTCAGCGCCATCATTCGCGTTGTCCAGATTCCGTCCTTAAGCGGAGCACCTCCGGTAAGCGCAAGGTTCTGGTCAAACAGCTTAAAGGAGTTGGTAAGTGTAAGGAACGAGCAGATCGTGATGGAAGGCATCATCATCGGCAGCGTTACCTTGGTAAGTAATTGTCCTTTGGTTGCGCCGTCAATCTTTGCCGCTTCATAAAGGTCAGACGGAACATTCTGGAAGCCGGCAATATAAATTATCATCATGTAACCTGCCTGTTGCCAGCACATCAGGATAACCAAGCCCCAAAAACCCATGTCGCTGTTTGTAACAAGCGAAGGCATGTCAAGGTTTCTGAGTATGCCGTCAAAAATCTGATGCCAGATATATCCCAGAATAATACCTCCGACGAGGTTAGGCATAAAGAATACGGTTCTGAAAACATTAGATCCTCGAATTCCTATTGTCAGTCCGTAAGCGACAAAAAACGCAATAAGGTTTATAAGAACCAGGCTTACAACAACAAAGCCTAATGTAAACCAGAAGGATCTTAAAAAGCTGTCGTCCTGAAAAGCCTTTAAGTAGTTGTTGATACCGACAAATTTGGTTTTTGAAACGATCTGAAACTGAAAGAACGACAGGTAAATTCCTCTTATAAACGGATAAATAAAACCTATAACGAACGCCGCAAACGTAGGAAGAACAAAGATTAATGCATACAGCTTTCTTTTTGGTTTTTTAAACATCTCTTTGCCTTTCTTTATACAGTAAGGAGAAGGAAAAAGCTGATAAGCCGCAAAGCAAAAAAATCAGGGCTCGGTCTTGACCGGACCGTGGCTGAACACCATAAGCATTTTTATAGTCCACTCGTCGGTCAAGACACGACCCCTACAGCTGTTTTATTTGAGTTTTTACCGTTTTAGCTGTTAAAGCTTAACCGTCTCCTAAAAATTTATATGCTGATTAATTCAACTTAAATTCAGAGTTGCCGATTATTCCGTAGCCTTTGCTTTCTCTGTCTTCCAGTTGTCAACAAATGCCTTCTTTACAGCATCCCAGTCGCCTGTGCCTGCAGCGTACTGAGTAAGAGCAGCGCCTACGCCGTTCTTCCACTCTTCGCTGGGCATTGTTGTAAAGTTCCAGCTAACGGGAGTTTTGCCTGCTTTTGTAAGCTCGGTGTCAATCTTAACAAGAGCGTTCTTTGACTCTTTGGCTGCCTTGAAAGGAATTGTAAAGTTCATTTTCTCAGCCATAGCCTTTGTGCCTTCTTCGCTTGATACACACCAGTTGATGAACTCAAGTGTAGCTGCCTTGTCGTCATCGCTTGCGTCTTTGTTTACGCACCAATAGTTCTCTGTACCTGTGCAAAGTCCCTGTTTAGCTTCATCGCCTGCGCCGATGTAAATAGGAAGCATGCCCATTTCGTCGTCCTTAAGGGACTTTGAAATTGCGTCGTATTCCCATGTACCGTTCTGGAAGAATACAGCCTTGCCGTCCTTAAACTCTGTCTCGGCGTTTTCGCCTGTCTTTGAAGCCAGCTCTGTGGGCTTGCAGGTGGAGTTGTTAATGTACAGATCAAAGATGTTCTTGTAGTTGTCAAGGTAGGTGCCTTTTAACTCTTTCTTATCGGATACATTGTCATCCTTGTACTCGAAATAGATGGGAAGGTTGGCAAGGTGAGTCTTGAATCTCCAGTCTGATGAAGAATCCATACCTGCCGATGTGAACGCGCCGTCTACGCCAAGAGCCTCTTTGTTCTTCTGGATCTCTTCTGCAACAGTCTTAAGCTTATCGAAGCTGTTGATGTCATCGATCTTCTTAACTGTAGCAAAGTCGCTGTCACAGTATTTCTGAAGGAGAGTTTTGTTGTAAATGATACCGTAGGTCTCGATTACATAAGCAATACCCTTGGTTTTGCCGTCCTCTTTGAGCGCAAAGTCTTCTGAAGTAAGATTCTTTGCGATCTCGGAATTTGTAAGGTCGTCGCAGAATTCGCCCCATTTGGCAAGTCCTACGGGACCGTTTACCTGGAACAGTGTGGGAGCGTTGTCCTTGTTCATTTCCGAGGTAAGAGTCTGCTCATAGGTGCCTTCGGCAGCAGTCTTAACTGTTACCTCAACGCCCTTTGCCTTGGTGTATTCTTTTGCAAGATTCTGCCAAGCCTCGTCCTGCTCGGGCTTAAAGTTTAAGTAATAAACCTTGCCCTTTGAAGCGTCGCCCTTCTTTTCTTCGCCGGAAGCAGCTGAACCTGAACTTGAGCTTCCGCCGCAGCCTGCAAGTGCTGTACCTGCCATCAAAGCGGCAAGAACAAGAGCAGACGCTCTTTTGAGATGTGTCTTTTTCACGTCAATCACCTTTTCTGAAAATATTTATCCGAAATCCGTCGGATATACGTCGAAAGCCTGATATTAAGCTTTCAATTTAAATAAATAATAGCATTTTATCTGTTAAAAATCAAGAAAAACTTTTGCCTTATTGTTGAAAATTTAGTGTATTTTTTGTTGCTTTGTGTGTTGGTTACAATTTAATAACCAATTTATAACGCTATAAATGAAGATTATAACTATATTTCTTTAAAAGAATCAACAAACACAATTTTGTAATATGTGTAAAAATAGAATAATATTGAAAAACTTTGTCAAACTGTGATATACTATCTCTTGAAAAACTACTCAGAGGTAAAAAGAATGAATAATAAAAAACAAAATTCGTTTACTGTTTTCTTCTCGCATTTTCCGGCGCTGTTGCTCGCGGGAGTTATATTTTCGGCTTTTTTTGCCGCGTTTATGACATTATCGATTTCAGCCGCAAAGCTTTCGGGCTTTGACAATATTCTTGTGTGGGGGCTCGGAATAATTCCGTCGTCGGTTTTCCTGCCCGGACTTGTAATGGTCGTGCGAAAATATTCTGTCGAGAAAAATTTCGTTCCCGTAATTTCGACTTTTTTTAAGGCGGTCAGGGAAAATTTTAAGGATTTTATATTTCACGGATTTGTTATATACCTTATTTTCGCTTCTTCGTTTTTCGCGATCCTATACTACTTCACCCAGGCGCAAACCGACATTGTTTTTGCGTATATTCTCGTTATCTACATTCTTTTTACGGCAATAATGATACTCATGCTGTTTTACCTTCCGCTTATGGCTGTGACCTATGAGCTTCGTTACCGCGACCTTTATAAAAACTCGCTGCTGATGATTTTCGGTAAAATCCTTACCAATATAATCACCTTTGTCATGGTCGGCGTACTTGCGGGAGGCTCGGTTTTTCTGCTTGTTTTCACCGACGGCGCGGCAAGAACAGCGGCGATAATTTTAATTACGGCATTATTGCCTCTGCTTATAACATATTTAATTGTTTCAATGATTTCAAAGGGAATGCAGGAAAATATGGGTTCGTTTGTAAATAACGCCGAACAACCCAAAAACGTGCTTTCCGAAGAAGAAAAACAAACCGTGCAAAATACTCGATCCGACGACGACTATATATTTATCAACGGCAAAATGGTGAAAAATCCGAACAAAAAATAAAAGGCGCCGGCAAATGCCGAAACACCTTACAAAGAAAAAGCAGGGAGCAGTCAACCGCTCCCTGTTTTTAAATTTCATTCAGCTTTTTATTCAGCAGGGCAACCGGCAGTCCGACCACGTTAAAGTAGTCGCCCTTGATCTGCCTGACAAGCAGCGAGCCCTTGCCCTGAATTCCGTAAGCGCCTGCTTTGTCCGACGGCTCGCCCGTGGCGATGTATTCCTCGATCTCCGCGTTGCTAAGTTCATAAAATTCAACCTCGGTGACCTGCGAAAACCTGATCACTCTGCTGCCCTTAAAAATTGCGCAGCCGGTTATAACGAGGTGAGTTTTGCCCGACAGCAGTTTAAGGATCTCAAAAGCCGCCTTGTCGGATTTCGGCTTGCCGATCATCTGGTTGTCAACAAAAACACCGGTATCGCAGCCGATAACCGTGTCGTCGGGGTGCAGCTTGTGAACATACTCCGCCTTTTTAAAGGCAAGGTGCTCCGGAATTTTATAAAGGTCAATTTGTTCGTGAATGCTTTCGTCAATGTGCGCCGGTTCAATTTTATAATTTTCCGTAATCAGCGATAAAAGCTCCTGCCTTCTCGGCGAAGCAGAGGCGAGAACAATCATAATAACCCTCTTTTCCAAGTAAGTAAATTCTAATTATATCCTACACTAAAAATATGCTTTTGTAAAGATAAATCTTTTATCACTGCAAAATACAATAAAACTATTCTCTTTTTTATTTGTTTGGTTTATAATAAAAGAAAAGAAATTTTATCAGCGAGGCGGTATTATGAAGAAGCATTTTTTTACACCCAAAAACACAGGCTTTGACGTTTCTCCCTACGATCCCGAAACCCACTGCGCCGTCATACGCAGTTCGATCTGCACCGGGGAAAAGGTGGCAGGCTTTAAGGACAGGCGCGACGGACATTTTACCGAGGTAATGCTTATCCGCAGTGAAAAGGATAAACAGGAGTTTATGAAAAAATACAATGTGGAAACTCTGAAGGTTGAATACTGAATCACGGAGGATAGAAATATGCAGGACTTTATTTTTAAACCGGCAGGAGACGGAACCTACTGTGTCGCCGGCTACACCGGAGACGAAGCCGAGGTTGTAATACCCGAAAGCTACGGCAGCGGAGTTATAACTGTAATAGGCGACAAGCTTTTCAGCGGTCACAGCGAAATAACATTGGTGAAAATCCCTGCCACTATAACCAATATTGGCGAATTTGTGTTTGACGGATGCGAAAACCTTCGCAAAATCGATCTTCCGCCAACGGTTGAATGTCTGTGGGGCTACACCTTTGTACGCTGCGGAATCGAGGAAATTAAGCTTCCCGACGCTTTTGTAACTGTTCCGCCATTTGCTTTCAAGGACTGTAAAAATCTTAAAAAAGTGGTATGCAATAAAGGGCTTAAAAAAATCTATTCATGGGCGTTCGGCGGCTGCGATAACCTAAAGGAATTTGTATGCGAGCCGACTACACAGGTCAGCCCCCAAGCTTTTGATACAAAAGAATTGAACACATAAGTTAAGGCGCTGCCAATTCGGTAGCGCCTTGCTAAATTTCAGAATTAGAATTATGAGCGGATGAAAATAAATTCAGTTTCCGTGGAACGGGCTTCGTCAAACTTATAACCTCTTACATTAAAGGCTTTAAGCCCGTCGGGAGTCTGCGCGTTTGTTTCCGCGGCAAAACGAACCATTTCGCCACGCGCCATCTTTGCGTAAACGCCTTTTTGAACAACCCTTCCGCCGCTTAACTCGCCGAAAACAACGGTAATAAACCTGTCCTCAGGCTGAATATACTTTTCAATGCACTTTGAGTATTCCTTTGACGCAAGGTTAATTATAACCCTGTCATCCGGAAGAACACTGCGGTACAGCGAATCTCCCCAAAAATCATAAAGATTTTTGAAGCCTCCGGGCTTAGCCTTAGCCTGCATTTCAAGGCGGTAGGGAACAACGCCGTCCATTGGCTTAAGCGCGCCGTAAAAGCCCGACAAAATCCTCAAATGCCCGTTCACGTAATCAAAATGCCTGCGCTCAAAAACGTTTGCCGCCATATAGGTGTACTGGATCCCGTCATAAGCCAAAACCGCAGGAGTCAGGTCAGCTTTTAAGTCCATGGTCGCGAAGCGTTCGCGGTTTTCCTCTGCGATTTTGTCGCTGCAAGCCCAAAGCTTTTTTTGCTCCGCGTAAGAAAGAGTATTGATCCAAGTTTTAAGCTCCTCCGTTTTGCCGATAAACTCAGGCAGATCCGAACACAAAAAGGTGTCGTTGTCAACGCGCATCTGCTTTGCGGGAGCAATGATCAGCCTCATTCCAGTTCACCGAGCATTTGCGCGGGATTGTCGGCAGCCTTGACCTTGCCGAACGCTTTTTCGATTATGCCGTTTTCGTCAATCAAATAGGTTGTACGCACAACGCCCATGCTGACCTTTCCGTAAAGCTTCTTTTCCTTCCACACGTCATAAGCCTGAATAACCGTCTTTTCGGTGTCGGACAAAAGAGTGAACGGCAAACCGTATTTCTCCTCAAACCTCTTGTGCGATGCCACGGTGTCCTTGCTGATGCCGATGACCGCCGCGCCTTTTTCACGGAACTGAGGATACAGTTCGCCGAAGGCGCAAGCCTGCTTGGTGCAGCCTGCCGTCATATCCTTGGGATAAAAATATAAAATAACCTTCTGTCCCTTAAAATCCGACAGCGATTTTTCCTCGCCGTTTTGGTCGGGAAGGGTAAAATCAGGTGCTTTTGTTCCGACTTCCAACATAGCTTTTACCTCCGTTTTATCGCTCTTCCTTTAGTATGTACGGCTGACGCTTTTTGGTTTCAAGATAAATCTTTGAAATATACAGTCCCACAATTCCGAGACAAAGCTGGATCAGTCCGCCTATAAAAATCATTATCGACACCATTGACGGCCAGCCCGAAACAGGGTCGCCCCAAATCAGCGCGCGAATTACGATAAGCACCAGGAAGATAAACGCGACAATGCACATTATGATCCCGAGGAAGGACGAAAGATACAGCGGCACTACCGAGTAGGCGAGTATGCCCTCGATCGAGTAAGAAAACAGCTTCCAGAATGACCATTTTGTCGAGCCGGCGCTTCTTTCAACATTTTCATATGAGATCCAGTAGGTGTCAAAGCCTACCCAGCTGAAAATGCCCTTTGAAAAACGGTTGTATTCGCGGTCGCCGATAATAGCGTTGACCATCATTCGCGACATCATTCGGTAATCTCTTGCACCGTCGCGGATTTCGGTATCGGACAGCTTGTTGATAATATGATAAAAAAGCTTTGCGAACGCCGAGCGGATCTTAGGTTCGCCCTCGCGCGTTTTGCGCCTTGTGGCAACGCAGTGATACTTTGTGTCCGGTTCATTCAAAATATTAAACATTTCCGGCAGCAGCGACGGCGGATCCTGCAAATCAACGTCCATTGTCGCAATAAAATCACCCTTGGACATTTCAAGACCTGCCAAAATTCCGGCTTCCTTGCCGAAATTGCGTGAAAATGAGCGGTATCTTACATTTTCGTCAAGCTTGTTAAGGTCGCGCAGGATGTCAAGCGTTTTGTCGGTGCTTCCGTCGTCAACAAAACAAAATTCAATTTCCGCGTCAATTTGGTTTTTAACCGCCATAACAGCGTCGTAAAAAATCGGAATTGTTTTTTCTTCGTTGTAGCAGGGTACAACTAACGATAACAACTTCATTGCATTTCCTCTTTTCAGGTTAATACAGCTATTGTAACACATAAAATAATTTTCCGCAAGAGAAAAAGGAACGGTTGACCGCTCCCTAAAAATCCTCTTTTAAATGTTTTTTTACAGCGGCAAAGGTTTCGCTGCTGATAACGTGCTCGATTTTGCACGCGTCGGCAACGGCGCGTTCCTCATTAACACCGAGCTTCATAAAAAACTCGCTTAAAACCGTGTGCCTCTCATAAGTTCTTTCGGCAACCTCCAGACCGGCGTCGGTAAGGTTCAGTCCGCCGTTAGCGCCTACGGTAATGTATCCGCCGTCACGCAAAATTCCCATAGCGCGGCTGACACTCGGCTTTGAATAGCCCATTTCCTCAACAACGTCGATCGAACGGACAAAGCCTTTCCTTTTTGACAGAACATAAATGGTTTCAAGGTACATTTCGCCGGATTCTTTTAGCTTCATTAAGTTACCCCCGTAAGGCTAAATTATTTGTATATATAGTAACATAAGTTGCATAATAATTCAATAGAAAATTGTGAAATCAGGTTATAAAAAGATATTATTATTCTAATAACGAATAATATACCTGTTATATTATATAAAAAAGAAAGAGTTAGTTATAGGTAACCCGTCAAATAAAACAAAAATTAATATTCATCAAAAAACCTGTTGACAAACCCGGCAAAATCTAATAAAATATAAACAGTTAGCAAACGCTAACTGAATAAAACAGTCCAATACCAATTTCATAATTTTGCACTATTGCCTGTCTGATTTTACAGACAGGTAATTTTGCGTTTTTTACTTCGCGTACTTTACGTTTGATTTATTGGTAACGTTAGGCGTTTCGCGAGAAGGAGTAGAAATAAATCATACTGTGACGGCAATAAAAACTACGTTTGTTGCTGTATACTCTCTGACAAACGCAGGAAATAGATTATGCTTTCTCGCGAAACGCCGACATCATCACTCAATCCGATGATAAGAACGCGAAGTAAAAAACGCCTTCGGCGACCCCTCATCCGACCAATTTGCAAGCAAATTGCTCACCTTCTCCACGCAGGGAGAAGGCTTTTTTACCTTTGTGCGCAAATTCAACAGCATTAAAGCCGAAACAAATATCAGTGAGAGAACACATAACTCCAAACGTAGTTCCCATTGCCCTCAAAGCTTCCGATAGATTATGCTTTCTCGCGAAACGCCGACGAAAGAATCAAACCGACATCAAGAACGCGAAATAAAATACTTGATTTTGTTGAGATAAAGTAGTAAAATAGGGGAAGTGTAATTTACGGAGAATAAAAGGAAGTGTAAAAATGCTGACACTTGATAAAATCTACCACGCTTCATATGTGTTGAAGGACGTTATCCGCCAAACCCATATCGTAAAGGCGGAAGCGCTTTCAAATGACTGCCATGTATATCTTAAACCGGAAAATCTGCAAATCACCGGTTCGTTTAAGGTAAGAGGCTCAGGCTATAAAATCTCGCAGCTTTCCGACGAGGAAAAGGCAAGGGGCGTAATCGCCTGTTCGGCAGGAAATCACGCTCAGGGCGTTGCGCTTGCGGCTACAAAATACGGAATCAAAAGCCTGATCTGCCTGCCCGACGGCGCTCCAATTTCAAAGGTTGAGGCAACAAAGGGCTACGGAGCAGAGGTTTGTATGGTTCCGGGCGTGTACGACGACGCCTACAATAAGGCTCTCGAGCTTCGTGATGAAAAGGATTATACATTCATCCATCCGTTTGATGATGAAAACGTAATAGCAGGTCAGGGTACGATCGGAATCGAGATCCTCAACGAAATGCCAGACGTAGACGCGGTTATCGGCGCGATCGGCGGCGGCGGACTCCTTTCGGGAGTAGCCTGCGCGATCAAGAACCTCAACCCCAATATAAAGGTCTACGGTGTTCAGGCTGAGGGCGCGCCTTCAATGTACGAGTCAATCAAGCAGGGCAAGCCCGTATCGCTCGATAAGGTTTCGACAATTGCCGACGGCATCCAGGTCAAGGAGCCGGGCGAGCATACTTTTGAATATATCCAAAAATACGTTGACGATATAGTAACGGTTTCCGACGACGAAATCGCATCGGCGATTTTAAAGCTTATCGAAACTCAAAAGATGATCGCCGAAGGCGCGGGGGCTGCTCCGCTTGCGGCGGTAATGTACAACAAGCTTCCGATAAAGGGCAAAAAGGTTGTGTGCATTGTTTCGGGAGGCAATATCGACGTAACTATTCTTAACAGAGTGATCAAGCGCGGACTCATAATGAGCGGCAGACAGCAAACTCTGTGTATTGAGCTTCAGGATAAGCCCGGCCAGCTTGTGGCTGTTTCTCAGATTATCGCCGAAAGCGGCGGAAACGTGATTTCGGTTCACCACGAAAGAGCCGGCGAGGGCACCGACGTAACCGCGGCGTACCTCAGGATCGTAATTGAAACAAGGAATTTTGAACACGTTAAGCAAATTTCCGACTCACTAAAGGCGGCAGGCTTTAAGCTTGTATAATCATGTATAATCTTGTATAATAAAGGTGGTATATTAAAATGGAAAAAGTTTACACAAAAAACGCGCCCGACGCAATCGGACCTTATTCACAGGCTGTAAAGGCGAACGGACTTGTTTTCACTTCGGGACAAATCGCTATTAACCCGGCAAGCGGACAGGTCGAGGCAGAAACCATCGAAGCCCAGACCGAGCAGGTTTGCAGCAATCTTAAAAACGTACTTGAAGCCGCAGGCTCAAGCCTTGAAAAAGCGGTAAAAACCGTCTGCTTTTTGGCTGATATGGGCGATTTTGCCGCATTTAACGAGGTTTACGGAAAGTACTTCACAGGCAAGCCCGCGCGTTCCTGCGTGGCGGTAAAAACCCTTCCCAAAAATGTTTTGGTAGAGGTTGAGGTTATCGCCGAGGCTTAATTGAATTGATACGCTAAGGGAGGCTCACACAGCCTCCCTGTTTTTGTCCTTGACAAATACCCCACGGGGGTATATAATTGAGTTAGCTTAAAGTAACAGGTGATA
Organism: uncultured Ruminococcus sp.; assembly: GCA_902792105.1. Taxonomy (GTDB): domain Bacteria; phylum Bacillota; class Clostridia; order Oscillospirales; family Acutalibacteraceae; genus Ruminococcoides. Next base: position 17,904 of record CADAYK010000001.1, read on the forward strand.
TTATGCCAAACGAGTGTCAGTGTCATAAAACAAAAAAACGCGGGGATGATGAATATAAAAAGCTCATCAACCGACTTAACCGCATAGAAGGACAAATCCGCGGGATCCGCAAAATGGTTGAAAACGACGCCTATTGTATCGATATTCTGGTTCAGGTTGCCGCCGTGAACGCGGCGCTTAATTCGTTTAATAAAGAGCTGCTGTCAAACCATATCCACACCTGCGTGGCGCAGGATATCCGCGAGGGCAGGGACGAAACTGTCGACGAGCTTGTTGACACGTTAAAAAAGCTAATGAAGTAGGTGATTATTTGGAACAATATAATGTAGGAGGAATGAGCTGCGCCGCCTGCAGCGCAAGGGTTGAAAAGGCGGTTTCCAGCCTTGACGGCGTAACCTCCTGCTCGGTAAGCCTGCTCACCAATTCAATGGGGGTAGAAGGCACGGCAAAGCCGCAGGATATTATCGAGGCAGTCGAAAAAGCAGGATATACCGCTTCGGTAAAAGGAAATGACGTAAAGGCAACGGAAAATAGGGCGGATTCGCTTAAGGATACCGAATCACCGAAAATCCTGAAAAGATTAGCCGCGTCCCTCGGTTTTCTGCTTGTGCTTATGTATTTTTCAATGGGGCACTCAATGCTCGGACTTCCTCTGCCCGGGTTTTTCAGCGGAAATCACGTTGCAATCGGACTCGTCCAGCTTTTGCTCGCGGCGGCGGTAATGGTGATCAATCAAAAATTTTTTATAAGCGGATTCAAAGGACTCATTCACCGCGCGCCGAATATGGATACCCTCGTTGCCCTCGGCTCCGGCACCGCCTTTGCGTACAGTACAGCCGCGCTGTTTTTGATGACGGGCGAGGTAATGCGCGGCAACGGCGAAGCGGCTCACGCGCTTATGCACGAGCTTTACTTTGAATCCTCGGCAATGATATTAACGCTGATAACGGTCGGAAAGCTGCTTGAGGCAAAGTCAAAGGGACGCACGACGAACGCGCTTAAAAGCCTTATGGATCTCTCGCCGAAAAAAGCTGTGGTAATACGCAACGGAGTTGAAACCGAGGTTAATGCGGAAGCAGTAAAAAAAGGCGATATTTTCATTGTGCGCCCGGGCGACAGCATACCCGCAGACGGCGTAGTGCTCGAGGGCGAAACCGCGGTTGATGAATCAATGCTCACGGGGGAGAGCGTGCCTGTCGATAAATCCGCGGGAAGCGCTGTGTCGGCGGCAACAATTAACCGTTCCGGCTTCATTCGCTGCGAAGCGACAAAGGTCGGCGACGACACTACACTTTCGCAAATCATCAAAATGGTTAGCGACGCGGCGGCAACCAAAGCGCCCATAGCCAAAATCGCCGACAAGGTGTCCTCGATTTTCGTCCCTGCGGTGATAACAATAGCCGTCATTACCTTTGCTGTATGGATGATAACAGGCGCGCCGGCAGGTACTGCGATCGCAAGGGCAATTTCGGTGCTTGTGATCAGCTGTCCGTGCGCTCTCGGACTTGCCACGCCGGTAGCGATAATGGTCGGCAGCGGAGTGGGAGCGCGAAACGGAATATTATTCAAAACCGCCGTATCGCTTGAAGAAACAGGCAAAATCAAGGTAGCCGCACTCGACAAAACAGGCACAATAACTCAGGGCAAGCCCGTTGTAACCGATATTGCCGCAAACGGCATCAGCGAAGAAGCTTTGCTGGCAGCGGCGGCTTCGCTTGAAGCAAAAAGTGAGCACCCACTGGCTCAGGCGATAATTGAAGAAGCAAAAAATAAGGGGATCTCAATCTTAGATACCGAAGAATTTTCGGCTGTTCCCGGCAGAGGCTTAACGGCGCGTATTAACGGCGAAACCGTAAGAGGAGGAAACCAAAGCTTTACAGCTCAGTTTTGCGAAATCCCCAAGAGTGTAAAGCAAAGGGCAGACGAGCTTGCAAATCAGGGTAAAACTCCGTTATTTTTCTCTAAAGGAAATAAATTCCTCGGCGCGATCGCGGTCGCCGATGTGATCAAGCCCGACAGCCGCAGCGCTGTTTCCGAGCTGAAAAAAATGGGGATCCGCACAGTTATGCTCACGGGCGACAACGAAAAAACCGCGCGCGCGATCGGAGCGCAGGCGGGAGTTGACGAGGTAATAGCAGGCGTGCTTCCCGACGGCAAGGAAAGCGTTGTGCGCAAGCTTATGCAAAAGGGCAAAACCGCAATGGCAGGCGACGGGATCAACGATGCTCCGGCGCTTACAACCGCCGACGTCGGAATCGCGATCGGCGCCGGCGCCGACGTTGCAATCGAAGCCGCCGACGTGGTACTTATCAACAGCAACCTCAGCGACGTTCCGGCGGCAATAAAGCTCGGCAGAGCAACGCTCAAAAATATCTATGAAAACCTGTTTTGGGCGTTTATCTATAATATCATAGGAATCCCGCTTGCCGCAGGCTTGTTCACGCCTTTGCTCGGCTGGCAGATGAACCCGATGTTCGGCGCGGCGGCAATGAGCCTTTCAAGCTTTTGCGTGGTAACAAACGCGCTCAGGCTGAACTTCGTCAAACTTAAACCAAAGCAAAAAACGGCTGAGTATCCCGAAGCTCAACCCGAAATAATAACCGAAGAAAAGGAGAACGACAACATGAAAACTAAAATCAGTATTGAAGGCATGATGTGTCCTCACTGTGAAGCAAGGGTAAAAACAGCGCTCGAAGCGGTTCCCGGGGTTGAATCCGCCGACGTAAGCCACAAAAAAGGCGCGGCAAAGGTCAAACTCAGCGCCGAAGTACCCTTCGACACCCTCAAAGCGGCAGTTGAGGAAGCAGGCTATAAAGTTATAGATTAATTTTTAAAAACCTGAATAAACCAAGCGCCTCCGCCAATACTAACAGCGGAGGTGCTTTTTATGAGCAGATATTACAAATCAGGCAGACACACCAAAAAAAGCCTGAGAGAAAAAATAGGCTTCTACACGGCGTTTTCAATCTGTCTTATAGCCGTTGCAATGGCAGTTTATTCAACATATAACACAGTTTCACGCAAATCCGCCGTAACCCCGGTAACCCAGCCTGCCACCGATTCGCAAATGGTCGCTCAGCCCGTAACGGGAGTGACCGTTCCCGAGCCTAAAATCAACAGTGCGCCCACCGCAACCGAACCGGAATTCACCGTACCGACTGTCACATCCGCTAACAGTACCGCAAAGCCTGCGGAAAAGGACGGCGACATTGACGACGCAATGCAAACCCTTCTGTCGGTCGATTTAAGCCTGAGCGCTCCCACAAAAACCGGCAAGGTTCTTCGCGAGTACAGCAAGGACAGCGTATACTTTAAGACGATCAACGTTTGGAAGCCGCACACCGGAGTTGATTATGCCTGCGATTTGGGCGACGATATCAAGGCGATGGTAAACGGCGAGGTAACCAAGGTAAGAACCGACCGAATGTACGGCAAAACGGTTGAAATTTCCTCGGGAGCAGCGGTAGTCAGCTACAGCGGACTGTCCGGCGTCAAGGTAAAAGAGGGCGACAGTGTGGACAGGGGAGAAGTGATCGGAACCTCGGGCGCGGTACCCTGTGAGGCGGACGACGAAAATCACATTCACGTCAGCCTTAAAATCGACGGCAAAAAAGCCGACCCGCTGAATTTTACGGGTAACGACTGACACCGTCAAAGACAGACACAAAAAGGGATTGGCTTTTTCAAGTCAATCCCTGTTTTCCTTTATTCAAAGAGCAAATGCTCAGATAATTCCATCAAACGACATTTAGTGCAATAACAATTTATCTTTCGCTCTCGTGCCATTCCTCATTGCCGAAGATAAAATCATCTATGTCCATAACGACAAATTTCATGGTAAACACCTCCTAAATAAAACATTAACAGTATATTCAGGAGTATTCCGAAATATGATATCAACCCGAAATATCAATAAAGCTTTCGATAATCTGAACCGCCTGATCCGTGCTCAGCTTGGTGCTGTTTATGCACAAGTCATAATTCTCGGGCGATCCCCATTTTTGTCCTGAATAAAAACTGTAGTAATTCGCTCTGTTTTTATCCGCTTTCTGAACAGCCTGTTTGGCGCGTGAAGGGTTGATTTCGTTTCTTGCCAACGCTCTTTTAACCCTTGCGTCAATGTCGGCATAAATAAATATTTTTACAACATTATCATATTGGCGCAAAATATAATCGGCGCACCTTCCTACCACTACAAAATTTTCTTTTTCCGCCTTTTCCTTAATGATCCTGTGCTGTAAAATATAAAGCTTGTCATTTAAAGGCAAATCGCCCATTCCGCCGGTTGAAAAACCGTTGCCGTAAGTATACAGTCCCGACGAAAGCGAATAAAGCAAGCTGTTTGCGGCTTTTTCATCAGCCTTCGCGAATAACTCGGGTGCTACTCCGCTTTCTTTTGCCGCAATCGAAATAAGTTCCTTGTCATAAAAACCAATGCCGAGCTTTTCAGACAAAGCCTTGCCGATTTCATGACCGCCCGAACCGTATTGTCTGGTAATGGTAATAATTTTATTGCAACTCATAATAACACCCCGGTATAACGCGAATCAGAGTTATAATTCCTCTGTGTAATTATATAATAGCACAAATTTTTGTAAATTCCACACTTTTTTAATAAAAAAAATATTTTTGTTTAATTTTAACTAATTTAGCATTAAAAAATATTTATAATAACCAAAGAATAATTTGCGAAACATTCGCAAATCTCTTGACAGCATCAGCACAAAATGATATAATCATTTGCGAAACATTCGCAAATCGGAGGCGGAAATATGCCAAAATATATGACAAAGCAAAGAAAAGCCCTGCTTTCATTTTTATCGGCTCACGCCGACGAAGAGCTGTCGGCGCGTCAAATAGCTCAAATGCTCGACGACGACAGCATAAGCGTAAGCGCGGTTTACCGCAATTTGTCCGCGCTTGAACAGGACGGAAAAATCCGCAGGGTAGCCAAAAGCGGCAGCCGCGAGGTGTTTTATCAGTACACAGACTGTTCATCCTGCAAGGATTGTCTGCATTTGTCGTGTGAAAAATGCGGCAAAACCTACCATATGAATATGCCCGACGCCGACCGCCTTGTTGCCGCGCTTGCTCAAAACGACGATTTTTCAATCGATAAGTCTGCAACTGTGCTCTACGGTGTTTGCAGGGAATGTAAAAAGCAGAGCTGAAGGAGACTGCCATGAGAAAATTTATTTCTGTTATATTAGCCGCGGTGTTAGCGCTTTGTGCGCTTGGCGGATGTTCGGGCGGCAAAGATCCGAACCCAGGCGGCAAGCTTAAAATACTCACCACGATCGCGCCGCAGTACGACTGGCTGAAAAACATCACCAAAGGCGCAAAAAATGTAGCGGTCGATATGTTGCTCAGCAACGGCATTGACCTTCACAGCTTTCAGCCCTCAACCGACGACATTTATCAAATCACATCCTGCGATGTATTTATTTATACAGGCGGCGAGTCCGACAGTTGGGTAAACAACGCTTTGAAAAACAATAAAAAAGTCCTCGCGATAAACCTTCTTGACCTTCTCGGCGACAAGGCAAAGCAAGAAGTAGCTGTCGAGGGTATGCAGGAAGATAAGCATAAGAAGAGCAAGAAAGAAAACCAAGACGAGGCTCCCGAATACGACGAACACGTTTGGCTCTCCATTAAAAACGCTGAATTCCTGACTGAAAAACTCAGCGGCAAGCTTAGCGAAAAGGACAGCGATAACAAAGAGCTTTACGAACAAAACACAAAGGAATACATTAAAAAGCTTCAGACGCTCGACGCTGAGTTTACCGACGCGATCGGGAAAGCAAAATATAATACATTGATATTCGCCGACCGTTTTCCGTTCCGTTATCTTACCGACGACTACAATTTGAAATACTACGCGGCGTTTTCCGGATGTTCCGCAGAAACCGAGGCGAGCTTTGAAACAGTAAAATATCTGTCGGATAAGCTCACCGAGCTAAATCTTCCGGCAATTATGACAATTGACGGTTCTGACAAAAAAATCGCCGCAACCGTTCGCGAAACCTCAGACAATAAGACAGCAGAGATCTATTCACTCAATTCAATGCAGTCAATGAGGAAAAGCAACGTCGACAGGGGCAACGATTACATAGAAGTTATGGAATACAATCTTAATGTGCTTAAAAAAGCGCTCGGATAAGGAGAAACAATGGCGCAGCTTACTTGTGAAAACCTTACCCTCGGTTATGAGGGCAAGGAGATTATATCGGGACTGAGTTTTTCGGTCGATAAGGGCGATTATCTTTGTATCGTCGGCGAAAACGGCTCGGGAAAATCAACCCTGATGAAAACAATACTCGGACTTCACAGCCCCATGAAGGGCAAAATAATAACAGGCGACGGCTTGCTTCAAACCGAGATCGGATATCTTCCTCAGCAAACCGTGGTTCAAAAGGACTTCCCGGCTTCCGTCCGCGAAATCGTGGTTTCGGGCTTTCAGGGAAAATGCGGAATACGCCCGTTTTACACAAAGGCGGAAAAACGCGCGGCTCTTGAAAATATGAAGCGCATGAGCGTTGACGATCTTCAAAAGCGCTGTTACCGCGAGCTTTCGGGCGGTCAGCAGCAGCGTGTGCTGCTTGCGCGCGCGCTGTGCGCTACCAGAAAAATGCTTCTGCTTGACGAACCCGTGGCAGGTCTTGACCCCAAGGTGACGTCGGAAATGTACAGCCTTATCTCAAAGCTCAACAAAGAGGGCATAACAATAGTAATGATCTCGCACGATATCGAAGCCGCGCTGCGGTATTCAACCCACATTCTTCATATAGGCGGAGACGTGTTCTTCGGCACAAAGGAAGAATTCAAGCGCGGACTTTTTATCAGCGACCGCAGTCTTTTTAACGGAGGTGAAGGCAATGGCTGAAATCTTTGAAAAGCTTGTCTATTACTTCCAAAATGTTCCCACGGTTCGCTACGCCTTTATTGTCGGGATCTTTATCGCTCTCAGCGCTTCGCTTTTAGGTGTAACGCTGGTGCTCAAAAGGTTTTCGTTTATCGGCGACGGACTTTCGCACGTTGCGTTTGGCGCAATGGCGGTCGCGGCGGTCGTAGGAGTAACCGACAATATGCTCATAGTAATGCCTGTTACGGTAATCAGCGCGGTGCTTTTGCTCGCCACAGGCAAAAACGCCAAAATCCGCGGCGACGCCTCGGTTGCCATGATTTCGGTGGGAGCTCTCGCGATCGGTTACCTGCTCATGAACAAATTCCCGACCACAAACAATGTTTCGGGCGACGTTTGCTCAACGCTGTTCGGCTCAACCTCGATCCTCAGCCTTACGCCTGCCGACGTTTGGCTGACCGTGTCGATCTCGATTGCCGTTGTTATCGCTTTCATTCTTTTCTATAATAAGATCTTCGCCGTGACCTTCGACGAAAACTTCGCGAGGGCAACCGGAACAAAGGCAGGACTGTACAATCTCATCGTCGCCGTGATCATTGCGGTAATAATCGTTTTGGCAATGAATGTTGTCGGCTCGCTGCTGATCTCCGCGCTCATAATTTTCCCGGCGCTTTCGGCAATGCGCGTATTCAAAAGCTTCAAATCGGTAACGATCTGTTCGGCGTGCCTGTCTGTATTTTGTGCGTCAACGGGAATCATAATATCAATTATCGACGGAACACCCGTAGGCTCAACGATAGTAGCGGTAGACATAGCCGCGTTCTTTGTGTTCTGGATCATCGGCATGGTAAAAGGAGGAGCAAGAAAATGAAAAAGTTGATTGCGATCGCACTTTGTGCCGTAACAGCCGCTCTTGCGGCAGGCTGTTCAAACTCAAACACCGCCGCCGATAAAGCGGCAGGTTCATCAAAAACAAAAACCGTCAGCGACGTTTTGTCCGAGGCTCAAACCTCCGCGCCCGACACAACCGGCAACGGTGCGCCTATCCCTACTCAGGTTGACCCGTCAAAGCTCGTTTATCCCGACCTTGACTACACAGCCGAGCTTGACCTGACAAAAATGAGCAGTACCATGGTTTACGCCGAGGTCAGCAACATGATAAAAACGCCGAAGGATTATATGGATAAAACCGTAAAGATGAACGGAACCTTTGACGTTTTCGTTGATCCCAAAACCGATACCTACTACTATTCCTGCATTGTTCAGGACGCGACAGCCTGCTGCTCAAGCGGAATAGAGTTCAGCCCCAAGGCAGACATGAAGTTCCCCGACGACTTTCCGGCGGTTGGAACCCCGATAACCGTCGGAGGAGTTTTTGAGACCTACAAGGACGGCAAAACTACTTACCTCAGGCTAAAGGACGCCGAAATCGCAATAGGAAAAACTTGACAACTTTTAATATAATATAATTACTGCCACCGGGTAGAAGAATGTAAAAATAACATTCGCGGGCGCATCGTTAGGTCTTTGAAGATGTGCCGCGAATGTTTTTGTTTTATGGGAGACGTTATGAAAAAACTTACAGGATACTTTACAAGGTTTGAGCTTGCGCTTTGGTTTTCATCAATGGCGGCAATAATCGCGGCGTACCTTATCTTCGGCAGCGGCAATTATTTTACGCTGACAGCCTCGCTTGTCGGTACCGGAATGCTGATTTTTAATGCCAAGGGTAACCCGGCAGGTCAGGTTTTGGCTATTATTTTCTCAGTTATGTATGCCGTGGTATCCTACACCTACGCCTACTACGGCGAAATGATAACCTACCTCGGCATGACCGCGCCCATGGCAGCGCTCTCGCTGGTAAGCTGGCTGCGCAATCCCTTTAAAGGCAAAAAAAGCGAGGTCACCGTCAACAAACTCGGCAAAAAGGAAATCGCGCTAATGCTCGTGCTTGCCGCGGCTGTTACGATTGTGTTCTACTTTATTATGAGAGCGCTTTCAACCGCTAATCTCGAAATCAGCACCGCTTCAATCACAACCAGCTTTGCCGCGGCATATCTCACCGCAAGGCGCAGTCCTTACTTCGGGCTTGCCTATGCCGCAAATGATGTTGTGCTGATAGTAATGTGGATTATGGCAACCCATGAAAACCCGTCTTATTTTTCTGTGATTATCTGCTTTATCGTCTTTCTGTTTAACGATATATACGGCTTTGTGAACTGGAAAAGAATGAGAAAAAAACAAAGCGATTGCATTTAAAGCGTTTTTATAGTAAAATAAAAAACGGCACGGACAAACCGTACCGTAAAGCTTAAAGCTTAAAATCTTCCGCGGTGTATGTACCCTTAAGTGTAATTGTTCTGGGCACACGCATAAGCGGATCATAATCAAAGGATCTGCACCTGCCGTCAACTAACTTCTTCGACTTTTTGCAGACGAAAATGCCGTTTTCAAAAACCGAGTTACCGCAGTAGCTGCAATCGGGACTTATATTTTTGCCGAAAAGCTTATTTTTCATAAAATCACCTCGTACAATAACAGTGTACCACAAACCTTCTCGGGTTACAAGTAAAATTTGGAGGATAAAATGCAGTTTTCATCAAGCACAATGAAGCTTAACAACATTGATACCACGCCGTACCTCACTTATAATTCTTTGTCGGAAATAAAATTCATAAATCACGCGTTCTCAACGCGTCTCGGCGGGGCTTCAAAGGGCATATTCAGCTCAAACAACCTCGCCTTTAACCGCGGAGACGATCCCGAAGCCGTAACCGAAAACTACAAAAGAATCTGCCGCAGCGCGGGCTTTGATTTTGACAGCCTCACAGCCTCCGCTCAGGATCACCACACCTTTGTAAGAGCCGTGACCAAGGCGGACAGGGGAGTGGGCATATATAAGCCGCGCGATCTTCAAAGCGTTGACGCGCTTGTAACAAACGAAACCGGAGTAACCCTTGTGACATACTACGCCGACTGCACTCCGCTGTTTTTTGTCGATGTAAAAAACAAGGCTGTCGGACTTGCCCACGCAGGCTGGCGCGGCACAGCCGGAAGAATAGGCGGGAAGGTGATCGAAACAATGACCTCGCTCTACGGCACAAATCCTGCCGATATTGTCGCGGCGATCGGCCCCGCGATCTCCGTATGCTGTTACGAGGTCGACGCTCCCTGCGCCGAAAACTTCCTCGGCATGACCGACCTCGACGCATCAAAATTTGTTTTTCCCAAGGAAAATGAAAAGTACATGCTTGATCTTCTCGAGTGTAACCGCCAAATCCTTGTAAAAGCAGGAGTAAAGCCCGAAAATATCACAATTTCCGACCTTTGTACCAACTGCAACAGCGAGCTTTTGTGGAGCCACCGCGCCACAAAGGGCGAAAGGGGAACGATGTGCGCCTTTATGTGTATCAGGTAATAGGGCGTTAATCTTTATTTGATTCGGGGATTTGACCGTCTGAGTATTTCGCGTCAAGCTCACGGTACATATAGTTTTTCCATTTTGAAAAGCTTGGCTTACCTTTTGATGTTGTGCAGCCGCACCTGATCAAATAATCGTCCCAGCCGAGAAAGCCGTTTGCTCTGAGTACTTTTTCGGTTTCATCTTTGTCCAAAAGCCAGTAGTAACCTAAAATAATAGTGCTGTCGCCCTTTGAAAGGTAGTCGTCGTAAACCTCGTTGATCTTCTTATAATGTTCGACAGGATATCTTGTCGTAACACTCATGTCATGGTTCTCCATTTGTTTTTTGGCTTCATCGATAATAAAGGAATATTTTGCCTGATACTCCAAGTCTTTTTCCTTAATGTCATTGGAAATGTTGTATAAAACAACTAACGAAAGCACTGTGCTGCCCAAGATAAAAAGCATGCACACCGCTCCTGTAAGTATCGCTATCAAAGCAGGGTGCTTTGTCCGCTTAACGGGAAGTCCCTGCGGATTGTTCGGCGTAACATATCCTTTGTTTTCCTCTTGCTTCATAATTAAGACTCCTTAAAATTTTTAAACCAAACATTTTTAACGCGGAATTCTCTGCCGTTGAGGTAATCGAGGATACCTGCGCTTTGGGTAAAATTGAACACCAGCTTATAGCTGTACAGCGCCTGATAGCGAAAGCCGTCGGGCGATTTTTTGTTTTTGCCGTATTTTGTGTCGCCGACCAGCGGATGACCGATCGACGCCATGTGAGCCCTGATCTGGTGCGTCCTGCCCGTCAAAAGCTCCACCTCAACAAGGCTGAAGCTGCCGCCTGCTTTCAGCACCCTGTACTTTGTTTTGATTTCCTTTGAGCCTTCAACCGGCTTGCCGTGAACCTTTACCGTATTTTTGCTCTCGTTTTTTGTGATATAGCCTGTTAAAACATCCTCGCTTTTATCGGGCTTGCCGTGAACAAGGCAAAGGTAATACTTTTCAAGCTCGCGGCTTTTCATCTTAGCGTTAAGTATCCTCAGACTCTCGGCGTTTTTTGCCGCAATTACGATTCCGCCGGTGTTGCGGTCAATGCGGTTTACAAGCGCCGGAGTAAAAGCCTTGTCGCGTTCGGGATCGTATTCACCCTTGTCGTATAAATAGTGCAAAACCCTGCTCACAAGCGAGTCAAAATGATACTGCCTGTCCGGGTGAACGATAACGCCGGGCTTTTTGTCGATCAGCAAAAGGTTTTCGTCCTCATACACTATCTCAAGCTTTTTCGGCGCCTTCAAAAAGTCGTAGTGCTTTTCCTCAGCCGCCTCAAAAAACTCATCCTTGATGTAAAAGGTCAGCACGTCGCCTTCGCCCAGCACAGTGTCGGCGTCACATTTTTTGCCGTTGACCTTGACGCATTTTTTGCGTATATATTTGTACATCAGCGACTTCGGCATGGTTTTGAACCGTTTCTGCAAAAATTTGTCAAGCCGCTGGTTACAGTCGTTTTTTTGAATTGTAAGAGTTCTCATCACAGCACCTCACATATCCTTATAGTATATCAGAAAACAAAAAATTGCAAGCACATTTTTTTCGCCGTGCAATATTATGGTAGAGGGTGATACAGTGAGATGCTACAAACATAAGGTGAAATCGGCAGTTTGTTTCGGGCTGGGACTGTTGACCGCAACGGTGCTTCCCGCAAAGTGGGTGCTGATTGCAGCAGCCGCTGCACTCGTAATTGTAAGCTTAACTTGTATACGGAGGTAATTTTATGAAGGTCGTACTTATCGAAAATCCGAAAATCATATCGTCAATTTTACGTAAAATTTACGGCATAAAAAAATCCAAGCAGGATATTTAATACAAAGCCATTGGGCATAATAACCAACGCGAAAACAGTTAAGATGTGCATAGTGACAAAAACTCTGCACATCTTATTTTTGTATTGTCTTTTTTTTGAAAATTTTATATAATTAAGGTGGTAATTTTATTTAGGAGGTAATTAACGATGAGACACTCAAAAAAAGTGATGAGTCTTGCGATTGTAGCCGCATTACTTGTCACAATGCTAATCTCGGTGTTCCCCGCGTCGGCGGCAGGAACGCTTGCAAGCTACTACAAAACCAACCCCAACGGTCAGGTCGGCGTTCAAAAGACGATCAATGTTGACGGCGAAATTTCCGACTGGAACAGCTCAATGATCATTGCGCAGGGCACGGCAAACGACGATCCCCGTGTTTACCGTCCCAACTCAATGTATGAGGTTCCGCTTGACCTCTACACACTCTACGGCGCATACGACGACAACAACCTTTACCTTATGTGGGAAATGACCAATGTTCAGGATGTTGTCGCACCGAACGACGACTATCCTCTGTCACAGGGTATCCTTTACCAGACAATGAACATCCCGTTCTTTATCGCGGTAGACACAGGCAAGTCCGACGCGATCGGCAACAAAGCCAATCTCATAAACGGCGGCACGATCTGGGATTCCGGTATCACCTTTGAAAATCCCTTTAACCGTCTTGTTGCGATCTCAACAAACGGCGCCAACGGTCCTTTCCTTTACAGCGGCTCATCAGCCGGTCTTAACCCCAAGGAAATCGCCGCTCGCGCAGAAACAGGAATCACCTTTAAATACGGAAAAGGCATTTTAAGCAAAAACGTTTACGGCATCAACGGCGGCTACGGCGTACACAACAAGCGCGTTCCCGGCGATATGTGCAGTGAAAATTCCGATTGGGTTGACTTCAACACAAAGGGACACAAAAGCTCAAGCATGGACTTCCATTACGAAATGTCAATTCCGCTTTCAAAACTCGGCGTAACCAAGAGCGACGTTGCTTCAAACGGCATCGGAGCAATGGTTATCATGACAAGCGGAAAGTCAGGCATGGACTGTCTGCCTTACGACCTTACAATGAACGACAAGGCTGATCTTGACGACTCAGCGGGCTCACAGGTACACAACAGCTTTGAAAAGAGCGACGAGGATCACATTACAGTTCCCTTTGCAAGAATAGGAAAGAGCGGCGGAAGCACTCCGATCGATCCCCAGCCCGGAACCGATCCCACAGATCCCGTTCAGCCCACCAACCCCACCACCCCGGTTTCAAACACGACCTTAAGTGTTAACGCTACCTCAAACGTGCTTTCCTCGGGAAGCTACGAAGCCAAAAAGGGCGACACGATTTCAGTCAAATACGACCTCAAATCTTCAATGAAGGTTTGCAACGCACAGTGGACACTTACATACGACAGCTCAAAGCTCAAGCTTAAATCCTCGGGAGTGTCAATGGCTCCCAAGACCGGCGGCGTTGTTTATGCCGACAACGGTCACGTTTACGGCAACTTTACCGAGGTTCAAAATCTCGTTGACTTCACAAACTCCGGCACACTTGCACAGGCGGAATTTGAGGTTATCGGCACCGGCAGCGCTTCGGTAAACCTTAATGTCGAAGAGCTTTCCGTAGGTTATCTCAGCGGCGGAGTCCTCAACTACCGCAACGCGGTAAAGGGCAGCGTAAAACAGAACCTCAGCGGCGTTTCGGGCTTTAGTTCATCATCGATCAGCGGTACTTCAAAGGTAGCAAACGGCGGAATCGACACCGACGACAGCCTTACCGTAAGAGCAAGCTCCAACTTCTTCAAATCCGCAACCACAAAATTAAGCCCCGAAGCAAAACAGGTAACTGTAACCTACAAGCTCAGATCTTCAATGAAGCTTATCAATACACAGTGGATCCTCTCATACGACAATTCAAAGCTTAAGCTCACTTCAGATCTTGAAGAGCTCATGCCCGGCGTTTCAAACTTTACCTATAATCAGTATTCAAACAACACTATCAAGGGCAACTTCACAAATATCAATCTCCAAAACTATGCCAACGAAAAGGATTTTGTAAAGCTTACCTTTGATGTTATCGGCACAGGTACGGCAAACGTTGACCTCGATGTAAGAATTCTCGGCATTGCCTACAAGACTTCTTATGACGCGGTTGAAGCCTATATTGTTGACAACGGCGTTGTATACGACGTAACCTCACAGCAGGGCTTCAGCACCGAAACCTACACCGCTACAACTGTAATCACAAGCGACGGTGCTGTTTGGGGCGACGTAAACCTCGACGGCAAGCTTTCGATCATGGATGCTACCGTTATTCAAAGACATCTCTCCACAGACGTTAACACCAAGCTCACCGACCGGCAGCTTCAAATCGCCGACACTAACGGCGACGGCAAGGTTTCAATTATGGACGCTACCGTTATTCAAAGAAGAATTGCAGGCTTGGCATAAATAATAATATGTTTTTCGGCACTCCCGGTTTTCCGGGAGTGTTTTTCTTTTACGCAAGTCATAATCACGCGGCTGTTTGAATACACTGTAACAGACCAAAATAAAAGGAGAGATAAAACATGGAGCTTAATCAGGATAAACGAAGCTTCCGCACTCCGTGGGTTGTAGCAGACACGGTAGCCGAACAGCTTGCGGACGCCGACGTCACCCTGCCCGATTATTGCCCGAATATCGAAAAAATCTTAAAATGTACGCTTACTCCTAAAATTCAAACCCGGTCGTTGTCGGGCGGTCAGCTTCAAATCGAAGGATTTTGCGTAATAACGGTTTTGTATGTTGACGGCGATAAAAAGTCAATTCGATGCTGCGAGCAAAACGTCGGTTTTTCACGCAGCTTTTCCGTAAGGGACACACCCGAAAATTATGTCATTCTCACAAAAACCAAGTCCGAATACATAAACTGCCGTGCTTTAAGTCCGCGCAGGCTTGTTATTCACGGGGCTTTTTCACTTTACGCCAAGGTAATAGCGGCGAAAACAACAGAGCTTTTTACCCCCGGCGGCGACGATCTTGAGGTGCGCAAAACGCAAATCCAATGCGCCGACCTTAAATCCCTTTGCCAGGAGCAGTTTACAGTCAGCGAGGAAATCTCAGCCGCCGATAAGCCTGCAATTGAATCTCTGCTGTATTCTTCTGTTTCGGCGTCTGTCACCGACTGTAAGGCTGTCACCGGCAAACTCATGGTAAACGGAGAAATAAATCTCAGGTTGTTCTATCTCACCGACATTGAATCCGGGCAAACCGCCAAAACCGAATATATTGTTCCGTTCAGCCAGGTAATAGACTGCGGGGGAGCCGGGGAGGAAAACATCAGCGTACTCGACTGCGAGGTTCTGTCCTATGAAATCAGGCTGAAAAACGATGTGCTGTCGGAAAAACCGCTGATAGCTCTCGATGTAAAAATCTGCCTTACCGAGGAAGGCTTCATCAACCGCGGCGAATACATTGTTACCGACGCTTATTCAACAAAATACTGCTCGGTTCCGCAATTTGAAACCTTAAAGACAATTGCAGATACCGTCCCGGTCAATGAAAGCTTTATCGAAAAAATCAACGCGAAAATAGACAACTGCCAAATTTCAAAGCTGCTCGACATCTATCCCGGCAGCATTACCCTTGACGCTGTGCACGCCGGCGGCGGAATAAAGGCGAACGGAAAAATCAATATGTGTATCGTTGCCTTAAACGGGGATGATTTCCCGGTATTTATCGAGCGCTCCTTTGATTATTCACACCCGGTCACATCGGCAGAGGGATGCAACGCGATGATACTGCCCGCGGTCAGAATGACAGGTGTCAGCTACCGTCTTGCCGACGGCAACAGCGTAGAGCTGAGGTGCGAAATCAAGATAACGGGCGGAGCGGTCAAAAACGAAAGCCATCGCGCGGTCGAAAGCGCCGGAATTGACACCGGTAAACCGCTTAAAACCGACGGCTGCTCCCTTACTCTGTACTTTGCGTCAAAGGGCGAAAGCCTTTGGGACATTGCAAAGTCGCACAATACGGAGGTCGGACTGCTCACTGCGGAAAACGGGCTTGAGGAAGACACGGTCGAATATCCTCAAATGCTGCTGATACCAAAAATATAGGAGGTTAGTGTATGGAAGAACGAAACGTATTCCGAGACATTTCGCGCCGCACGGACGGCGACGTATATATCGGAGTGGTCGGCCCTGTACGCACAGGCAAATCGACATTTATCAAGCGGTTTATGGACACGGTGGTGCTTCCGAATATCAGCGATGAGAACATCTACCGCAGAACGATCGACGAGCTGCCCCAGTCCTCAGCCGGCAAAACGATAATGACGACCGAGCCTAAGTTCATTCCCGAGGAATCGGTTGAGGTTTCCCTCGGCGAAAACATAAGCTTCCGTGTAAGAATGATAGACTGTGTCGGCTACATTGTAGATTCCGCACTCGGCCACAGCGAGGATGGCGGACCGCGAATGGTAAAAACTCCGTGGTCGGACGAGGAAATATCCTTTGACGACGCGGCGGAGATCGGAACCAAAAAGGTAATAACCGACCATTCCTCGATTGGTCTTGTGATCACCACCGACGGAAGCTTCGGCGAAATACCGCGCGAGGATTATACCGACAGCGAAATGCGCGTGATCGCCGAGCTAAAGGCAATAGATAAGCCTTTTATTATCCTTCTCAATTCGTCACAGCCGCAGTCGCGGCAGGCTCAGGCGCTTGCCGCCGAGCTGTCTCAAAAATACGGAGTTCCGGCGCTTCCGGTAAGCTGCATGGAGCTTGACGACAACGAGATCAAGCGGATCCTCGCGCAGCTGCTTTTCGAGTTTCCCGTCCGCGAAATAAAAGTCGATATACCCAAATGGATAGTGCGGCTTGATAAGGAGCATCCGCTTAAATCCTCAATCATGTGCGCGATCCGAGAATCCGCCGGGGATATAAACAAAATCCGCGAAATCGAGGATACCGTCAAAGCTCTGTGCGAAAACGAATTTATCGAAAACGCCGCTGTTTCGGGACTCGATCTCGGAAAAGGCAACGCGGGTATCTCGCTTTTTGTAAGCCCGGGTTTGTTTTACAAGGTGCTTTCCGAGCAGACCGGGCTTGACATTTCCGGCGAATGTGAACTAATGGACAATATCAGCCGGCTTTCCGAAAAGCAAAGGGAGTTCGACAAAATCGCGCGTGCATATGAGCAGGTAAAGGAAACGGGCTACGGGATCGTAATGCCTTCGATCGACCAGCTAAAGCTTGACGAACCGCAGATAATAAAGCAGGGCGGAAAGTACGGAATCAGGCTCAGGGCAAGCGCTCCGTCGATCCATATGATGAAAATTGAAACCCAAACCGAGGTCACACCGATCGTGGGCAGCGAACAGCAGTCCGAAGAGCTTGTCAATTACCTGCTCAAGGAATTTGAGGAAAACCCCGAAAAAATCTGGGAGAGCAATATTTTCGGAAAATCGGTGCACGAGCTTGTGAACGAAGGTCTGCACAATAAGCTTTACAGAATGCCCGAGGACGCACGCCGCAAGGTAGGGGAGACAATTCAGAAAATCATTAACGACGGCTGCAACGGGTTAATATGTATAATTCTTTAACAGAATATTACTTTGAAAAGAGCGTTTCTTGAAAAAACGCTCTTTTTGTGTTATTTAATAATTTTACAGCCAAAGCAGCGCGCATATTATAAAAATCAACGAAAAACATCTGCCGCAATATTTAATATTGAAAAAAAAGACGAAATAAAGTATAATAAATATGTATGCAAATCTTATTAAATGGGGGTCATTATATGAATCTTTCCTATCTGGCAAACGCCTCCGGAATAGCCGCCGAATATTCGCTTTATGAAAAGTGGATAGCCTCGGCAAAGGTTATTCTCACCGGTTTTGCCGTTGTATTTGCCGTGCTGTTGCTGTTGATCGCAATCATAAAGCTCTACAGCACGATCGTAATCAAGGTTCAGGACAGAAGCATTGTCAAAAAGAATAAAAAAGTAAAGGTTGCCCAACCCGGCGACACTCTTAAAAAGCCTGTCGTTATACCGGTTCAAAAGAACACTGCGGACGAACCGGCGGTTTCCGACGGTATCGACGACGAGGTCGTGGCGGTGATCGCCGCGGCGGTCACCGCAATGTACGGCACAAAGGGCAAGGCAAAAATAAAGTCAATCAAGAAATCGGGCGGACGCTCCGCTTGGGCAAACGCAGGTATTCTTGACAATACTCGCCCGTTTTAAGAAAGGAACGCATCAATGGAAATAATCGACGGCTTTTTTAAAGCCATAACCGGTATATTTAATGAATCGGGTATTTCAACCCTAAACTGGCAAAATTATGTTATGATCGCCATTTCAATAGTTTTGCTCTATCTTGCAATCAAAAAGCAGTACGAACCGCTTTTGCTTTTGCCGATCGCCTTCGGTATGCTGCTTGTAAACCTTTATCCGGCAATTATGAATCCGCCCTCGGTCGAGCTGTTAACGGCTGATCAATGCGCCGCGCAGCACGTCGAGCTTGCCGGGCACGCCAAAAGGGTGATCGACGGCGTGACCTATTACGAGAACCCGACCTACGGCGGACTTCTCTACTACCTTTATCAGGGCGTTAAGCTCGGAATTTATCCTCCGCTTATCTTCCTGGGCATCGGCTGCATGACCGACTTCGGTCCGCTTATCGCCAACCCCAAGAGCCTTATTCTCGGCGCGGCGGCACAAATCGGCATTTTCGTAACCTTTACTGGCGCTATTTTCCTCGGCTTCAGCGAACCCGAGGCAGGCGCTATCGGCATCATAGGCGGCGCCGACGGTCCTACCGCGATTTATGTTACAACAAAGCTTGCTCCGCATCTTTTGGGTTCGATCGCGATCGCGGCTTATTCTTACATGGCGCTTGTTCCCATTATCCAGCCGCCCATAATGAAGGCTCTCACCACCAAAAAAGAGCGTATGGTCGTTATGGAACAGCTTCGCCCCGTATCTAAGCTTGAAAAAATCATGTTCCCGATCATCGTTGTGATCCTTATCGCGATCTTACTTCCCGACGCGGCTCCGCTTGTCGGTATGCTCATGCTCGGAAACCTCTTTAAGGAGTCGGGAGTTGTTGACAGAATCGCAAAGGCGGCTCAAAACGAGCTTATGAATATCATCACCATCTTCCTCGGCACAACCGTAGGCGCAACCGCTTCCGGTCAAAACTTCCTTTCGCTGAACACGATCAAGATCATTGTGCTCGGACTTATCGCCTTCTCAATGGGTACGGCGTTCGGCGTTCTCTTCGGAAAGCTCATGTACAAGTTCACGGGCGGCAAGGTCAATCCGCTTATCGGTTCCGCAGGTGTTTCGGCTGTTCCTATGGCTGCAAGAGTATCACAAAAGGTCGGCCAGCAGGAAAATCCCGGCAACTTCCTTCTCATGCACGCAATGGGTCCGAACGTGGCGGGCGTTATCGGTTCCGCGGTTGCCGCAGGCGTACTTTTGAATGTTGTAGGACACTAATATATTATTTTGTTAAGGAAAGCTTCGGCTTTCCTTAATTTTTTGCATTTTTCAGTGATTTTAATTCTATTTTGGAATTATTAATCAGAGCGGATAGTTTATAATATACAGTGGTTAATTTTAATACTGTTATTTGGTAACAGTATAAAGTAAAGGAGTATGAAAAAATGGGAAAAAATATTACCGTGCAAAGAATTTTGACAATTCTTTTGCACCGGATTCCTTTTATCATCATTTCGGGACTGCTTTTTGCCCTGATATTTTTTCTGTATTCGTCGTTTATTATTAAACCGACCTACAGCACATCCACAATGATATTCATTCAAAACTATAATAAAACCACTGTTCAGCAGCAGGCGGGAGCTGCCGCCGCCGCAAACAGCGCTCAGGCGTCAAGAACAAACGATGCCGTCCAGAACAACAACGAAATCGCTCAAAAGATTTTCAGCTCCGATATCAGCGGTTCATCCAATCTTGCCAAAATCTGCGTTACCTTCTTCCAGAACTCTGATGAGATCACAGCTCTGTACAACGGCTGCAGCGTAGGCTTTGCCGTTGAAGAGGGAACCTTCTACATTACCATCACCGTATCGGGACCCGATCCCCAGCAGTGCGCAAATGTGGCTAACCAGGTTGCCGAAAAGTGCCAGGAAGTTTATTACAAGGGCTTTTCATACGGACAGCTGGGTACCATCAGAACAGCCAAGGAACCCACATCTCCGGTGTCCCCGAACAAAACCAGAAATACTTTGATCGGCGCCGCGATCGGTTTGGTTCTTGCCGCGCTTCTCGTAATCCTCCTCGACTTAATCGATACCACGATCAAGTCCGATGACGATCTCGCCGAAATCTACAAGGTACCGGTATTTGCGGAAATTCCCGATTTTGACCAGTGAGGCAGGTGATAAAACATGAAAATTAAATTAGGAAGAAACAGCACAAAAAAGAAAGACGCTAAAAACGAAAAGAAGAACGGCGATTCCAAGCTTGAAACTATCTCCGATAAAAGTAAGTTTGCCATAGTAGAGTCCTACAAGGCGGCTCGTACCAACATCATGTTTTCACTCTCCGCCGATGATGACAAGATCTTTGCCATAACCAGTTATTCAAAGGGTGAAGGTAAAAGTACCGTTTCGGCAAACCTCGCTATCTCATTCTCAAAAATGGAGAAAAAGGTTCTCCTCGTTGACTGCGACCTTCGCCGTCCGAACGCTCACAACATCTTTAAAATCAGCAACCAGGTCGGACTTTCCAACATCATCGGTAAAATGACCGATTTTGAGGACGCGGTGCACCGCGACGTACTCAAAAACCTCGATATTATCACGTCGGGCACCATTCCGCCCAACCCGTCCGAGCTTATTTGTTCGGCAAGGTTTGTAAATCTTATAAAGAATCTTTATGAGGAATACGACTATATCATCTTCGATACGCCGCCTATAGGCGTTGTATCCGACGCGCTTTTGCTCAAGGATCTCGTTGCGGGCTTCGTTGTGGTAATCCGCGAGCGTTCCACCACACACGGCGACGTTCAAAACCTGCTTGAGAGCGCAAAAATTGCCGATTCCAAGATTTTGGGCTTTGTAAAGGTTGGTTGTATCAACCACAAGCGAAAAGGCAAGCGCGGCTACGGTTACTATTATTATCAGTATTATTAATCTCGGCGCAATTACCAGCGACACACGGCCTGCCGGCAAAAACCGGCAGGCTTTTTTTGTTAAATTTTATTCGGCAGTTTGTTGTTCTTATCCTCTGTGCTCGGCATTCGGCAGGTTTTTAAGTATGCAAATGCAAAATTAACGAATAAAATATATATAAAAGCTTGGCAAAACGGCAATCGAGGTTGGCATTATCGACGAAAAATGCAGGAATGCACAAAAACACTTGCATTTTTGACACTGATGTATTACAATTAATTGGTGTTTGAAAAGAATTTTTGCAATTTTTTGATAAGGAGAAGCAAAATGAGTTACTTAAATTTATCCGCACAGGAGCTTGAACAGGAATACCTTAAGCTCAAAAAGGTTTATGATGAGGAAAAGGCAAAAGGACTTAACCTCAATATGGCAAGAGGAAAGCCCGGAGACGCTCAGCTTGAGCTTTCAAACGGAATCCTTGACACTCTTTCCGGCAAAAGCAAGTGCATCGGTTCCGATGGCTTGGATTTCAGAAACTACGGCGTTTTGCCCGGAATAGTGGAGTGCAGAAAGCTTTTCGGAGAGATCCTCGAGGTCGATTATCAGAATGTGATGGTAGGCGGAAATTCAAGTCTTAGCATGATGTTCGACACAATTGACTGTATGATGACTAAGCCTGTTGTCGAAGGATGCAAGCCCTGGTATGAGGTAAAAGACAGAAAATTCCTTTGTCCCGTTCCCGGTTACGACCGTCACTTCGGAATTACGGAATACTTCGGCTTTGAGATGATCCCCGTTCCCATGAACGAAAACGGTCCCGACATGGATATGGTGGAAGAGCTCGTTGCACACGACGACACTATCAAGGGTATGTGGTGTGTTCCCAAATATTCAAATCCCTCCGGTGTAACCTACAGCGACGAAACGGTAAAGCGCATTGCCGCGCTCAAGCCTGCCGCTAAGGATTTCAGAGTTATGTGGGACAACGCTTACTGCATTCACGACATAACCGATACCCCCGACAAGCTTCTCAATATTGTTGACGAGTGCAAAAAACTCGGCAATGAGGATTTGCCGATTCTTTTCTGTTCAACCTCAAAAATCACCTTCCCCGGCGCGGGCGTTGCCGCTATGGCAGCCTCAGACAACAATATGAAGGTGTTCATGGAGCGTTATAAATACAAGATAATCAGCTTTGACAAGATGAATATGCTTCGCCACGTAAGATATTTTAAGGATTATCAGGGCGTGCTCAATCATATGAAAAAGCACAAGGAAGTGCTCAAGCCCAAGTTCGATATTGTGCTTGACACTCTTGAAAAAGAGCTTGCTCCGGTTCAAATCGGCAGATGGACAAAGCCCAACGGCGGTTACTTTGTAAGCATTGACGTTTTCGAGGGAACGGCAAAAAGGGTAGTTCAGCTTTGCAGGGAAGCAGGCGTTGTGCTTACTGACGCCGGCGCTACCTATCCCTACGGAAAGGATCCCCACGATTCCAACATCCGCATTGCTCCTACGTTCCCGCCAAACGGCGAACTCACGGTTGCCATGGAAATTTTCTGTATTTGCGTTAAGCTTGCGGCATGCGAAAAGCTTCTCGGAAAATAATTAAATATAGTCATATTAGAATAGTGCAACATTTTTTTTACCAAGATTTGTGCATATTAAATAAAGATAAATATTTTATCACGAAATATTTACAATTGCATTGACAATTTTACAAAAAAATCATATAATAACTCTGTTACGTCTGTAAGTGCGCTCTTGTAACAGGGTTATTATTATCTGCATTCAAACAGTGCATTTAAGACAATTATTTTACGGAGGTTTCAAAGGCATGAAAAGAGTTCCAAAGCCTGTGTTCTTCATTGTTGCTTTGCTGATACTTGCCTTTTCCTTTACTGCGATTTTCGGAGTATCCTATTATAATGGTGACAACAAAAACACAGTAATCAAAGGCGTCGGCGACATCAGATGGGGAATTGACATCAGGGGCGGTGTTGAGGCTACGTTTAAGCCTGCGGAAGGCTATAACGCAACCCCGGAACAGCTCCAGGATGCAAAAGCAATTATTGAACTTCGTATGGTTTCGCAGGGTATTACAGATTACGAGCTGTACGCTGACACAAACAGCGACAGGATCATTGTGCGTTTCCCTTGGAAATCAGACGAAAAAGATTTTGACGCGTTAGCCGCTATCAACGAGATTTCATCAACAGCAAAGCTTACGTTCCGTCCCGGCGGTGAATACACCACAACCGAGATGGGTTCGGACGGCAACCCTGTTTTCAAGACTCCTAAGGGTGAAACCGAAGAAGTCCTTATGGAGGGCGATCAGGTAGCAAAGGCAACCTCGGGTTACATCAACGACAACGACGGTTCAAGAAAGTTTGTTGTTGACCTCGAGCTTACCAAGAAGGGTGCAGAGACCTTTAAGGACATAACAACCAAGTATTTAAACAAGCAGGTGTCGATCTGGATGGATGACATTATGCTTTCTGCGCCTAACGTAAGCGCGGTAATTGCCGACGGCAAGGCTCAAATTTCAGGTAACTTTACCTCAAAGACAGCTGCTGATCTTGCTCAGAAGATCAACGCCGGTGCGCTTCCCTTCACACTTGAAACAGCCCACTACGGCAACATCAGCCCGACACTCGGTGAAAACGCCCTTACTGCAATGGGTTATGCCGCAGTGATCGCGTTTATCGTTATCGCAATCATCATGATTGTGTTCTACAGACTGCCCGGTTTTATCGCCGTTATTGCCCTTTTGGGACAAATGGCTCTTTCAGTTGCGGCGGTTTCCGGTTACTTTACAGCTATTCCGTCATTCACAATGACGCTTCCCGGTATCGCCGGTCTTATCCTTTCAATAGGTATGGGCGTTGACTGTAACGTTATCACCGCCGAGCGTATCAAGGAAGAACTCAGAGCCGGAAGAACTCTTGACGGCGCGCTTGACAAAGGTACCAAGAACTCTCTTACCGCTATCATAGACGGTAACATGACCGTTGTAATAGTATCGATTATCCTGATGCTTGTATTCGGTCCTTCAAATATTCTTTCATTCATCTTCGGTGAGTCAACCACAGGTACGATCTACTCCTTCGGTTACACTCTCCTCGTAGGTGTAATTTCAAACTTCATCATGGGTATCTTCTTCTCAAGACTCATGCTCAGAAGTATCGCGGGCTTCAAGCCTCTTCGCAAAAAAGTGTTGTTTGGAGGTGCTAAGAATGGCTAAAGACGTTCAGATAAAGGCAGACGCTCCAATGACATCCCAGGAAATCAGCGAAAAATATAACGGCGGCAAAAAGGTTATTGATTTTGTCGGCAAAAGGAAGGTATTCTTCGGAATATCCCTCGGTATTATAATTATTGGTATTATCTGCAACTTCATTTTCGGCACGACCCTCGACATTCAGTTCACGGGCGGTGCTACGCTGACCTACAGCTATACAAACGACAAGAACCCGATCGACCAGGAAGAGCTCCGCAACTTTATTCAGGAGCACACCACCGATAAAATCACAGCTTCATTCTCTACCGACCTTATGGGTAACACAGGCGAGAACGTAAGCGTTCAGTTCTCGGGCAACGATTCAATCAAGACCGATATTCAGGAAAAGCTTACAAAAGACCTTCAGGAAAAGTATCCCGAAAACAACTTCAAGAACCTTGAAGCAAACTCGGTTGACGCCTCAATGGGCTTTATGTTCCTGCTCAAGTGTATTGCGGCGGTTGCACTCGCAAGTGTTCTCATGGTGCTTTATGTAACCATCCGCTTCAAGAAAATCGGCGGTCTTTCGGCAGGTGTAATGGCGCTGGTTGCTCTGTTCCACGATATCGCATTGATTTACTTCCTCTACGTTATCTTCCAGATGCCTATCGACTCTAACTTCATTGCCGTAGTACTTATGATCCTCGGTTACTCGCTCAACGATACTATCGTTATCTATGACCGTGTTCGTGAGGAAAGAAAGCTCATGGGCAGAAAGGCAGACGTCGGCACAGTGTTCAACGTAAGCTGCACCAAGACCATCAGAAGAACGATCATGACCTCAATAACAACCCTTTCCGCAATTTTGGTTGTATACATTCTTGCGTTCATCTTCAACATCAATTCGGTTAAGAGCTTTGCTCTCCCGATGATGATCGGTGTTATCTCAGGTTGTTATTCTTCAATTTGCATCGCAGGTCCCCTTTGGGTTATGTGGCAGAACAAAAAGGCCGCAAATAAAGCTGCGGAAAAGTAATATATTTTTAAAAAATATTGTTAAAATCAGGGTACTCGCTTCCTTTTATGGAGGCGAGCCCTTTTTTTGCCCCGGCGCTGCATGCAAAGTACATTTCAATGCTGTTGTTATCAATGTATGTTTTCATCTGCGACAGGTTAATGCCTATGCTGTCTGTATAATCATGGATCAGCAGAGTGTCCAAAAGCTTTGCGGTGTTATCCCATTCACTGCTTATTTGTCCGCATAAATCCGACGCTTTAACAAAATCGTCTTTCAGCATCATCGCGTCCACAGCCTCAATTTTGTTTGTAAAGCTGTCGGCTGTGTTTCCGATGTATATCAATTCTGTCAGCGAGGCACTTATTCCCGAAATCAATAAGACGATCGTTATGATTATCCTTTTCACCCTTGCTCCTTTTCAATAACCTTGTATTTTCCGTCTGAATTCAGTGTCATAATAAAAACCCTGTCGAGTGGGGTTTTATTCGTTTTTAGAATTTTAAACACATCCGATCTTTTCCGTCCGCAAAGCGAAAGTCCTCTTTCAATAATTTTGCCGTCGCTCACAACAATGCTGTCGGGCTTTGTTTGAGCGGCTTTAACACCCATCTCATCAGCGTTGGGTGTTCTTTTTTGCGGCTTTTCAAGCACGCTCATTGTTCCGTTGGTTTCTGCAATGCAGTATTGAACATCATCAAGGCTGAAAATATTTTGGCTTCTCAGCTGGGCGCAAAGCTCGCCGGTAGTAAGCCTTAGTCTTCGCATTTGATTTTGCAGAAGCTTTCCGTCATCAATTAATACCACGGGACTGCCGCAAATGATCCTTCTGAAAAATCTGCTTTTCATCATTATTACGCTCAGTGCAATTTCAAGAGCGACAAGAATAAGCACCGGCACAACTCCGCTTAACAGCGGCTGCGAGGTATTTTGCATGGGCAGCGACGCAATGTCCGAAATCACCATAGTAACAACAAGCTCGCTCGGCTGCATTTCTCCGATTTGCCGCTTGCCCATAAGCCTGAGCGCCGCGATAATAAAAACATAAAGAATTACGGTTCGTATTACGGATATTAACATTTGATCACCTTTTTCATTATTTGCCGTAAAAATCGATTTATTAGCTTTGGCTGATAATTTTTCATTTTTTGCCGATAATAATTTAAAGCAGGTGATTAAATGGAAGATACATTAAGCAAAATCAAATTGAGCTTAAACGAAATGTTCTCGCATTCCGCAGACCTTACAATCAAGGATATAATTCTAAAATCGAATAATAATTTAAGCGGCGCGGTTATAACCATCGAAGGTATGTGCTCAAAGGATGAGCTTGCGCAGTCGGTTTTAAATCCGCTTATGATGTATGATTTCGGCGCCCAAAGCTCTGACGAAGCGGTTGAAACCATTCTCAGCTCGGTATCGGGAAGCTGCGATATGGTAAAATTTAATTCCACACAGGAATTAATTGCTTTTATAACCTCGGGTTTTGCGGTAATTGTACTAAACGGCTGCGAAAATATGATTGCGGCGGGAGTTCAGGGTTACTCATACCGCAGCGTCAGCGAGCCGGAAAGCGAGGTGGTTCAGCGGGGAGCGAGAGAGGGCTTTACCGAACCGCTGAGGGTAAATATGTCGTTGATAAGGCGGCGTATGAAAAATCCCGACCTTGTTTTTGAGCAGCTAACGGTTGGAACAGAGTCAAAAACACAGGTTATGATTTGCTATCTGAAACACTGTGCTTCGCCTTCGCTGATAAAAAAGGTAAAGAAAAGGCTTGGGGAATGTCAGCTGCCTACGGTTTTTGCCTCGGGCTACCTGTCGGAATATCTTGAGGATAAAAGCACAAGCAGACTGTTTTCGGGAGCGGGAATATCTGAACGTCCCGATACGGTATGCGGCAAGCTTACCGAAGGTCGGATCGCGGTTATTATTGACGGAACGCCGGCTGTGATTATTATTCCGCGGCTGTTTGTCGAGGAATTTCAGGGCGTTGATGATTATTCAAACCGCAGTTATTATGCTACGCTTATCCGTTTAATAAAGTATTTGTCGTTCTTTTTCGCGGTTTTCGCGCCGGCGCTTTATGTTGCGCTCGCGCAGTTTCACCCCGAATATATCCCCACACGTATATTGATAAAAACCTCGGAATCGCTCGCGGAAACACCGCTTCCCGTAACGTTCGAGGTTTTGCTCATCACCTTTGTCTACGAGATCATGAAGGAGGCAGGGCTGCGTATTCCAAAATCGCTCGGCCACGCAGTGAGCATTGTGGGAGGTCTGGTGGTAGGCGAAAGCGCGGTAAACGCCGGAATAATCAGCGCGTCTACGTTAATGGTCGTTGCCACAGCTGCCATTTGCAGTTATGTTACCTCAACTTTGTATCCTCCGGTAACCATACTGCGTGTGGTGCTTATTATAACCGCCGGAATTGCGGGACTGTGGGGAACAGTGCTCGCCACTGCCGTTACGGTAATCAGTATGTGCTCGAAAACCTCGCTCGGCGTGCCCTATATGTCGTCGCTGTCGCCGTTTTCGCTAAGGTCAATGCGCGATGTTTTTGTACGCGCAAGCTGGAAAAAGCTGGGAGCGCATACAATACGCGTTCAAAAATTTTCCGAAACGGAGGAAAACTGATTGCAGCCTGAAATAAAATATTCTTCAAAGCGATTAATGCTTACGTTAATGCTTTGCGCCTGTTCTGTAATTCTTTTACAGAATAATAATGTTTCTCCGAAAAATTCGTTTACGGTAAATCTTCTGTGTATGCTCGGCGGTTTGGCAGTGTGCGCGGTGATGTTTTTGCCGCCTGTTATTCTCAAAAAACGGTTTGACACTGATTTTTTGACGCTGTCGGGAAAGGTCACCCCTAAGCTGAAAATACCGCTTGCGGCGTTATACGCTCTTTATTTTGTGTACGCGTCGGTATATTTTATACTGCCCTACACGGATATGTTCTGCAAAAAATACTATCCCGGAGCAAGTCCGTGTATAATCGGGTTGTGCGTGCTTGCGGCGTGCGTTTACGCGGCTTGCAAGGGAGCAAATATAATCACGCGGTTCGGGATTTTTCTGTTTGTTTTTGCCCTGGCTGCAAATTTTTTGATGTTCGGCGGAAGCATAGGCTCGGTTGATTTTGCCAACAGCAGCTTTTTGCTTTATACCGACTTTGAAAGCGCGGCTTCTGCCTTCATATATTTTTGTTCTCCGTCATTTATCGCTGTTATTTACGCCTGCCTTGCCGGGGACACCGAAAACTTTAGGCTCAGCCAGCCGTTTTTCGCGCTTTTATTTACCGCGCTGAAATACGCTTTGGTTCTGTTTTTCGTAGCTTTTTCGGTGGGAGCGTACGCTCAGCGTCAGGAATACCAGAGCTTTATACTGTCGAGGGTTGCGCATTTTGACTCGTTCGGGGGAATTGAAAGCTTTTTCACTGCGCTGGCGACAATGTCGGTGTTTATGATCATATCAATGTTCTTAAGCTGCGTTAACAAAAGCACGGGAGGCGGAGGAGTTAAGAATTCCGCTGCTTTTGCCCTGATTATTTTTATTGCCGCCTTTATGGCGGAATGGAATAATTCTGTAAAAGAAATATTTACAAATGACGTCATACTGATTATTTTTACTGCGGTTGTGGCGGTTTTTGTTCCGCTTGCATATATCTTTACAGGGAGGAAAATAAAATGAAGCGTCTTTTATCGGTGCTGCTGTTATTCATTACCGTGATTTTTTCGGGCTGTGACAGCTCGCATAAAATCGAAACCGCCGCAATCATCGAAAATGTAAGCGTAAAAAGGGAGCACGGACAGCTTTACTACACCTTTTACAAGCTTTCCTCGGAAGAAAAGCCGCAGAAAACAAGCATTCCCGCTTCATCATTTGAGGAGGCGTGCAAACTTGCCGGGGAAAAATATATCCCGCACCTTTCGCTTGCCAAGCTAAGACTTTTGCTTGTGCACCGCGATTTAAAGGACAGTGTTATGCAGAGGGACATAAGCTATATTTCCACACAGACGTATTTTTCGCCTGTTGCTTATGTGGCATTGTGCGACAGTGAAGCCCTGCGCAAAACAGGAGAGAGCCCCAAGCTGCTGAGCACTGTTGAGGAAGAGCTGAGACTCTGCCGGAAAAACAATCCTTCGGTCAGGCTCGACTATCTTTCGATATTTAACAGCCTTCAAAGAGACAACGGAAACGGAGTGGAAATAGCTTATCTTAATTCTGAAAACGAATTAAAAGCCGATACGGAAAAAATTTTTCGTAAAATGTTCTAAAATATGATATTTAATTCACTAAAAGACTTTATCTTTTGGATAATTTGTAGTATAATGATATTTAATTATAATGTATCGTTATACCCAAATTTACCAAGGTGGTGGCAATATGTCTGAATTTTCCGTACCTTTATCCGAAATCGTCAACCGTTTGGAGCTCCAAAGCGTGTATGAGGCTGAAAACTATGATGATATAAAAATATCTACGGTTGAAATCAACAGACCCGGTCTTGAGCTGACGGGTTACTTTGAATTTTTTGACAACAAAAAAATTCAGGTGCTCGGCAACACCGAATTTGCTTATCTTAACAGATTCGGTTCCGAGGCTCAGAGAATGGTCATTGACTCTATTTTCAGCTTCGGTCCGCCCGCGGTGATTATTTGCCGCCATATTGAGCCTTCCAATGCAATTCTGGAAAGCGCAAAGCTTCACAAGGTGTCAATTTTCAGGAGCGAAGAAACCACGTCCGACTTAACCGCTCGGCTTGTATCCTTTTTGAACCGCGAGCTTGCTCCGAGAATCACAAGGCACGGTGTGCTTGTTGAGGTATACGGCGAAGGCTGCCTGCTTGTGGGCGACAGCGGAGTAGGTAAAAGCGAAACAGCAATTGAGCTTATCAAACGCGGTCACCGCCTTGTTGCGGACGACGCGGTTGAGATCCTGCGAACCAGCGCAAGCACGCTTATCGGTAAATCACCGCAGAATATCCGTCACTTTATTGAGCTCAGAGGTATAGGAATTATAAACGCGCGTCAGCTTTTCGGTATGGGCGCGGTAAAAACCGATGAGAAGATAGACATGGTCGTCAACCTTGAGCTGTGGGACAACACCAAGGTTTATGACCGCATGGGACTTGATAACGAATATATGGAGATTTTGGGCGTTGAGGTTCCCACTTTGACCATACCCGTTAAGCCCGGACGAAATTTGGCTGTAATCATTGAGGTTGCCGCCATGAATAACCGTCAAAAGAAGATGGGCTACAACGCGGCAAAGGATCTGTTAAAGAGCCTCGGTATGGACTTGGGTGCTGTGCCCGAATCGCCGAAAACAGTAATTGACAAATGGGATTAATTCGTTTTTAGAATTATATAGACAGAGAGGGTAATATGGACAGAACAGAAATCATCTACAATCTTGCTGAAATTGCCGGCTGGGAGGCTTACAAAAACGAGCCGATGAGCCGTCACACTTCGTTTAAAATCGGCGGTGAAGCCGATACATATATTAAAGTAAAGGATATGTCACAGCTTAAAACCCTGATCAAGGAATGCCGTGAGGCCGATGTTGACTTCTTTCTGATAGGCAACGGCAGCAACATCCTGGTAAGCGACGAGGGAATAAGGGGAGTTGTGATCAAGCTTGGCGGAGAGTTCAAAAATATTTCGTTGCTCGACGACGAAACAGTTTACTGCGGTTCGGGCGCTTCGCTTGCCTCGCTTTGCAAATTCGCGCTGAACAACGGTCTTTCGGGACTTGAATTCGCGTGGGGGATCCCCGGTACGGTAGGCGGCGCGCTGTTTATGAACGCCGGAGCCTACGGCGGCGAAATGAAGCAGGTCGTTCACAGCGTATCCCACCTTACGCAAAACGGTGAAATCGGACGAACCGACCGCGAAAACCTTGAATTCGGCTACCGCACCAGCGTTTACCGAAAAAATAAGTATCTTATTACGGGAGCGGTTATAAAGCTTAAAAAGGACAATCCCGACGACATCCGCGCGAGGATGGAGGATTATATGGGACGCCGCAGCGACAAGCAGCCGCTTGAATACCCAAGCGCCGGCAGCGTGTTTAAACGCCCCGAGGGAGCATATGCCGGAGCGCTTATCGAGCAGTGCGGTTTAAAGGGCAAGTCGCGCGGAGGCGCCCAGGTAAGCGAAAAGCACGCAGGGTTTATTATTAACAAGGGCAGGGCGACGGCGTCCGACGTAAGAGGGCTGATCCGCGAGGTTCAGACAACCGTTGCCGAACAGACAGGCTACCATCTTGAATGTGAGCTTATTATTATGAACTGACGCACCGAAAGGTTTTTTAGGAAATTATGGAATTTTTGATTATTACGGGCGTGTCGGGGGCAGGCAAAACCTCTGCGCTGCACGTTATGGAGGATTTGGGATACTACTGCGTCGATAATATCCCTTCTTCACTGCTGGCAACGCTTTACGAGCTGTGCTCAAAATCTCGGGATGAGCTTATGAAAAGGGTTGCGGTCGTTGTTGACGTCAGAGGTCACG
Source organism: uncultured Ruminococcus sp. (assembly GCA_902792105.1). Taxonomy (GTDB): domain Bacteria; phylum Bacillota; class Clostridia; order Oscillospirales; family Acutalibacteraceae; genus Ruminococcoides. The sequence continues at coordinate 49,891 of CADAYK010000001.1, forward strand.
ACAACTACAAGCAGATGATTTCTCATATTGAGGATTTTAAAAAAGCCCACTCGGGCGTAAAAATCCTTTATATCGGCGCGAAATCCGATCAAATACTTGTAAGATACAAGGAAACAAGGCGCAAGCATCCGCTTGCCGACAGGCTTAAGGACGGTTCTGTTGCTGAAGCGGTTGAGTTTGAAAAGGCGTTAATAATGCCTATCAGACGTATTTCGGATTATTCAATCGATACTACATATATGTCGAACAAGCAGCTCAGGGAACGCATAACGGCTATGTTCATGGGAAACGCGTTGCAGGGCATAACACTGACCTTTATGTCCTTTGGCTTTAAATACGGGATCCCGCTTGAAGCTGACGTTATTATTGACGTGCGGTGCCTGCCAAACCCCTTTTACATCCCTGAGCTTAAACACAAAACAGGACTTGATACCGAGGTCAGGGATTATGTCCTCAACAGCGAAAACACACAAGAGTTTTTGCGCAGAACTTTCAGTTTTTTTGATTTTTCGGTTCCTCTTTACCAAAAGGAGGGAAAAAGCGAGCTTGTTGTCGGCGTTGGCTGCACAGGCGGAAAACACCGAAGCGTGACTCTTGTGCGTGAGCTTGACGCTCACTTTCAAAAGCTCGGCTACCGCTGTGTGCTGCAGCACCGCGATATAAACAAGGATTAGGTGAAACCGTGTCTTTTTCATCAGATATTAAAAAAGAGCTTTGCTCGTTGCAGCTTTTTGACCGCGAGGCGTTAAAGGCGGAGCTTTACGGGTTTTTGCTTTTCGGAAAAACATTCTCGTCCGAAAGCATTGTGTTTACAACCGAAAGCTCTCACGCTTTGAAACGCGCGGTGATGCTGCTTGAAAACCTGTATATGCCGATCATTGAAAAGCAAACCGCGCTCAGGACAAAATCGGGCAGCGGACACCTTTACAAAATGAGGCTGATCGACAGCGGCGAATGCGGCAGGATCTTTGAGGACTTCGGACATTCCGCCAACCAGGTCACACTCAGGGTGAACCGTGCGGTGATCGGACGCGATGAGCTTGCCGCGGCGTTTGTGCGCGGAGTGTTTTTGAGCTGCGGCTCGGTGTCTGATCCGGAAAAGAGTTACCATGCCGAGTTTTGCGTTCCGCACAAAAATTTAAGCGCCGATTTGTGCAAAATACTGACCGAGGTAACAGACTGTGTGTTTACACCAAAGACCGTGTCACGCAGCGGCAACTACATAGTGTATTTTAAGGGAAGCGAGCAAATCTGCGACCTGCTGACTTATATGGGCGCTCCCGTCAGCGCAATGGAAATTATGGGCACAAAGGCTGTTAAGCAGGTTAGGAACAACGTGAACCGCCGCATTAACAGCGAGGTTGCCAATATCGGCAAGGTCGCGACTGCCTCGGCAAAGCAGATCGAGGCGATTGAACGCATAAAAAGAACAAGGGGCTTGGAATCGCTTTCGCCGGATTTAAAGGAAATTGCGTATCTTAGGCTCGAAAATCCCGAAATGTCGCTCAGAGATTTGGGACAAAACCTTAGTCCGCCCATAAGCAGAAGCGGTGCGAACCACCGTATTCAGCGGCTGCTTGAATTCGCGGATAATATACACGGTACCGGCAATTCGTTTTAATTTCTGTTGCCGCTTAGTATTACGGAGGAAAAGATTATGGATAACGAACTTTCAATTGAAGCCGCTATGCGGCAGCTTGACGATACCGTGAAGGAGCTTGAAAATCCCGGGGTGGATTTTACGCGCGGAGTTGAGCTTTATGACCGCGCGGCAGAGCTTTTAAAGTACTGCTTTAAAGAATTTGAAAACGCAAACACAAAAATTACACGGTTAAACGAAGAGCTTGAAAAGGCGGAACAAAGACTTAGCGGTCACCCGGAGTTTTCGGACGACGCGGCGGATGTTAATGCGGAGGATGATCATGAATAATAATTTTGCAGAATATATCGAAAAAGAGCTGTACAGCTATTTGCCCGACGAAAATTGCAGCGAAAAGGCGCTTATTGAATCGATGAAATACAGCCTTGAGGCGGGCGGAAAACGCGTGCGCCCCCGGCTTGTGCTCGAGTTTAATAAAATATGCGGAGGAAATCCCGAAGCGGCAATGCCCTTTGCGGCGGCGGTAGAGATGATTCACACCTACTCGCTGATCCATGACGACCTTCCGTGTATGGACGACGACGATTTGCGCCGCGGCAAGCCTTCCAACCACAAGGTATACGGCGAGGATATTGCGCTGCTTGCGGGCGACGCCCTGCTTACGCTGGCGTTTGAAACATTAACGGGCGACAAGGCTGTTATTTTTGCCGGCGATTCCGCGTGCCGCAGGGCGGTCAACACCCTTGCAAGGTATTCGGGAGCAAACGGCATGGTCGGCGGTCAGGTTATTGACCTGATGAGCGAAAACCGTCAGGTTGAGCTTGAGCTTATTCGTGAGATGGATTATAAAAAAACCGCTTGCCTGATCAAGGCGGCGTGCGAGCTCGGCTGTATCAGCGCCGCGGCGGAAAAGGCGCAGGTTTTGGCGGCGTCGCGCTACGGTGAATGCATTGGGATCGCTTTTCAGATCCGGGACGACATTCTTGACTGCACCTCAACCGATGAACAGCTCGGCAAACCGGTTGGAAGCGACTGGGACAAAATGAAGTCAACCTATGTTTCGCACCTCGGCGTTGAAAGATGCAGTCAGCTGGTGAACGAACTGACCGACGCCGCGATCGCATCGCTCAGCGCGTTTGAGGAGGACACCCAAAACCTCAGGGAGTTCGCACTCAGCCTTGCCAACCGTACAAAATAAATAAACACAGGAAATGATAACTTATGAGTGAATACAAGCTCCTTCCTTCAATTACCTCGCCTGATGATGTAAAGAAGCTGAAGGAAGATGAAATAGATGAGCTTTGCGGCGAGATACGTGAAAAGCTGATTGAGGTTGTTTCCGAAAACGGCGGCCACCTTTCGCCCAATTTGGGTGTGGTAGAGCTGACGGTTGCGCTTCACCGCAGCTTCAGCTTTCCGGAAGACAGCATCGTGTGGGACGTAGGCCATCAAAGCTACACACACAAGCTGCTGACAGGGCGTTTCTTTGAATTTGACACCCTGCGCCAAAAGGACGGGATCTCGGGCTTTCCGAAACGCGAGGAAAGTATTTACGACGACTTTAACACCGGTCACAGCAGCACCTCGATCTCGGCGGCATTCGGAATTGCCAACGCAAAGCATTTAAGCGGCGACAACAGCTACACTATCGCCGTTATCGGCGACGGTTCGCTTACGGGCGGACTTGCCTTTGAGGCTGTTAACAATGCCGGCCAGTTCAACAGGAATTTTATTGTTGTGCTCAATGACAACAAAATGTCAATTTCAAAAAACGTGGGAGCTATCCCGCGTTATCTTACTACGGTAAGAATTCAGCCGTGGTATATCCGTATAAAGAATATTACCATGCGCGTGCTCTCAAAGATTCCGTTTTTCGGAAGAGTTTTAAGAGCCATCCTCAGAAAAAGTAAGTCAAAAATGAAAAACCTTGTGTATAAAAACACTTTGTTCGACTGCTTTGGCTTTACTTACCTCGGACCTATCGACGGTCATAATATCGATGAGCTTGAAAACGCGTTTAAGTTTGCCAAAAAAGAAACTCGGCCGGTGCTTTTGCACGTGGTTACCAAAAAGGGTAAGGGTTACAAGCCTGCCGAGGATGATCCGGGCGGATTTCACGGCATCGGACAATTTGATATTGATTCGGGCGAACCGCTTTCGAGCCACAAGGGATTTTCGGCTGAGTTCGGAAAAACTCTGTGTGAGCTTGCCGACAAGGACGACAAGATTTGCGCGATAACCGCCGCTATGACAAGCGGAACCGGGCTGAAGGATTTTGCCAAACAGCACAAGCGCAACTTTTTTGACGTGGGAATTGCCGAGGAACACGCGGTCACCTTCGGCTGCGGACTCGCCTCGCGCGGTTACCGTCCGGTTTTCGCGGTTTACTCAACTTTTTTGCAGCGCGCCTACGATCAGCTTATTCACGACGCGGCGCTCGGTAAAAACCACATTGTGCTCGGAATCGACCGCGCCGGAATTGTGGGCGACGACGGCGAAACCCATCAGGGCGTTTTTGATGTTTCCATGCTTAACTCAATACCGGGCTCGACTATCTACTCGCCGACCTATTTTGAGGGGCTGCGCGAATGCTTAAACGACAGCATATATAATTGCGAGGGGCTTGCCGCGGTGCGCTATCCGCGCGGCGGAGAGCTTTACCGTCCCGACGACTTTACCTCGGAAAGTATAGATTACAATATCTTCGGCAACCCGAATTCGGATTATCTGATCGTCACCTACGGCAGAACATTTTCCTATGCCTGCCGTGCCAAGGAGCTTTTAAGTGAGCAGGGCATTGAGGTTTGCATATTAAAGCTTTGCCGTATTAAGCCGATAAACACTCAGACCGTAAACTTTGCTTCCCGTTTTAAGGATGTATGGTTCTTTGAGGAGGGAATTAAAAACGGCGGTATCGCCAAGAATTTCAGCGACCTTCTCGCTCTTACATATTTTTCGGGAAATTATCATATTAAGGCAATCAATGACAAATTTGTGAAGCAGATGTCTGTTAACCAGGCGCTTGCAATGCTTAAGCTTGACGCCCGGGGTATTGCGGAGGTCATAAAAAAGGATATAGGATATGAAGAAAAGACTTGACGTGCTTGTGTTTGAGAAGGGGCTTGCCGAAAGCCGCGAAAAAGCCAAGGCATTGATTATGTCGGGCTTGGTTTATGCAGACAACCAAAAAGCCGACAAATGCGGTACCTCTTACGACGAAAACGTTAAAATAGAGGTCAGGGGCAGCGCGCTTAAATATGTCAGCCGCGGAGGATTAAAGCTTGAAAAGGCGATCAACAGCTTTGACCTTGACCTTAAGGATAAAATAACAATGGATATAGGAGCTTCAACGGGAGGCTTTACCGACTGTATGCTGCAAAACGGCGCAAAAAAGGTGTATTCGATCGACGTCGGCTACGGCCAGCTTGCGTGGAAGCTGAGAAACGACGAAAGAGTGGTTAACCTTGAACGCACAAATATGCGCAAGGTCACGCGCGAACAGGTGCCCGATGAAATCGACTTTTTCTCGGTTGATGTTTCGTTCATTTCGCTTAAGCTTATTTTGCCCGTAGCACGTGAGCTTATGGCGGAAAACGCCGAAGCTGTTTGCCTGATAAAGCCGCAGTTTGAAGCAGGCAGGGGAAAGGTAGGCAAAAAGGGAGTTGTGCGTGACCCGAAGGTACACTGCGAGGTTGTCGCGGATATTTTCGGCTTTTGTCTTGAAAACGGGTTTGACGTGCTTAACCTTGACTTCTCTCCGATAAAAGGTCCCGAGGGCAACATCGAATATTTGATTTATCTCAGAAAATCGGACGAACCTAAGTCTTACACAGACGTTACGCCCGAACAGCTTGTTGAGCGTTCACATGCTCAGCTTGATAAATAGGAGATCACATGAAAATCGCTATTATTGTTAACCTTACAAAAGAAAAAGCAATTTTGTGCACGCGGGACATTATCGCTTTGCTTAATAAGGGCGGAGCGGATATCCTGATGCCTCCGGAGTGTAAAAATATCTATAAAAACGAAGACGTTACCGTGTGCGAAACCATTGAGCAAATGTTTGAGCTCAGCGACATGGCGGTTACCGTGGGCGGTGACGGAACGATCATTCACGCCGCCAAATTCGCCGCCCGCAGCGATACTCCCCTTATCGGCGTAAACGTGGGAAGACTCGGCTTTGCCGCTAATGTTGAGGTAAATGAGATCGACAGCCTTTCCAGGCTGTTAAGCGGAGATTACACCCTTGAAAACCGCATTTTGCTTGACGTCGAGGTAAAAAAATCCGGCGAAAGCGAGCATTACCTCGCGGTGAACGACGCTGTTGTTGCTCACGGCAGGCTTTCAAAAATCGTTGACCTGCATTTGTGGCTTGACGGGCAGGAAATTTCAAAATACCGCGCCGACGGACTGCTGTTTTCAACGCCCACGGGCTCAACGGCATATTCGCTTTCAGCCGGCGGACCGATCCTCTCGCCGCAGATGGAATGCATATTAATGACGCCGGTGTGTCCTCATTCGCTGTTTTCCCGTTCGGTGCTGTTTGAGGGCAGCTCACAGCTTGCCGTAACGGTCAATATTCCCGATCAGTGCAGTTGTCTTTTGACCGTGGACGGCGAAAAAAACATAAATATTCTTGAAGAGGATAAGGTAATTATCAGAAAATCAGAGCTTAAGCTAAAGCTTATTTCGGTTAAATCATATAATTTTTACACCAAGCTTAATGAGAAGTTAAAAGAAAGGGAGCTGTAATGAAAAGCGGACGACATGAAAAAATACTCAGCATAATATCGGAGTATTCAATAGAAACACAGGACGAACTGCTTAAAAAGCTCAGGGAATCGGGCTACAAGGCAACTCAGGCCACAATTTCGCGCGACATTAAGGAGCTCAGACTTGTTAAAACGCTTGGCAGCGACGGAAAATACCGTTACTCTGCTGTTTCAAACAGAACAGATATGCGCTCGAACTTTTCTTCACTTTTTTCGGGAAGCGTCGTGTCGGTCGACAACGCCCAGAACCTTGTGGTAATCAAGACTCTCGGCGGAATGGCAAGCGCTCTTTGCGCCGCGCTGGACTCAACGGACAATACCGTGGTCGTAGGTACCATTGCCGGCGACGACACTATTTTTATTGCCTGCCGTTCAACCGAAAGCGCCGTGAACCTTTGCGACACTCTTAAGGGGAATCTCTGAAATTTCAGCTGCCCTTAAGCAAATCCATATGTAAAAGAGATGAAATTATGCTGCAAACCTTGTATATAGAAAACATCGCGGTAATTGAAAAAACTTCGATTGATTTTACCGGCGGACTCAACGTGCTGACCGGCGAAACCGGCGCGGGCAAAAGCATTATCATTGACGCTATAAACGCAATTATGGGACAGCGTACCTCGCGCGATATTATCCGCACGGGCGAAAAGTCCGCCTTTGTCAGCGCGCAGTTTGAGGAAGTGGGAAAAGCGGCGGAGGAAACGCTCCGGGAACTCGGCTTTGAGCTTGAGGACGGTGTTCTTGTTTTACAGCGAACCCTGAGCGCGAACGGAAAAAGTGTTTGCAAAATCAACGGCAGACCGGCGACTGTTTCCATGCTCAAGGCACTTTCAAACAGCCTTATCAATATTCACGGCCAGCATGAAAGCTACGCGCTGTTTTCTCCCGAAACACACATTGATTATATTGACAGCTACGGCGGTTGTGAAGAACTGCTTAATTCATATAAAGAAAAATACAACAAATATATAATTCTTTCAAAGAAATTAAATCAAGCTGCTTCCGATGAATCCGAGCGGCTCAGAGAAATTGATTTGCTGCAGTTCCAGTCCCGTGAGCTTTTTGACGCGGATATCCGCCCGGGCGAGGAGGAAGAGCTTGAGGCGGAAAGAACCGCGCTGATGAATTTTGAGAAAATATCCTCGCTGCTGAACAAGGCAAAGCTTATGCTTGACGGCGACGACTCAAACGGCGGGATCGAATCGCTGGACATCGCCTCAAACGCTATGCAGGCAGCGGCGGAGTATAACGGAGAATACTCCGAAATTTCCGAGACGCTGACCGATATTTACTATAACCTGCGCGACGTCAGCGAAAGCATATCGGACGCGGTCGACAACCTTGAAAGCGATCCGCAAAGGCTGGAGGAAATTGAGGAAAGGCTCGATTTGCTTAACCGCCTTACAAGAAAATATAACTGCTCCGTTGACGAGCTGCCGGGGCTTGCCGAGAAAACACAGGCGAGGCTTGAGGAGCTTTTAAACTATGATAAAAACCGCGACGAGCTTGCAAAAGCTTGTGAAGCCGCGGAAAAACAGGCGCTTGACGCCGCCGGAAAGCTCAGCCGCCGCCGCAGGGAAGCTGCAAAAACCTTTGCCGGCAGGGTTAGGGAGGAAATGAGCTTTTTGAATATGCCAAATGTTACGCTTGTGCCTTCGTTTGAGGAAACCGGGCTTAACCCAAAGGGAATCGACAAGGTTGAGCTGCTGATTTCGGCTAACCCCGGTGAAGCTCCGCGCCCCGTAGCGAAAATCGCCTCGGGCGGCGAGCTTTCACGAATGATGCTTGCGATCAAAACCGTTCTCGCGTCTGCCGACGAGGTCGACACCTTGATTTTTGACGAGGTCGACACGGGAATTTCGGGCTCTGCCGCCGAAAAGGTAGGGCTTAAGCTGAGGGAGGTTTCAGCCTCCTGCCAGGTGCTCTGCGTAACCCACCAGGCGCAGATCGCCGCGCTTGCCGACACACACCTGCTGATATCAAAGCAGGTTGAGGGCGGACGCACGTTTACTGCCGTGACTGCGCTCAGCCGCAGCGAACGCGTAAAAGAGCTTGCGCGAATAATCGGCGGAGTGAATATCACTCAGGCGGCGCTTTCGCATGCCGAGGATATGCTTAACAGATAAACGAAAGGAAGCTGCCAATTGAAGCTGTGGACAGTCGCTCCGCTTGACAAGGCGGAGGCTACCTCAATTCAAAATAAATATGATTTGTCTCCTATTATCGCTATGCTTCTGCAAATCAGGAACATCAGAACGCAGGAAGAAATCGAGGATTTTCTGTTTAACGAGTCCGAAATTGCTTCTCCGTTCGAGATAAAGGACATGGAAAAAGCGGCAAACCGGGTCAACCTCGCTGTTGACTCGGGCGAATTTATTTGCGTTTACGGCGATTACGACGCCGACGGCGTAACCTCAACCGCTTTGCTGTATTCTTATCTTTCGGCGATCGGCGCGAACGTGATGTATTACATACCCTCGCGCGAATCCGAGGGCTACGGAATGAATAAAAACGCCGTCGACATACTCAACAGCAAAGGCGTTAAGCTGATCGTGACCGTGGACAACGGAATTGCCGCTAACGAGGAAATAGCTTACGCGAAATCGCTCGGGATAGAAACGGTTGTTACCGACCACCACACGCCGCTAAAATCTATCCCCGGCGCCGTTGCCGTGGTTGACCTGCACCAAAAGGACTGCAAAAGCAAGTTTAAGCACCTTTCGGGTGTTGGTGTGGCGTTTAAGCTTATTATGGCGCTTGAGGGCGAATACTGCAATACCGACGCTTTGCTTGACAATTACGCCGACCTGCTCAGCCTGGGCACTATCGGAGATATCGTTGACCTCCGCGGCGAAAACCGTGTGTTTGTAAAGCGCGGGCTTCAAAGCCTTTCAAACACCGACCGTCCCGGAATTTCCGCGCTTATAACGGCTTCGGGGCTTGACGACAAACCTCTGACCGCGGGCAGGGTTTCGTTTACCATCGTTCCGCGAATTAACGCCGCGGGCAGGCTTGGGCTGTCGGAAAAGTCGGTTCAGCTTCTTTTGACTGAGGATGAACGCGAGGCGGCTGAAATTGCCGGAGCTATGGATGCCGACAACGCCGAGCGCCGACAGATCGAAAGCAATATAATAGATCAAATCGACGAAATAATAATGAAAAAGCCTTCGGTTGTTAATGACAGAGTCATTGTGATCGACGGCAAAGACTGGCACCAGGGGGTAATCGGGATCGTTGCGTCCAGAATCAAGGACGCTTACGGCAAGCCGGCTATTATTATTTCCGACGACGGGCAAAAAGCGAAGGCTTCCGGCAGAAGTGTTGAGGGGTTCCCGTTGTGTGACGCGGTCGCTTACTGCGCCGATTTGCTAACGCACTACGGCGGTCACCCCATGGCGGCAGGGCTTTCGCTCGACAGTAAAAATATAGAATTATTCCGCAAAAGAATTAATGAGTTCGCCGACAACTTCGGCGAAATGCCGTTTGACAGGCTCAACATTGAATGCAAGCTCAATCCGGCGTTTGTTTCGGTTGACATGGTTGACGAGCTTTCGCATCTTCAACCCTACGGAGCCGGCAATCCTACGCCTGTTTTCGGCTTTTACAATATGAAAATACAGGATATTATTCCTTTATCGAATAATAAACATCTCAGGTTACAGCTTGTTCGCAACAATACGAGAATTTCGGCAATGAAGTTTTTCACATCGGTTCAGGAATTCCCCTACAGCACCGGCGATATTATTGACATCGCCGCCACGCTGGATGTCAACGAATACGGCGGAAACCGCAGTGTTTCGGTTATCATCAAGGACATAAAGGCTAATTCGGACGACACCGAAAGCATTCTTGAAAGCGGCAGGGTTTTTGAGGATTTTTGCCGCGGTACGGTAAAGAATAAAGATAAGCTTGCTCAAATTCTTCCTCAGCGAAGCGATTTTGCGGATGTTTACCGTTTTATCCGCTCGGTGAGGGAGTATAACCATAAACCCGAGCACATGGTTCATGTGTTTGGAAACAGAATTCCGTACGGAAAAATCAAGGTTATCCTTTACGCGATGAGGGAGCTTGGTTTGATTGATTACACCGAGGGGTTAAAACAAAGCAGGGTATGTCTGCGGAATATCGGGGGAAGGGTAGATCTTGAATCCGCCCGCATTATCAGGAAAATAAGGGAGGAATTGCAATGAGTAAATATTCAAACGTTGCGCATTATCAGGACTTTACCGAGCTTGAGAAAATTCTTGAACGCTCCGGAAACAGTTATGATATGGATTTAATCAAAAAAGCGTATGATTACGCCGAAAAATGCCACGGAGATCAGCGCAGGGTTTCGGGAATTCCGTATATTCTTCACCCTACCTCCGTCGCCTGTATTTTAGGCGAGCTGGGAATGGACACCGCGTCGATTTGCGGCGCGCTGCTTCACGACGTTGTTGAGGACACACCGGTTACCCTTGAAACTATCAGCAAGCTTTTCGGCGTTGAAATCGCCAAGCTGATCGACGGCGTAACCAAGATTTCAAAAATCCCGTATTCCTCGCGCGAGGAACAGCAGGCTGAAAATATCCGCAAAATGCTCATTGCCATGGCGGACGACATCAGAGTCATTATCATTAAGCTTGCCGACAGGCTTCACAATATGCGTACAATGGACTGTATGCCCGAGCAAAAACGGCGCGACAAATCGCTTGAAAATATGCAGGTTTTTGCTCCTATCGCGCACCGTCTCGGTATTAAAACGGTTAAGGAGGAGCTCGAGGACCGTTCGCTCCAGTACCTTGATCCTATAGGTTACAAGGAAATAGAGGACACCCTGCTGATGACAGAGGAGGGCAGAGAGCGGTTTATCGAGTCGATCAAGGAGCAGATCGTTGAAAAAACCAAGGACACTATACCAAATGTTTTTATCAGCGGCAGAGTTAAAAGCATAAACAGCATTTACCGCAAAACAATAATGCGCAACCAGACTATCGACCAGATTTTTGACGTGTTCGCGGTCAGGGTAATCGTTGACAACGTGCCCGACTGTTATAATGTTTTGGGCGTTGTTCACGATGTGTTCAAACCGATCCCCAACCGCTTTAAGGATTATATCTCAATGCCCAAGCCGAATATGTATCAGAGCCTGCACACCACGGTTCTTGACAAAAACGCCATTCCGTTTGAGGTTCAGATCCGCACCTGGGAAATGCACTACACCGCCGAGTACGGAATAGCCGCCCACTGGAAATACAAGCTGGGAATGAGCGGAAACGACAAGGACGACGACAGGCTTAAAAAGAATATCGAAAACGTAAAAAGTATGATCCTTGACCAGCTTGAGGCGGAGGACGCGACCGATATCGCAAGGAACATACGCAACGATTTCGGCGAAAACGACGTTTATGTGTTCACCCCGAAGGGCGACGTTATGAACCTGCCCCGCGGCTCAACACCTATTGACTTGGCTTACCTTATCCACACCCAGGTAGGTCACCGCATGGTCGGAGCAAAAATCAACGGAAAGATCGTTCCGATCGATTACAAGCTGCGCACCGGCGATATTTGCGAAATAATCACACAAAAAAGCGAGCATCCCAACCGCTCGTGGATCGATATATGTAAAACAGCCTCGGCAAAGTCAAAAATCCGCCAGTGGTTCAAGCACGAACGCCGCGAGGAAAACATTGTCGAGGGCAAGCAAATGCTTGAACGGGAGTTTAAGCGACAGGGAATCAACCTTACAGAGGATGAATATCCCGAATTCTTTAAGAGCCTGACCGTTAAAAAGCAGTATAACACGCTTGACGATTTTTACGCGGCGATCGGCTACGGCGGAATCCAGCTTTGGAAAATCATGCCGCGGATCAAGGAAGAATACCAAAAGACTTACGCGCATGATATAGAGAAAATCACCGTGCCGCAGGCTCCGGTAAGACGCAAAAAGGAAAGCTCGGGAGTAATTATCGAGGGCAACGACGATGTATTGGTAAAATTCTCCAACTGCTGCAACCCTCTGCCGGGCGATGAAATTATAGGTTATATCACGCGCGGCTACGGCGTTTCAATACACAAGCGCAGCTGCACAAATGTTCCGGACGACCTGAGCAAATGCGAGGATCCCCGGCGCTGGGTGAAGGCTCACTGGGAAGAAAAAACGGGCGAAACGTTCCGCAGCACGCTTCAAATCATAGCAAACGACCGCACCGGCTTCCTTGCCGACCTGACGATCAAGCTTTCGCAAATGCACATTTTTATTCACACGCTGAATTCGCGCGAGGTAAAAAACGGCAAGGCTGTCGTCACCGTTACGATTGACGTTGCCGGACGCGACCACCTGCGCGGAGTCATCTCAAAGCTCAGCGACATTAACGGAATAGAGGAGATCAACAGAATCTGATGAAAGCTATAATTCAAAGAGTAAGCACCGCTTCGGTTGCCGTTGACGGTGAAATTAAGGGAAAAATCGGCAAAGGCTTCCTTATTTTGCTCGGTGTTGAGCAGGAGGACGACGAAACCGAGGCAAAAGTGCTCGCAAAAAAGGTTGCGGGGCTCAGGATCTTTACCGATGAAAACGACAAAATGAACCTTGCGCTTCAGGACGTCGGCGGAGGCGCGCTGGTGATTTCAAACTTTACGCTGTGCGCCGACTGCTCACACGGAAGAAGGCCGAGTTTTATCGCCGCCGCAAGACCTGAAAAGGCAGAGCCGCTGTATGAATACTATTGCTCTCAGCTTGCGCAAAACGGCGTGACTCAGGTCGAAAAGGGAGTTTTCGGCGCAGATATGCAGGTTTCGCTCGTAAACGACGGACCTGTTACAATTGAAATAAATTCAAAGGATTTGAAAAGATGATTAAAATCAGAATTTACCCCGTGACCATGATCGGCACAAACTGCTCCTATATTGTTGACGAGGCTACGGGAAAGGCTGCGGTTACCGATCCGGGCGAAAAATCGGAAGAGCTGATCAGCCGGATCAGGGAGGACGGCGGAAGGCTTGAATATGTTTTGCTTACACACGGTCATTACGACCATATTTGCTTTGCAAAGCAGCTTGCCGATATGTTCGGCGCTAAGGTTGTAACGGGAGCGGCAAACGCGGAGTTTCTTCAGAATACCGAATATAACGGCACAAGAGTTCACGGCATTGACTTTACCCCGTTTGAAGCCGATATTTTGCTTAACGACGGAGACAAATTTATGCTCGGCGAAACGGAATTCACCTACATTACCACTCCGGGACACACAAAGGGCTGCGGAGTTTTCATCGCGGACGGTGTTATGTTCGCAGGCGATACTTTGTTTTGCGAGTCCTACGGAAGAACCGATTTGCCCACCGGCGACGAAGCGCAAATGGTTCAGTCGCTTAAAAAGCTTAAGGAGCTTGACGGCGATTATCAGGTCATTCCCGGTCACGGTCCCATGACCACGCTCGAGCACGAAAGGCGTTACAATCCCCTTATGAGGATGCTGTAGCATGAATTTATACGTTAAAAACAACCCGTTTTGGTTCGAGCTTGAAAACCTTACACGGCTGTATTTCCCAAATGAAAAAATTATTGTTATCAGGGAATTTGACAGCGTTGAAAAGCCCTTTATTTACGCCGAAGTGTTTGACGAGATCCGCGTGCGGGTAAGCATAGGCGGCTTTGACAGGGAAGAAACCGCTGCTTTGGGCGCGGACAAAAATGAAACCGAGCTTCACGCGGTTCAGCTGCTTTACCGGATTTTGCGCGATTTCAGCGGTATTTCACAGCCGTGGGGACTGCTGACGGGAGTTCGCCCGGTCAAGCTTTTAAGAAATCTTTCGGCTGAGCACGGACAGGAGAAAGCGCGGCAAATGTTCACGGATGAGTTTTTTGTAAGCAGAGAAAAGCTCAGGCTCGCCGCGCTGACAGAGGAAAACGAGGCAAAGATCCTTTCGCTGTCAAAGCCCGAATCCTTCAGCTTGTATGTGGGTATCCCGTTTTGTCCGTCAAGATGCAGCTATTGTTCGTTTGTTATGGCGTCTGTTGAACGCGCGAAAAAGCTGATGGAGCCTTACGTTAGGCTGTTGTGCCGCGAGCTTGAGGAAACGGCGCGTATAGCCCGTGAACTCGGGCTGAGGCTTGAAAGCGTTTATTTCGGCGGCGGAACACCCACTACCCTTAACGCCGAACAGCTTGACACAGTGATTAAAACGGTAAGAAGCAGCTTTGACTTGTCAAACTGCCGCGAGTTTACCGTTGAAGCAGGACGGCCCGATACGATCGACAAAGAACGACTTTATTCCTTAAAAGAAAATAAAGTCGACAGAATAAGCATAAATCCGCAGACGCTCAACCCCGAAACGCTTGCTGAAATAGGACGAAAGCACACGGTTGAGGATTTTTACCGTGCCTTTGAGCTTGCGAGGAGCTGCGGCTTTGACAATATCAACACCGACCTTATCGCAGGGCTTCCCGGCGACAGTGTTGAAAGCTTTAAACACTCGCTTGACGAGATCCTGAGGCTCAACGCCGAAAGCGTAACCGTTCATACTCTTTGCGTAAAACGCGCCGCGACGCTAACCACGGAAGGAGTTACCCTTAACAGGGAGGACGCCGTCAGGGCGCGAAATATGATCAACTACGCTCAGGACAGACTGACGCTCGGGGAATACCTTCCGTATTACCTTTACCGTCAAACCAGAATGGTGGGCAACCTTGAAAACGTCGGCTGGGCTAAAAAAGGGTGCGAAAGCTACTATAATGTTTATGTTATGGATGAAACCCATACCATACTCGCCTGCGGTTCCGGCGGTGTAAGCAAGCTGAAAAATTATAAAACCGGTAATCTTGAACGGATATTTAATTTTAAGTACCCGTATGAATATATAGACAGATTTGATGAATTGATAAAAAGAAAACAGGCAATTACACGGTTTTACAGTCAATTATTAGGTTGATTATTTTGATAAAACGTGTTATAATATTTGAAATTAAAAACACAATAAAAAGAAAGGTTTGATTTTAATGGGAAAATTTGATACATTTTTTGATGACGCCGTTGTTAACGCAAAGGCTGCTGCATCCGCAGTTTCAAAAAAAGCCGTTACTTTTTATGACGCTTCCAAGCATAAGATTTCCGCAGCTGAAATCAGAGGCGAAATCAACAAGAAGCTTAAGGAGCTCGGCAAAATAACATATAAGTCAGAGGTTCACGGCACTGATCTGTTTGCCGAAAAAGAGCAGCTTATCGCCGAGATCAAGGAGCTTATCGAAAACCTCAACATTATCAACGGTCACATCGCCGCTATAAAAAGCCAGAGAAAATGCCCCCAGTGCGAGGCAAGGGTTCCCAAGAACTCCGTTTTTTGCAACATCTGCGGAACAAAGCTTGAAGAGGCTTCCGCCGAGCAGGCTGTAATGGCAACGGCACCGGCAGCTGACGAGGAAATCAAGGCTGAGGAACCGGCTGAGGTTGTTGAAGAAGCGGCAGAGGACGAAGTTTTGGACGAGGTTACCCAAGAACCCGAGGCACCGGTTGAGGAAGAAGCTTTAAAGGCTGTTGACTTTGAAGCCGAAGCAGCTGTCGAGCCTGTGCAGGCTTTTGAACCCGAAAAAGCTGAAGCCGCTCAGGATACCGTTGTTGTTGACGATTCGTCAGACGATTTGTTTGTATAATTAACAGCGCATTTAATTCTTTTTCAGAAAATAAATTTAAAACAACAAAATAAATACCAAGGGGAGGCTCAAAACGAGCCTCCCAAGTTGTGTATGGCGTAATTTTGTGCCAAACACATAATACTGTTATATTTGGGGGATTAATTTTGTCAAAAAAATATAACGCGGTTGCGAGCGCTGAAGAAAACGCGTCGCAGGCATTTGTCAAGGGCGCGGCAATACTGACCGTAAGCATGATAATCGTCAAGATTTTCGGACTTCTTGACAAGGTCATACTTGCCGATATTTACTCGATGTTCGGCGACAGCTTCGCCTCGATGGGCGTTGGACTTTACAACAATGCTTACGAGATTTTTGTTCTTATCTTTACGGTCGCTACAGGCGGACTTCCAATTGTAATTTCAAGGTTGATTTCACAGAATATGGCGGAAAAACGTTACAAAGACGTAAAGCTTGTTCACAGGCTTTCCATTCCGATTTTTCTGTTTGTAGGGCTTGTTTGCATGCTCGGAATGCTGTTAGCCAGCTTTCCGTACGCATTCAGTGTAATAAAGTCCCCTTATGCCGTTTACGCTATGATGGCGCTTGCGCCGACCATTCTTTTCGGCTGTCTTACTTCGATTTACCGCGGCTATTTTGAAGGTCAGCGCAATATGTTCCCGACAGCTGTGTCCGAGGTAGTCGAGGCGGTTGTAAAGCTTGTTTTGGGCGCGCTGTTCGCGTTTTTGATTATGAAGTACGGCATGGAATCATATCGCCACAACGGCACGTTTCTGTTTTTCCATTTTAAAAACCATGCAGATGCACACAACACAATTCTTGCGTTTTCCGTTGCCGGAAACATCTGCGGAATTTCCATTGCGAGCTTTTGTTCGTTTATGTATCTGCTTTTGAAGTACAAAATCGGCGGCGACGGTATCCCGAAGCAGTATTACGAAGCTTCTGTTGCCGCAAGAAGCAGTAAAGCCACGCTTAGTATAATTATTAAAACCGCTTTGCCTATTGTCGGCGGCACGCTGGTAATGAGCATAGGTTCGATCATTGACGCGTCAATTATTCAAAACGTGCTTTATAATATGGCGGCGACCAATGCCGACGCTTTGTTTGAGCAGTATCACAAGTTTTATCCGCCTGAGGTGTTCTACGGCGAAAAAACTACCATACACACCAGCCTTTGGGGCTGCTACGGTTCTTCGCTTACGCTTATGCAGCTTGTAACCGCGGTAACCCAGGTGTTTGGTTCAAGCGCAATGCCCAACGTTACAAGCGCGTGGACAAAGGGCAACAAGCAAGAGCTTAAAAGCTCGATCGACACCGTGCTTAAAATGACGATGATGTTTACCTTGCCAATGGCGTTTGGACTTTCGGTGCTTTCGCATTCCGTAATGGGCTTTATCTATTCAAGCCCCGACATCATAAACATAGGCGGAAACGTGCTTACCCTTATGGGAATCACAACGATATTTACCGCCATAATTACACCGATTTGCAGTATGCTCAACGGTATAGGCAAGGTTAAGCTTCCGATGATTTTGTACACGGTTTGCATGTTGGTTAAAATCGGTACATCATGGATTTTTGTAAGCATTCCCGGAATCAACATTCAGGGCGCCACGGCAGGCTCGCTCATATCTTACGCGCTTATCTGTGTTATCGGCATTTACCTGCTTGTAAAATACAGCAAGGTCACGCCCGATTTCTTCAGCACCACCGTAAAACCGCTTATCGGCGCGGTTTGCAGCAGCGTTACCGCTTACTTTGTAAACCTGCTTTTGCAGCCGGTTGTTAACCACAGAATAGCCACGGCGCTTGCAATAGTTGCGGCAGCAATAGTTTATATTGCAATTTTACTAATTATTAGAACGTTTAAGGCTGAAGAAATCAAAATTCTGCCAAAAGGTGAAAAAATTGCAAAAACACTTGAAAAATTACACCTAATTGGGTAAAATAAGTAATTGTAGGAATTAATAATTTCGGGGTATTCACTATGCAATTTACAGAAAAATCCGTTTACGGATTTGATGACTTGATTGAGATAGTCAAAATTTTAAGAGCGCCCGACGGCTGTCCTTGGGACAGGGAACAGACGCACAAATCTATCCGGTCAAATTTTATTGAAGAAACCTATGAGGCGGTCGAGGCTATCGACACCGAAGATTCCGCTCTTTTAAAAGAGGAGCTCGGCGACGTATTGCTTCAGGTTGCTTTGCACAGTCAAATGGAAAGCGAAGCAGAACGTTTTGACCTTAACGATGTTGTTGATGAGCTTTGCAAAAAGCTTATTGTACGTCATCCTCATGTGTTTGGCGATAAAAGTGCCGGTAATGTTGATGAAGCTCTTTCAAACTGGGACGCTGTAAAAAGAAAGACAAAGGCTCAGAAAACTCACACCCAGGCGATTCAGGGCGTTTCCAAGGCTTTGCCTTCGCTTATGCGCAGTGAAAAGATCCAGCGCAAGGCGCACAGGGCAGGAATGGACTTTGAGTCTGTTGAGGGAGCGGTTAAGAAGCTTAACGAGGAATGCACCGAGCTTGATATTGCGATTCGTCACGGAAGTGAAAGAAACCGTTATGAAGAAATCGGCGACGTGCTGTTTTCTACCGTTAATGTTGCGCGCTTTCTTAATGTTGACAGCGAACGCGCTTTGTATGATTCCTGCGATAAATTTGTTGAACGTTTCGCGTTGCTTGAAAAGCTTGCCGTTGAACGCGGAATAGAGATGGAAACGGCGCCAATTTCGCAGCTTGATTCCCTTTGGGATGAAGTAAAAATAAAGTTAAAAGAAAACAATGGAGGTTAATCTATCATGAAAAAGACAGAACTTATTGCTGCTATTGCAGAACAGGCAGGTCTTTCAAAGAAGGATGCAGAGAAGGCTCTCACAGCAACTCTTGATACAATCATTAAGGCAGTTGCAGCCGGTGATAAGATTCAGCTTACAGGTTTTGGTACATTTGAGCAGCGTCAGAGAAACGCAAGAACAGGTGTTGATCCCAGAACAGGTAATTCTATTGAAATCCCTGCTTCCAAGGTTCCTGCATTCAAGGCAGGCAAGGGCTTCAAGGATATTGTAAATCAGTAATTCGGAGTATATTTACACATAAAAGGGAGCCGTTTGACGGCTCTTTTTTCTTTGAAAAGACAGGAGGTTGTTATGCGTCTTGACAAATATTTAAAGGTTTCTCGGCTGATAAAGCGCAGAACAGTGGCAAACGAGGCGTGCGACGCCGGAAAGGTCGTCGTTAACGGAAAGGCTGCCAGGGCTTCTTATGACGTTAAGCCGGGCGATGTGCTTGAAATAACCCTCGGCGCTAAAACAGTTACAGTGCGCGTTACCGAGGTTAAAGAGGTTGTGCGCAAAGAGGACGCCGCATCAATGTATGAAGCGGTAGTTTAGTATTAGTAATATTTTTGCTTTTTCCTCCGTATAATTAACTGATGATTTATACGGGGGAATTGCTATGAGCGAAACGGCAAAGCCGAAAAAACACACGATAATGCTTGACCACCGCGCGCGGCTGCTTATTACGGGAGCGGAGGACGTCAGCGGATTTAACGAGGAGGCTGTTTCCGTTAAGACAACAGCGGGACTTTTGATCGTAAAGGGAAGCAACCTTCACATCGATAAGCTCAGCCTTGAAACCGGCGATGTATCGGTTGACGGCAAGGTGGATTCAATGCAGTACATCGGCGCGGACGGTTCCCGCTCACGGCTGAAAAAGCTGTTCGGGTAAGCTTATGGAACTGACCTTTGCGGTTCAGTCCGCCGCTTTTTTGTACTCGCTTTTGCCGGGCATTTTAATTGGTGTGATTTACGGCTTATTTAAGCTGCTGCGCACGGTTTTCAATTTTTCCAATGTAATGACATTTGCCGCCGATGTTGCCTTTATGATTATTTCCGCAGTGCTTATTTATCTGTATATTTTGGCTTTTTTGTCGGGATATGTACGCTTATATCTTTTGCCGGGAATATTAGCCGGTTTTTTGGCTTACAGACTGACTTTAGGAAAACTGCTGTGCAAGGTTTACCGCCCGTTTTTCATGCTTTTAAAGCGTTTGTTTTCGGCTGTTTCAAAAAAAATAAAAATATTTGCAAAAAAAGTATTGAAAAAACTGCGCGGTTTGTTGTATAATAGACAGGCAGGTTAAAACAGTTTAATTGCTGATGTGGCGCAGCCGGTAGCGCAACTGATTCGTAATCAGTAGGTCAGGGGTTCAAATCCCCTCATCAGCTCCAGAAACGCCGTAACTTACGTTACGGCTCAATGAATAGTGAATAGTGAATAACGAATAATTAATAATGAAATTATCCATTAGGGCGTTTCTGTATTATTCAATATTCATTATTCACTATTCTTTTTTCATTAAAACTCAGGATAGCTGAAGGCGAGTATTAACGGAAGTTCACTTCTCCCCGGCGGTTTTCCAGTATTTCATCTTTTTGGCATATCCTTGATATAAATAAAAGAGTGTCGTCGGGCACTCTTTTATTTTTTATCTGATTTTTTCCCTAATTATGCTCTCGGCATACACACAATCACAATTTTATTGATAATAATTAAATATACATATTGAATTTATGAATTGTTTATGATATACTAAAAATAATCATAAAATACTATAAATTTATTAAAGGAGGTTAAATGATGAAAAAAGCAGTATCTATTTTGCTCAGTTTGCTAATGGTTGTATCGCTGATTCCGGTTACAGCTGTTTCGGCAAATGCTGAGGAAACGGATTCTCAGACAGAAATTGAGTACACCGAAGTGCGCACAGTTGAAGATTTATATATGATCAGCTATGCGCTCGACGGGAATTACAAGCTGATGAATGACATCGACCTGACAACCGATACTGCAAAAGGCGGCGACTGGGACTATGCCGGTAACGGCTGGGAACCTATCGGCAGCGGCGGAGCTTACAAAGGCGGTGCGTTTACCGGAATTTTTGACGGC
>CADAYK010000002.1 GCA_902792105.1 uncultured Ruminococcus sp.
GTCGGCTGTTTCAAAACCGTAAACACCTTTTTCACGAACTCCGACCATATTAAGGTTTGGTCCGAGCAAAAACAAAATTTTCCTCATACTTATCACCCTTTATACTAATTCCTGATTGAAAGTAGACTTATATTTTGCGAGGATATTTTTCGCAAGACAAGGCGAAGGACGCGGCAAGGCTGGCGCCTTGCAAGGACGACAACGCAGTATTACGGAAAATAGACCGCAAAGATTGTCTGCTTTTTATTAGGTATTAGTATTAAATTAAATAAAAAGCGGACAGAAACCTCTGTCCGCCTGCTTTATTACCTGTATTTGCGTTTGCGAGCTGCTTCGGATTTCTTTTTACGCTTTACAGAGGGCTACCTCAGCAATAACGCCAGCTCTGGCACACTGCTTTTTGAATCTTCTTAAAGCACTTTCAAGAGATTCATTCTCTTTGAGTCTGATTTCTGCCATCTATCTTCCCTCCCATCTGCCGAGCGGCATGGGTAAATTTGCACAATTTGCTCTGCTATTATACAATAAGTCGGGATTATTGTCAATAGATTTACAGAAATTTAGAAAAAATTTTTATTATAATAAAAGAAGAAATGGTTTTTTGCAGAAATTAGGGTTTAACAACAATATTAACAAGCTTTTTAGGTACGGCAATTTCTTTAATTATATTCATACCGTTAATTGCCGCCTGAACCTTCTCGTCAGCCTTTGCAAGCTCAAGCATTGTGTTCTTGTCGCAGTCGACGGGAATGTTGAGCTTAGTCTTTATTCTGCCGTTGACCTGAACGACAATTTCAATGCTTTCGTCAACGCACTTGCTTTCATCATACTTCGGCCACTCAGCCTCGGCAAGAATTCCGTCGCCGAGCGAGCAAGCCTGATATACTTCCTCGGTAACGTGCGGAGCAAAAGGATTGAGCAAAATGGAAAAGATTCTCAGTTCTTCCCTGTTTATGCTCTTGACGTTTGAAATATCGTTGATAAGAGCCATTAAAGCCGCAATAGCAGTATTGAACTTGATGTTTTCGATGTCATCGCCGACTTTTTTTATCGTCTTGTGGAACGCGCTTTCAAGCTCGGGTCGGATCGAATCACCGTCAATAAGGTTTGTCTGCAAATTCCAGTAACGTTCTATGAAACGGCGGCAACCGCGTATGCTTGCCTGACTCCACGGAGCAGCTTTTTCAAAGTCGCCTATAAACATTTCATAAAGACGCATTGTATCGGCGCCGAACTCGTTTACGATGTCGTCGGGATTAACTACGTTTCCTCTGGACTTACTCATTTTTTCGCCGTTCTCACCCAAAATCATGCCGTGCGAGGTACGCTTTGCATAGGGCTCGGGAGTCGGAACAACGCCGATGTCGTAAAGGAATTTGTGCCAGAAACGGCTGTAGAGCAGGTGAAGCGTTGTGTGTTCCATTCCGCCGTTGTACCAGTCTACGGGCGACCAGTACTCAAGAGCTTCTTTAGAAGCCAGAGCTTCATTGTTGTGCGGATCCATATATCTGAGGAAATACCATGAGGAACCTGCCCACTGAGGCATTGTATCGGTTTCACGGCAGGCTTTTCCGCCGCATTTCGGGCAGGTGGTGGTAATCCAGTCTGTCATATTTGCCAGCGGAGATTCGCCGTTGTCGGTAGGCTCGTATGATTCAACCATGGGCAGCTTAAGCGGAAGTTCGCTTTCGTCAATAGGAACAAAGCCGCACTTGTCACAGTGAACGATCGGTATCGGTTCGCCCCAATAGCGCTGACGGGAGAATACCCAGTCGCGAAGCTTATAATTTACCTTAGCGTGACCTTTGCCCTCGCTTGTAAGCCAGTCAATGATTTTTACCTTAGCGTCTTCAACGCTGAGTCCGTCAAGCATTCCGGAGTTGACCATAATGCCCGTTGCACAATCTGTGAAGGCTTCTTCTTCAACGTTACCGCCCTTAACCACTTCGATTATAGGCAGGTTAAACTTCTTGGCAAATTCCCAGTCACGTGTATCATGCGCCGGAACCGCCATAATAGCGCCGGTGCCGTAAGATACAAGAACATAGTCGGAAATAAAAATCGGGATCTCTTTATTGTTAACGGGATTGATCGCCTTTACGCCGTCGAGAAGCACACCTGTTTTGTCTTTGGCAACCTCGGTTCTCTCAAAATCGGACTTTCTGGCAGCCGCAGCCTGATAAGCCCTTACCTCATCCATATTGGCAAGCTTGTCTGCCCACTTCTCAATTAACGGATGCTCGGGTGAAATAACCATATATGTAGCGCCGTAGAGTGTGTCGGCTCTTGTGGTGTAGATAGTCAGAGTGTCGCCTGTAGTGGTTGTAAAGTCAACCTCCGCACCCGTGCTTCTGCCGATCCAGTTTTTCTGCTGAGCCTTAACACGCTCGGGATAGTTAACAAGGTCAAGGTCATTGATAAGCCTGTCGGCATATTCGGTGATTTTGAGCATCCACTGGCTTTTAACCTTGTGAACGACCTCGCTGCCGCAGCGTTCGCAAACACCGTTTACTACCTCTTCGTTAGCGAGCACACACTTACATGAGGTGCACCAGTTTACATTCATCTCTTTTTTATAGGCGAGTCCCTTTTTGAAAAGCTGAATAAAAATCCACTGTGTCCACTTGTAATAATCGGGGTCCGTGGTGTTGATTTCGCGGCTCCAGTCAAACGAAATACCGAGAGACTGAATTTGCTTTTTAAAACGCGCGATATTATTCTTTGTTACGATTTCGGGGTGAATGTGATTTTTTATAGCGTAATTTTCGGTGGGAAGTCCGAAAGCATCCCATCCGATGGGATAAAGCACATTGTATCCTTCAAGTCTGCGCTTTCTCGCAACGGTGTCGAGCGCCGTGTATGGACGGGGATGTCCTACGTGAAGTCCCTGTCCCGAAGGATAAGGGAATTCAATAAGAGCATAAAACTTTTCCTTATCGCTTTTTTCATCAGCGTGGAACACGCCCTTTTCTTCCCAAATTTCCTGCCATTTGGGTTCAACTGCCTTATGGTTGTATTTCAAATTTATCCCTCCAGATAATCTTTTTCCGTTATTTAGTCAACAATGCCTGTAAGGTCGACCGGCTTGCCGTCCTGCCACAGCCTGTCGAGGTCATAAAACTCTCTTGCTTCCTCTGAAAATACGTTAACTATTACATCAACGTAATCCAAAAGGATCCATGTGTCGGAACGGTGTCCTTCAATGTGACTTACAGATATTCCCGCTTTGTCAAGCTGATATTCAACCTCGTCGGCAAGCGCCTTAACGTGGGTTGAGCTGTTGCCGGTCGCAATTACCATATAATCGGCGATAACGGTAATATCTCTGATCTCGATAACCTGAATATCAAGACCGATTTTTCCGCTTATTGCCTTAGCCGCTAAAACGGCGGTTTCGTAAGAAGTCATGGCTTTTTCCTTTCTTTGTTTAGTACAATATAGTTATACGCAAAAATTTCGTCGGGGTGGATTGCGATTTCTTTTGAAGAAAGGTTGTTAAAGGTATACTGAAAGCTGAAAATCATAGCATCTTCAAGGCTGACGCGCGATTTTTCGCGCATAACATCCACTCCGTTGTATTTCCTGCCCTTTGCCGTATAGTCGGCAATGTAGATTATTTTTTCAAGCAGACTCATGTTCGCTCTGCCTGTTGTGTGATACCTTATTGCATTAATAATGTCGGCGTCGGTTATTCCGAGCTTCGACTGAACATACACGCTTCCGCTTATGCTGTGCCAAAGCTTCGGTGCATTTTTTTGAACATCGTCTAAAATTATACCACCGCCGGCAATAATTTTCAACTGCTCATCCTTTGGGATCTCTTTTGTGATATCATGAAGGATCCCGGCTGTGTAAGCTTTATCAACATCCGCTGCGTAAAGCTTTGCGAGCTTTACGGCTTCGTCCGCAACATTAACACTGTGTTCATAACGGTAATCGCCCATTAACGGGCGAATAACCGCTTTATAATCTGTTCCGCTCATTTTTACACTTCCAAAATTTTATACTTTTATCTTTGCTTTTTTGCTTTCGGAAGGGTTATGACAGGTTCGTCGGGATTTGGTCTGTATAGTACAAATTTTGAACCGATCACCTGAACAACATCCGCACCGCATTTTTCGGCGAGGATATCGGCTGCCTCGCGGGACGAATATGCACTGTTTTCGAGAGCCTTGCCCTTGATAAGCTCGCGCGCCGTAAGTGCGGTGTCAGCCTGCATTATGATATTATCGGTAATTTCGCCCTTGCCGATAATAAGAATAGTTTCGATTCCGTTTGCAAGTCCGCGCAGGTATGCCCTTTGTTTGCTTGTTAACATATCTTACCTCATTTTTTATCAAACTGTTTTTCCAAAGTGTTTTTCAAGCTCAGCCTGAAGCTTGCGCAATGCTTTTCCTCTGTGGCTGACCTTATCCTTTTCATCGGCAGACAGCTGGGCAAAGGTTTTATCTCCCTGAATAAATATAGGATCGTAACCAAAGCCTCCGTCGCCTATGAACTCATAACCTATTTTGCCCTCGCAGATCTCTTCTATCTCTATTTTGCTTCCGTCGGGCAAAATGCAGCAAATGGCGCAGGTGTAATGCGCTCCGCGTTTTTCGTCGGGAACACCCTCGAGCTCATCAAGGATCCTTTGTGTTCTGTCGTCATCGGTCACGCACAGCTCGGGACAGTAGCGAGCCGAGAATATACCCGGTCTGCCGTCGAGCGCGTCAACGCAAATTCCCGAATCGTCCGCTACAGCAGGCATACCGGTTTTCTCAAAAGCCGCGTTGGCTTTAAGAAAGGCGTTTTCGGAAAAAGTGGTTCCCGTTTCGTCGACCTCATCAAGAATAACTCCTGCCTGCTTTGCGGAAACCGCTTCTATTCCCAGCGGATTGAGTATTCGTTCAAGCTCGACAAGCTTTTTCGCGTTGTTTGTAGCAATAATAAACTTCATTGTGATCACTCCGTTTTCGCGAACAATGCTTTTGCAAAGTTTTCAGCGTCGAAAGGCTGCAAATCGTCGATCTGTTCACCCACGCCGATGAATTTAACGGGAATTCCGAGTCCGTCTTTAATTGCGAGAACTACGCCGCCCTTTGCCGTACCGTCAAGCTTGGTGAGCACAATACCGGTGATTCCGGTTGCCTGACGGAACTGTTCAGCCTGATTAACGGCATTTTGTCCCGTTGTAGCGTCAAGCACAAGAAGCTTTTCCTTTGCAGCGTCGGGAAGCTCACGGTCGATAATTCTGTTTATTTTTGCAAGCTCGTCCATAAGATGCTTTTTATTGTGGAGTCTGCCGGCTGTATCGCAGATAATAACATCTGCATGCCTTGCCTTTGCCGCGGCGATAGCGTCAAAAATCACGGCGGCGGGATCGCTTCCCTCTCCCTGCTTGATTATCTCACAGCCGCTTCTCTGTGCCCAGATATCAAGCTGGTCGATAGCGGCGGCACGGAAGGTGTCGGCTGCGGCAAGCAAAACTCTTTTCCCCTGATCTGAAAGCAGCTTGGCAAGCTTGCCGATAGTTGTGGTTTTTCCTACTCCGTTTACACCTATTACGAGGATAATTGACGGTGAAGTTGAAATATCCAGCTCTTCTCCGCCTTTAAGCATCTCGGTGATTATCTCTTCAAGCAGACCGTTTATTTCGTTTGGATCGGTTATTCCGTTCTTTTTTACTCTTACGCGTAACTCGTCGCATATTTTTTCCGCTGTGGGAACGCCTACATCACCCATTACAAGAAGCTCTTCAAGCTCCTCAAAAAGCTCCTCGTCAATTTTTGTGAAGGATTTGAGCATGGATTCAATTTGCCCCATTACGGCTTTTCTGGTCTTTTTTAAGCCTTCTTTAATTTTACTGAATAAACCCATAATTATCTTCCTTTATTTAATATTTAGCTTTTCAGCCACTTCCGTTGCCCTCAACTCGAGCAGCTTTGAAATGCCTTCGTCCTGCATTGTCACGCCGTAAAGCACATCTGCCTCTTCCATTGTGCCACGGCGGTGTGTTATCAAAATAAACTGTGTTTTGTCAGTCATACGGCGAAGATAGCTTGCAAAACGGTAAACATTTACATCGTCAAGCGCGGCTTCGATTTCGTCCATTACACAGAACGGCGCAGGCCTAACCTTCATAATGGCAAAGTATAGGGCAATTGCCACAAGAGCCTTTTCACCGCCCGACAGCGCGTCAAGGTTCACAACGATTTTGCCCGGCGGATGTACAAGAATGTCGATTCCGCTCGTGAGAATATTTTCGGGATCGGCAAGGGAAAGCGACGCTGTACCTCCTCCGAAAAGCTCCTTGAAGGTGTAGGTAAAGTTTTTGTTGATTTGGTCAAAGCTTTCAACAAAAACCTCTTTCATCTGTTTTGTAAGACCTGTTATGAGCTTTTCGATTTCAGCCTTGGATTTTTCGACGTCGTTTACCTGATTGCTCATAAATTCGTAGCGCTCCGAAACCTCTTTGTATTCCTCGATCGCGCTTACGTTTACGTTTCCGAGTCCGCGGATTTTTTGCTTAAGCTCGCTTAACCTCGATTTAGCCTTTGAGTTATCCTCAATTTCTACAGCGATTTTTTCGGCTTCGCGTTTGGTGAGCTCATACTCATCCCACAGCTTTGAGATTATGCTGTCGTATTCCTTTTGTATATTTATTTTTCGTTCCTCAAGACGGGCAAGCTCTCTGCCGGAAACCTCACGTTCACTTGTTTTATCGCGTTCAACCGTTCTGATTTCGATGCTGCGTTTTTCAAGCAAATCGCGCTGTTCGTTTAAGTTATTTGTCCGCTCGTCAAATGAATTGATTATATCATTAAGCTTACAAATATCGTCGTTGTACTCTTTTATTTTATTTTTAAATTCTAATATAGAATTATTATTTGTTTCTATCTGTTGTTTCAAACTTTCAGCCAGCTGCTCGGCATCGGAACCTGAATTCTTTGCGTATACGATCTCGGCGTTCAGCGCGTCGATGTCCTTTTGGTACCTGACGATTTCAAGACGCACATTTTGAAGCATAACGCTGAATTCGTCGCGCTTTTTGGCAAGCTCGGCTCTGTTGCCCGTTACGTCGTTTACGGTTTCCTCAGCTCTGGCGATTTTTTTGTTTAATTCGGCAAGCTGCACGCGCGCCTGATTCCGGCTTTGGTTCAGCGCTTCAATTTTGGTAAGCGAAGCTTCAATCTCGCCTTGAGAGCTGTTGATTATGCTTTCGCAGCTGTCAAGCTCCGCTTCACAGGCTTTGAGCTCTGCCTGCCTTTCAACAAGCTGTTGTTTAAGGTTAGTCAAATCCGCCTGAGTGCCGAGAAGCTCCGCCTCTACCGAAGCAAATTCGCGGTTAAGCTGTTCAAAACGGCTTTGAGCGTCGCGTTCCTTTACCATAAGCCTGTCTGTTTGGTCTTTAAGCTTCTTTATCTCGGACGCGCGGCTTAAAACTCCGGTGCTTCTCGCAAGAGAACCGCCGGTAAACGAACCGCCGGCGTTTATAACCTGACCGTCAAGTGTCACAACCTTAAAACGGTAGGAAAAGCGCTTTGCGATGTTTGTCGCGCTGTCTAAATCCTCGGCAATTACTATTCTTCCGAGCAGTGAACCTAAAATACTATTATATTTCGGATCGCAGCTGCATAGGTCTGCGGCAATTCCTACAAAACCGAAGCAGTCGTCAAGACCGTTTTCCTTAAGCTCGCGCGGCTTTATAGTATTAAGCGGAAGAAAGGTTGCGCGGCCGCCGTCGGTTGATTTCAAAAAGCGGATAGCCTGTTTTGCGTCGCCGTCGTTTTCTACTACGATATTTTGCATTGCCGCTCCGAGCGCTATTTCAATTGCCACGGCGTATTCGCCGGGAACAGAGATCACACGCGAAACGGGACCGCAAATGCCTCGAAGCTTCCCGTTTTTTGAAGCTGTTACTACAGACTTGACACTTTTTGAAAAGCCTTCAAGATTTCTTTCAAGGTTTTCAAGAAAGCTTATCTTTCTTTGAGCTTCCCTTACATCCAAGCCGAGTTTTTCTGCTTCCGACTTTGCTTCTCCGCGTTTTTTCTCCTTAGAGTTCAGCTTTAACCGCAGGCCTTCCGACGAGTTACCGAGAGAAGCGATTTCAGCTTCGGTCTGTTCGATCTCTGACTTGTAATCCAAAGACATTGATGTAAGCTCCTCGTGCTGCAGCCGCTTTTCATCGTTTATCTGCTTTAAATTTTCAATACGTGCGGTCAATTCGTTGATGCTTGTTTCGGAGGTCATCTCCAAAACCCTCGCGTCAGCCGATTGAGATGTAAGCACCGAAAGCTCTGCGGTGATGTCCTGAAGAGCGTCGCCGCTTTTGCTTGAATCCATGTTGACCGCGTTTAGCTTTTCGGACAGCTCGGCGTATTCCTTCTGCTTTGATATAATGTGAGAATCGAGCGAGTCAATTTGAGTTTGCTTTTCGGCTATTGTTTTTTCAAGCATATCAGCGTTATGATTTGTCTGCTCGATCTCGTTGTTTATTCTTTCGATATTTTCGTTTATATGAAGAATATCGTTTTCGGCAACCGAGATTTTCGATTTCTTTTCGGCGATCTCGGCTTCGACCTCTGATTTTTTATTCCTGACTTCTTCTAACTCAGAGGCAAATTCGCCGTTTTTGCGGTATATTTCTTCGGTTTCAACGGCTATTTCTTCGAGTGCCTGTTCAGCAGCGTCATATTGTGCCTTTTGGATCGAGATTTTCTCATCCTGGGTTTTTAATGTCGCCTGAGATTTGTCGAGAGTCAAAAGCCAAAGAGCAATTTCAAGCCCCTTTTTTTCCTCTGCGTATGTCAAAAACTGCTGAGCCTTTTCGCTCTGCTTTTTTAACGGTCCTACCCTTTCTTCAAGCTCCCCGACAATATCCCGGAGCCTTAAAAGATTATCCTCGGTGTTTTTCAGTTTTCTTTCCGCGTCGATCTTTCTGTAACGGTATTTTGAAATTCCGGCGGCTTCCTCAAAAATTTCACGTCTGTCCTCGCTTTTTGAAGAAACGATACTGTCAATTTTACCTTGACCGATCATAGAATAACCGTCTCGTCCGAGTCCGGTATCCATAAAAAGCTCGTTAATATCCTTCAGCCTTACTGCGGCTTTGTTAATAAGATATTCACTTTCGCCGCTTCTGTAATAGCGCCGGGTTATTGCAACCTCGTCGCCGTTAAATTCAAGAAAACGGTCGCTGTTATCGATGTTCAGAGTAACCTCGGCATAGCCGGTGCGTTTGCGTTTGTCGGTTCCGTTGAACACAACGTCTTCCATACGTGAACAGCGCAGGCTTTTCGGACTCTGTTCGCCGAGTACCCAGCGGATAGCGTCGCTGATGTTGCTTTTTCCCGATCCGTTAGGACCGACAACCGAGGTTATTCCGTTTTCAAAGGATAATTTAGTTTTATCGGGAAATGTCTTAAAGCCGTGGACTTCAAGTGATTTTAATCGCATTCTTTTACCTCTAAGCCGTATTTGCCAAGCGCGTTGTCAAAGCAAAGGCTTATATCATACCCTGATTTTTTGATCTTGTTAATATTTTTCCTTTTCTGTCCCAAAAATTTTGACAGTGATTTTTCGTTTATAAACACATTCAATTTTTTTGATTTGATAAGCTTTGCCCTGTTAAAAAACGCCTGCAAAAAAATCTCGTTTTCGCACAGTTCTTTAAAAGCAGGGTGATAATTATTTCCGAGACTGTTTTTCACAAGACTGTCGGAATAATGAAGTCCGAGTCTGATAACTTTTATTCCGGCTTTATCAAACATCAAAATAAGCTTTGAACATAAGGACACACTTTCCTCAAGTGTGTACGGCGTATACAAACCGCTTTTATAGTGATCCGCCAAATCGGTTCCGTTCATTACAACAGTAGGATAGATCCTTACCGTGCAGGGCTTAAGCGAAATAAATTTAAGCGCGGTTTCAATGTCCGTATTATAATCCGAACCGTATAAGCCTGTCATCATTTGAAGCCCGAGCGAAAACCCGTCGCTTTTTATCAGCTCTGACGCTTTAATAACATCTTCAGCGGTGTGTCCCCGCTTGTTTAATTCTAAAACGGAATTATTCATTGACTGAGCGCCAAGCTCGATCGATGTTACCTTATAATCTTTTAACAGAGAAAGTATTTCCCTGTCAATACAGTCCGGTCGTGTGGAAATTCTTATTCCTTTGAATTCATTTATAAACGGCTTTGCCGCTTCAAGCAGCGAGACCATATAAGCCCGGTCTATCGCGGTAAAGCTGCCGCCGAAAAACGCAATTTCATAGTTTTGTGCATTCGTTCCCAAATCACGGCTTGCTTTTTTCAGCGTATTTGTTACATATTCGGAGTCAGGCTGAGTTTGCTGACCTGTTATATTTTTCTGATTGCAGAAGCTGCACTGATGAGGGCAGCCGTTGTGCGGTATAAAAATAGAAATATTGCCTTGTTTAATAACCCATCAACTCCAAAGCCTCGTGAGCAGCCTGCTGTTCGGCTTCTTTCTTGCTGCGTCCGCCGCCCTTTCCGATCACATTGCTGTTAAGGTGAACCTCAACCACAAAATGCTTGTTATGGTCGGGACCGCTTTCCGCCACAAGAACATACTCCAGCTTTTCGCCCGGATTTTTTTGTACAATTTCCTGCAGTGTGGTTTTGTAGTCCTTGTTTCTTTTGGATTTTGAATTTTTAATAGCGGGGATAACAAAATTAAGAATATGCTTTGAAGCAGGCTCGTATCCGCCGTCAATATAAATTGCGGCGATCAAAGCCTCAAAGGCGTCCGACAAAATCGAAGGTCTTTCGGCTCCGCCGTTGTTGCGTTCGCCCTTGCTTAGAATAAGATATTTGCCCAAATCTATTCTCTTTGCGAACTCAAAAAGTGATTTTTCACACACAAGCGAAGCCCTCAGCTTGGTAAGCTCTCCCTCGGGCAATTCGGGGCAATGCTTAAATATATAGT
Organism: uncultured Ruminococcus sp.; assembly: GCA_902792105.1. Classification (GTDB taxonomy): domain Bacteria; phylum Bacillota; class Clostridia; order Oscillospirales; family Acutalibacteraceae; genus Ruminococcoides. Next base: position 10,935 of record CADAYK010000002.1, read on the forward strand.
CGGAAACTACAATAGAAAGCACGGCGTCACCCAAAAATTCGAGTCTTTCGTTGTATTTAATATGACGCGCCTTTTTTTCCTTAGCGTAGGAGGAATGTGTAATTGCCTCCTTCATCAATGACTTATCCTTAAACTGATACCCAATTTTTCTTTCTAATTCATCCATTACTTTTCACCGGTTGCAAGACTTGAAGATATTTCGTCAATGGCTTTGCCATTTACATAGTTCATCGAAAGCTCTACTGCGTTTCTAAGCGTTACAGCCTTTGAGTCGCCGTGTGCTTTGAACACAGGCTTTGATGAACCGAGTATCGGAGCTCCGCCGTATTTATTATAATCAAACTTGGATTTTAATTCCTTGATATCGCTCATTGTAAGCATAGCCGCAAGCTTTCCCTTTGTGCTGTCTGTAAACATATGCTTGATTTTTTTCATGAGCGTGATAGCTACTCCCTCGTAGGTTTTAAGGACCAGGTTACCCGTAAAACCGTCGCAGACAAAAACATCGCAAACGCCCTTGGGAACATCTCTGCCCTCAACGTTTCCTACAAAGTTTAAGTTGCTGTCTTTTAAAATCTGAAAGGTTTCGCGGTAAAGCTCGGTGCCCTTATGCTCCTCGGTACCTACGTTGGCAAGTCCCACGCGCGGATTTTTTACCTTCATTACCTTTTCCATGTAAACAGAACCCATAAGAGCGAACTGATACAGCATTTCGGGGCGGGCGTCAACATTGGCTCCGCCGTCAAGAAGCATAAAAAAGCCTGTTTCGGTGGGAAGCACAGGGGCGAAAGCCGTGCGCTTAATGCCCTTTATTCTGCCGGCTAAGGTTGTTGCGCCGACACACAAGGCTCCGCTGTTGCCGCAGCTTATAAAAGCCTGTCCCCTGCCTTCATTCAAAAGGCGGAAGCCTACAGCCATAGAGCTGTTCTTTTTTGTTTTTCTGACCGCAAGAGGATCGTCCTCCATTGTGATTACCTCATCGCAGTCCTCGATTTCAATGTTTTCAAGCGAGATGTTATTTTCTTTTGCTACACGGTTTATCTCGGCTTCGTTTCCTGTTAGTATAATGTCAGCGCCAAGCTCTTTAACGGCAAGAGCGCTTCCTTTGATTATCTCAAGAGGAGCGTTGTCGCCGCCGAAAGCATCAATGATTATCTTCATACTGATCACCGTTTAAAAAAGATTGTAAATCGTTTATCGCGCGCTCGGCATAAGCCTTGCCGCGTTCTTTTTTATCCCTTGGTCTGTTTTTAAGCTCGGGAAGAACTCCGAAGTTAGCTCCCATAGGCTGAAATTTTTTCACTTCGGGGTTTGAAATGTAACGTGAAAGCGCACCGATCATTGTGGTTTCCGGCAAGGTTACGGTTTGTTTGTCAAGAAAGGTATTTGCCGCGTTTATGCCTGCCATTATTCCTGAAGCGGCGCTTTCCATATATCCCTCTACTCCCGTGATCTGTCCTGCGAAGAACAGATTTTTATTTTCTTTTACAGAAAAATCAGAGTTGAGTATTTTGGGAGAGCACAAAAAAGTATTGCGGTGCATTACACCGTAACGCACGAACTCTGCCCTGTGAAGCGCCGGAATCAGTGAAAACACACGCTTTTGCTCGGGGAACTTCAAATTGGTTTGAAACCCGACGAGGTTGTACATACTGCCGGCGGTATTCTCCTTGCGAAGCTGCAAAACCGCCCACGGACGGTGACCTGTTTTCGGATCGACCAATCCTACAGGCTTCATGGGACCGAAGCGCAGCGCGCCCTCTCCTCTTTGAGCCAGAACCTCAACAGGCATACAGCCTTCATAAACCTTTGGATTGTTTACGTCGAAATCATGCAGAGGAGCACGTTCCGCGTTAATAAGCGCAAAATGGAAGGCTTCATATTCCGCCTTATTCATCGGACAGTTGATATAATCGTCCTCACCGCCGCGGTCATAACGCGAGGCGTAAAAAGCGTATTCCATATCAACGCTTTCGCCGGTGACGATCGGAGCGGCAGCGTCAAAAAAGGACAGCGAATCGCCGAAAAGCTTTTCAGTTTCAGCCGCAAGCGGATCGGAAGTAAGAGGTCCCGTTGCGACAACAGTGACAGCGTCGGACGGTATCGAAGTTACTTCCTCGCTTATCACAGTAATATTAGGGTGATTGTTTATCCCGTCTGTGACAAGCCGCGCGAAAACATCGCGGTCAACAGCAAGCGCTCCGCCCGCAGGCACCGTGCATTTATCCGCGCACTTCATCAAAAATGAATTCAAATGCCTCATTTCCTCTTTTAGAAGGCCGGCGGCGCTTTCGACACGCATAGCTTTTAATGAATTTGAGCATACAAGCTCTCCGAATAAATCGGATTTATGCGCGGGTGTTTTCTTTTTGGGCTTCATTTCATACAGCCTGACTTTAATGCCGCGGTTTGCGATCTGCATCGCTGCTTCGCAGCCGGCAAGCCCGGCGCCTATTACGTTAATATACATTATTTATCTTCCGTTTTTTCTGTTTTTGTAAAGCCGCAGCCTTCCGCAGCGCAGAACAGCACGGGCTTCTTTCCCTTTTTCTTATAGAGTATCTCTCCGCACTGAGGACATTTTTCGTTTGTAGGCTCGTTCCAGCTTACAAAGTCACATTCAGGATAATTTGAGCAGCCATAGAAAACACGCTTGCTCTTTGTGTGCTTAACAATCACGTCGCCGCCGCACTTGGGGCATGACGCTCCTGTTTTTTCAACGTACTTTACTATATTTTTACACTCGGGGTATCCGGGGCAGGCAATAAACTTGCCGTAACGGCCAACCTTAACAACCATTTTTCTGCCGCATTTGTCACAGACGATATCGGTTTCATCCTCTTTAAGCTTTAGCTTGACACCGTCCATTTCAGATTTTGCTTCCTTTAAGGTGTTCTCAAAATCACCGTAGAACTCGTCTAAAAGCTCGTTCCACTGAACCTCGCCGCTTTCAACGCTGTCAAGCTCATCTTCCATTTGAGCAGTAAACTTTACATTTACGATCTTCGGAAAGCGCTCCTTCATAAGCTTGGTTATTACCTCGCCGAGCTCGGTCGGAACAAGGCTTTTTGCCTCGCGCTTTACATATTCCCTGCCTGTAAGCGTAGTAATTGTAGCCGCGTAGGTTGAAGGTCTGCCTATTCCGTACTCCTCAAGAGTCTTGATTAATGAAGCTTCGGTAAATCTTGCGGGCGGTTGGGTAAAGTGCTGGTTCTTTTTAAGCTCCTTGCACCTTACGGGCATATTCTTTTCAAGCGGAGGAAGCTGGGATGATTTTTCCTCAGCCTCGTCTTTACCCTCTATATACAAAGTGGTAAAACCGGGAAAATCAACATAGTAACCCGAAGCCTTAAAGATATAACCGTTCGCCTCGATCTCCGCCTGAGTGGTCTTTTGAATACACTCAGCCATTTGAGAAGCCGTAAATCGGCTCCAAATCAGCTTGTAAAGCTTATACTGGTCAGAGGTAAGGCTGCTTTTTATTTTATCCGGTTCAAGCGACGGCATTGACGGTCTGATAGCTTCGTGACCGTCCTGAGCGTTATTTCTTGATTTGAAGAATCTCGGCTTTGCCGGCAAATACTCATTGCCGTAGGTTTCGGCAATGTATTTTGTGACCTCGTCGATAGCTACATTTGAAATTCTTAATGAGTCGGTACGCATATAAGTTATAAGACCTGTTGCGCCCATTCCCTGAATATCAACGCCTTCGTACAATTCCTGGGCTACCCTCATTGTACGGCGCGACTGAAATCCGAGCTTTCTGGATGCTTCCTGCTGCAGGGTTGAGGTGATAAAAGGCGGAGCCGGGGATTTTTTGCGCGTACCCTTCCTTACCTTTGTCACAATATATTCTGCGCCCTGCAGGTCGGCTTCGATCTTATCCGCCTGCTCCTGATTGGTGATCTTTATTTTTCCGTTAGCGTCGGAATAAAGCGTGGCGGCAAAAGTTTTTCTGCTGCCCTTGGGAATAAACTTTGCGTCGATCGTCCAGTATTCCTCGGGCTTAAACTTGCGGATCTCGTTTTCCCGGTCAACAATAATTCTCAGCGCCACCGACTGTACACGTCCGGCAGAAAGGCCGCGGCGAATTTTTTGAGAGATAAACGGGCTGAGCTTGTAACCGACAAGTCTGTCAAGAATTCTTCTTGCCTGCTGGGCGTTAACAAGGTCGTTGTTTATGGAACGCGGATGCGCCATGCCGTTTTGCACGCCTGTTTTTGTAATTTCGTTAAATTCCACGCGCTGAGAATAATCCTCGGGCAAACCGAGAATGTACGCCAAATGCCACGAAATCGCCTCGCCTTCGCGATCGGGGTCGGTTGCAAGATAGACACTGTCGCTTTCCGAAGCAAGCTTCTTTAAATCCTTTACAAGCTTTTCTTTGCCCTTGATTATGTCATATTTAGGGGCAAACCCGTTTTTTATATCAACACTCAGACGCGCCTTGGGAAGGTCGCGCACGTGACCCATCGAGGCGACGACCTCATAATTATTTCCCAGATATTTCTTTATCGTCTTTGCTTTTGCAGGAGACTCAACAATTACTAAATCTGACATTAAACTCCTCCTACCTTAATTTAAATTCTCTTCCGACGGCAGCTTCCGCAAGCCCGTTTATCTCAAGGTACGACAATGTGCTCAGCACCTTGAAAACAGGCATTTTTAAATCGGAAGCGATTTTGTCAATATGAACCGGAGTGCCGGAAAGATAATCATATACCTTCTTTTGAGTTTCGTTAAGCCTGACGTCATTTTTATGAACCGGCTTTTCCTCAACTTTTATTTCATTTGCAGTTTTGTTTTTAACCTGCGGTTTTGCGGTTTTTGCTTCCGCCGTATTTCTTTTTGCCGCTTTGCGGTTTGAACGCCTTTCGCCCTTTACCGGAACAGCGCTTATATCCGCAAGCGAAATATCGTCAAAATCGACTTCGTCCTCTGTAACATAAATATTATCAAATTCCGCTAAAACATCCATAAAATCGGTTACCGGAACAGCCGAACCCTCTTTTATCCGGGAATTGGAGCCCCTGTTTTGGGGACTGTTATTACCCAAAAGAGCAAAAACCTCCTTCCCCATTTCAACGGCAAGGTTTGCGGTGATCAGGGAACCGCTTTTTTCACCTGATTCAATAATAAGCAGCCCGTCGCACAAGCCTGCGATGATTCTGTTTCTTGCCGGAAAATGAAAAGGATAAGGCTCGGTAAAGGGAGGGTATTCGGAAATCACCGCGCCTTTGCGCGTTATGTCCTCCCTCATTTTTGAGTTACCGGGCAAATACGGATGGTTAATTCCGCAGCCGCGCACACAAATCGTCACGCCGTCCGCCGCAAGCGAACCCCTGTGTCCGGCGCAATCTACGCCGAGGGCACCTCCGCTTATTGTGGCAACTCCGCATTTTGCAAAAGCATAGGCGAACTGATAGGCGTTTTTCGTTCCGTATGATGAGGCTGTTCGGGTTCCGACTATACCGATCACAAGGCGGTTGTCGAAAATATCCGTATTGCCCCACATATAAAGCACTGCGGGAGGAGAATAAATGTTTCTCAGTTTTTCGGGATAAAAATCATCCCCGAGCGTAGCTATGGAATAATTCAGCCTGCGGCAATCCGAAATAATTTTGTCGGAAACCGACAGCGGCAGTTTTTCCAGCTTTGATATGTCACCCGAGGTGAGCACACCGCTGAATCTCCATTCGCGCTCGCCTCCTTCGGCAAACGTACTTATATCATCATACAATTCATGAAGCCTGTTGAGCTTTGGATTGTTGTATCCGAGGCACTGTGTTAACCAAATCCAATATTTAGCGTTTTCTGAAATCATTTTGTCATTTCCCAAATAAGAATGGCAGCGGCAGCGGAAGCGTTTAGCGACTCCGCCTTGCCGCTCATAGGAATTGTAATTTTACGGTCGCACGAGCTGATGGTTTGCGGTTTTAGTCCGTTGCCCTCGTTTCCGATTACCGCAACACAGGGCAAATCGAACGAAACCTCAGTTAACAGCTCAGCGTTTGAGTCAACAACCGCAGCGTATGAATTCAGCTCTTTATTTTCGCTTAAAAAATCCGCGATTGAATCACAAATAATAAACGGGATCCTGAAAACCGCGCCCATACTGCCTCTTACGACCTTCGGACTGTAAATATCACAGCAATCGGCTGACATAATTACACCTGAAACACCGAAAGCCTCACAGCTTCTCAATACGGTACCCATATTGTTGGGATCCTGCATATTATCAAGCGCGATAAATTTTCCGTTAACTTTTATTGTATCAAACTGACAGCTTTTGTCAAGTGTTTTTATTATGCAAAGAAAGCCCTGGGGATTTTGAGTATCGCTGATATACTCAAAAAGCTCGGGAGTAACGGTAAATGTGCTGTTGCTGTATTCACTTAGTTTTTCGTACTCCGCGCTGTTTTTTTCGGCGGCTTCTCCGGTAACAAAAAAGGCTTCTATTTCGACTCCGCTTAACATAGCGTCAATACAAACGCGTACCCCTTCGGCGACAAACAGTCCGCATTTTTTTCTGTACTTAGCGCTTTTTTTCAGCTTTGCCGCGTTTTTTATGTGTTTGTTGTCTTTGCTTGTCAATATAGGCATGACATTCTCCTAAAACAGTAAAAGCGTTTGGGAAACCCAAACGCGTTCACAGTTAATAAATTAAGCGTTTTTAGCCTGTTCAACAAGTGATGTGAAAGCGGCAGGATCAGAAATAGCGATCTCGGAAAGCATCTTACGGTTAAGTGTGATGCCGGCCTTCTTGATGCCGTTCATAAATGTTGAATAGTTAGTGCCGTTAGCCTTGCAGGCAGCGGAAATTCTTGTGATCCAAAGACGACGGAAATCTCTTTTTCTCTGCTTACGGCCAACATAAGCGTAGTTGCCGGACTTCATTACGGCCTGTTTAGCCATCTTAAAGTGTTTGGATTTTGCACCCCAGTAGCCCTTGGCAAGCTTTAATGTCTTTTTCCTTCTTTTGCGAGTCATCATCGCACCTTTTACTCGTGCCATTATATATTACCTCCGTAGTTTTTAATTTAATATGAAACGTGATTATTTGTAAGGAATAAGACGCTTCATCTGTGGGGTATTTGTTCTGTCAGCAATAACTGTCTGACGGAGACCTCTTTTACGCTTTCTTGTCTTTTTATTCAAGATGTGGCTTTTGTTAGCGTGAGCGCGTACAACTTTACCGTTCTTAGTAAGTTTAAATCTTTTTTTAGCACCGCTGTGTGTTTTAATTTTAGGCATTTTTATATCCTCCCTGTTAAATTACTTATTTGACTTTGGCGCAAGAAACATCAGCATATTACGGCCTTCAAGCTTCGGGGCTTTTTCAACAACAACAGCGTCACCGCATGCGTCGGCAAAGCGCTTCATTGTGTCAAGACCTATTTCGGGATGTCCCATTTCGCGTCCTCTGAAGCGGATTGATACTTTTACCTTATCGCCGTGCCTAATAAACTTAAGAGCGTTGTTAAGCTTGGTGTTAAAATCGTGAGTGTCAATATTCAGCGAAAGTCTTACTTCCTTGATATCGACAATATGCTGATTTTTCCTTGCTTCCTTTTCCCTTTTAGCCTGTTCAAAGCGGTATTTACCGTAGTCCATAATTTTACAAACAGGCGGATTGCTTTGCGGAGCGATCTTTACCAAATCAAGGTTTTTTTGCTCAGCAATTTCAAGAGCCTGCTTTGATGACATAATACCAAGCTGTTGACCGTCCGAGCTGATAACTCTCAGCTCTTTATCTCGGATTTCTTCGTTGATCTGAATGTTGTTTGTTTTCTTGCCGATGGTTAAGCACCTCCAAAGTTCGTGTAAAAAACAAATGCGGACAGAAATACATCCGTCCGCACTACAATACAACAGTAACATATACTCAGTCAGTGTATTGACCCGTGCAGACGACACCCCACAGGTGAAAGCATTTCTGCTTTACTTTATTTTACCAAGTTATTATAAAACATTATTTTTGTTTTGTCAAGCATTTTTTTCATTCCCGTAGGGAATATCGTTCATAGCATCGGTAATCAGCTTAACTACGCGTTCGGTTGACTTGCCGTCGCGCTTGTCAAAGAACATGTCGGCAAACGGAGCTATGCGCTCGGTGCAGAAATCACGTTCGTTGATGCAGTCGATAAGCTGATCAAGTGAATAAACAATCTTTCCGGGAACATAAAGCTTAAAGTCAAAATAGAAGTCACGCTGATTTATATATTTTTCCAAATCGAAAGCATAGAAAACCATAGGAATATCAAGCAGCGAAGCCTCGAACACAAGCGAGGAATAATCGGTGATAATTACGTCGGTTACGAACAGTAAATCGTTGAGCTCGTTATCCTCCGAAAGGTCAATTACCCTGTCGGCATATTCTTCGGGAATAGGCTGAACGTCATTGACAAAGGGATGATGTTTAATAATGATAACATAATCCTCGGGAATGCGCTTGCAAACCTCGCCCACATCAAACATTTCGGTCGGATAGAACGCGGTTTCCTTAACCATACCCCTGAAAGTAGGTGCGAACAAAACGATCTTTTTACCGGCAAAATCGGGATGCTCGCTGTAGAACTTGTTCCTTGCCTCTTGCTTATAATTGTCATCAAAGAACACATCGGTTCTCGGAATTCCCGTAGCTACAACATTGTCGGTTGCTATACCAAAGCCCTCCGAATGGCATTTTTTACAGTAGGTTGAGCTTACAGTTACATAATCGTAGCTTCTGTGGTTACGTGTAGGCTGAGGCGAGCCCTTGGGCTTTGAAAGACGGGTAAAACCAAAGGTCTTGAACGCGCCGCAGGCATGCCAAAGCTGAATAAGCTTTGTTTCCTCGCGGAGATTGATATAATGGATCTGCGGTGTGAATTCATCAAGCACAACGACCTTGCTGGTTGCGCAGGATTTTGTAAAATCTATGATTTCGCCGAGGCTCATTTCGGTGATCGTGTGATCGTTTAAGATAAAGTGGATGTCAAGATCCGGATATTCCTTGAGCTTGTCATACACAAACGCAAAGTTTCCGGAAATATCATCACGACGCAGCGAGATAAAAGTAAGCTTGTTACTTTTGATCTTAAACAGCTTAAAGAAGCTGTAGCATCTTTTAAATATAAACCTTTTAACTGTCCAAAGAGAAACCTTAACGGTTGAAACGTTTGAAAAACGCCAGAACGTATAGGCAAGTAATCTCATAAACAGGTTTTCGTCGTTAAACCTCGCCGGCATTTTTTTAATGCCGAAACTTTTATTAATCGCTTCGCAGAAAAACAGCGGGATCATAGCTATTGCAATAAAGTAATATATTACTTTAAACAACTTAAAGAAGAAGGTTACAACGAACTTTGCGACCGGATTATGTTTAATAGCCCTTTTGTTGGGCATAAACAAAATGTGATTGCCCTTTACAATATATTGGAAGCACTTATTGTCATATAACGTTTCAACAGGAGTAAGATCAACGTCGATACGTTCGGAATAAAAGTCCTCAAATCCGAGATTCAAATACATTTCAAAGGGCAAATAATCTTCCCTGGTTTTCCAAAACAGCAAATCCAGACGGTAGGTATATCTGCCGGAAAAATAGCACTTTCCGTCAACGTGCACCACATTGGAAAGCACAAACGGAATACGCCTGTCCTCCTGTCCGTTATTAAAATGTAAAACTAATTTTGGTTTGGAAATAAAATGAGAATTGATTTTTGAATCCTCAATAGTACCCATAATAGTGAGAATCATTTTATTTTCGGCAATCAAAAGTTCTTTTACCTCAAGCTGATACTTCACAAACACACCTCTGGTTATGATAATAATAAAAAATATAAATTATTTAATTAGCTCTGTCATTTTCGGAACGGAATCATCAAGTTTAAGTCCCTTGCCGAAAATTGAGGATGAGCCCGCAACAAACAGGTCTGCTCCGCAACGGCGCATTTTTTGACAATAATCCCAGCTAACATGACCGTCAACCTCAAGAATTATATTGCTGCCGCTGTCATCAATAAGCTTTCTGACGGCGCTGAGCTTGTCAAAGCTGCCGTCAACAAGCGGAGCACCGGCAAAACCGGGATAAACAGTCATTACAACCACGCCGTCGATTTCTTCTATATAATCGAGAATAACCTCGGGCTTGGTGTCGGGGCTGATTGCCACAAACGGAGAAGCACCTCTTGACCTTATATCGGCAATCACTTCGTGAAGATTTTCGCAGGCTTCATAATGAACCGATACAATATCACCGCTGCCTATTTCCATGCGGTCAAAATACTGTTCGGGCTCATACGCCATAATATGAATATCTCTTTTCATATTCCTGAGCACGCCTTTAACAGCTCTGACAAGATTGGTGTCAAGCGTCAAATTAGGCACAAATTTATTATCCATAAAATCAAGATGGATATAATCAACACCCAAAGCGTCAAGCTTTTCTATTTCCGCCTGCAAATTAAGCGGATCGGCGCACATAAGCGAAGGAGAAAGCATACCTTTCATAAAAGCACCTCTTACTCGTTTACAACCAAAATCTTAGCGAAAAACTCAGTGTTATTTTTCATGATATCAAGTCCCTTGTCCATATCCTCAAGGCTGAACTTGTGAGTAATCAGTTTTTTAGCGTCAATTGTTCCGGTTGCCATTGCGTTAACAACCATGTTCCAGTCGCTTTTGTGAGTATCGCTGTAGCTTGAATTCCATGTACCGAAAATTGAAAGCTGTTTTCTTAAAATCTGCCAGTAAGTATTTTGAGGGAAGGTAAAGTCACCGTGAGGGTTACCCACAAAAATGACCTTTCCGCCGCTTGCAACACTTTCAAGGCAGTTGCAGGCGGTTACATTTACGCCCACAGCCTCAATCGCGACATCCGCGCCGACTCCGTTGGTTTTATCCTTAACCCATTCAATAGGATCGGCGTGTGACGAATTGCAGTATTCCGTAAAGCCGAGACTTTCAATAAAATCCCAGTTATTAACATCTGTTCCGACAAGCAGCACTCTTGCGCCCCAGGCTCTCGCCCACTGGGCAATCAGCATTCCGATCGTACCCGGACCGTAGATTACAACATTGTCGCCTACTTCTATGCCGGCGCGTCTTAAAGCGTGGACAGCAACCGCGCAAGGCTCTGTCATGGCAGCCTCCTCAAAAGAAAGGCTGTCGGGAATAGGAACAAGGTTCCACACGGGAACTCTTACATACTCGGCAAAAGCGCCGTCGCTTCTTGAACCGAGATAATCATAGCTTTTGCACATTTCATAATTGCCGCTGTTGCAGTTTTCGCAGTGCTTGCAGGGAATCAGCGGAAAAACAGTAGCTCTCATTCCTATCAAGCCGCTGTTTTTTTCATCGCCCACAGCCGCAACCTCACCCGAAAACTCGTGACCGGGGATCGTGGGAAAGTGATATGTGCCGTTTACAAATATTCTGGGAATATCGGAACCGCATATTCCGCAAGCCTTTACTCTGAAAAGAACCTCGTCGGGCTTTACCTCGGGCATAGGGTAATCGCAGTATTCAAGGTTGCCTACAGCTCTTAAAACTCTGGCTTTCATTGTATCCATATTATAAATCCCCTTTCAATATAGTTTCAAAGGTTTCCAAATCCTCTATTGTTGTAATTTTGAGGTTTCTTTCGCTGCCCTTTACCATTCTGATTTCCATTCCGTGGCGGTAAGCGATTTCGCTGCTGCCTGCGGTAGCGCCGATTTCCTCATCGGTAACCTCGTTATGTATTTGATAGTACTTCTTAAATTTAAAGCTTTCGGGAGCCTGTCCTGCAAAAAGCTCGCTGCGTTTGAGCAGGCAGTCGATTTTTGAGCCGTCGGCGCTCTGATATACAGTGTCCTTAACGGTGATTACGGGCATTGCGCCGTCATAATCGGTAGCGCCCTGAATACAGTCGTCGATTATTTGATCGGACACAAGCGGACGCGCCGCGTCGTGAACGATGACAATATCTGTGGCTGCGGCATTTTCCGCAATACATTTCAGCCCGTTGTAAATTGAATGCTGCCTTGTTTCTCCCGCAGGAGCGTAGCCGCAGATCTTATCTACGCCGTACTTTGAGGCATACTCCTCTACAAAGCCCTGCCACTGCTCGCTAACGACTACGACGATGTTGTCGATTTTATCGTGATTTTGGAATATATCAAAACAGTAGGAGATAATCGGCTTGTCCTGAACCATTAAAAACTGCTTTGGACGGTCAACGCCCATTCTGCTTCCTACTCCGCCTGCCAGTATGATCGCGGTATTCATAAAAATCCTCCGTATCTATTTGGATTGAAATAAGCCCGGTAATTTGGGGCGAACTGTCATGATTTTCTCAATCGTTTTTTATACCGTATTTTATTAATAATACCATATTTTCTGCTTATTTGTCAATATAACGCAAGTTATTGTGTGTGGTCAAAAGCACCAAAGATTTATAGATAAAAAACAAAATTATTCCTCAAGAACGGCAACTGCTCTGCGAATTCCCTCGGCAAGGTCAACCTTCGGCGTCCAGCCTATTGCGCAAAGCCGTGAGTTATCGAGGATCTCCGGTACCGGCGTAAGCGGTGTTAAAAGCGGTTCAGGCTCTTTTTCATCCTCCGGATTTAAAAAGCTCAGGCTTATGTTCCTGTCGGGAAAGACCCTGCACGCTGTTTGGGCAAAGCCCCTTATGGTGGTGTCGGATTTTTCATTTGAAATATTGTAAGGCGTAATATTTTCACCGCGGAGCAATATATACAAAAGAGCGGTTACGGTGTCGGTAACATAACAAAACGAACGGTTAGCCGCGCCGTTTGATTTAAGCAGGATATTCTGCCTTCTGACAATGTTTGCGATAAACTGAGCCCATACCCTGTCGTCGTCAAGAGAAGCCGCGCCGTAAATATATGACGGACGGGCGATTTTTATATTCAAGCCGTATTCTCTGCTGTAGCTTGCCGCAAGTGTTTCGGAAGCGCGTTTTCCCATAGCATAACAGTTTTTGTAAGATGTTATGTCAATGTAACCGCTGTCCTCTTCCCTGATTTTCTTTTGTGAGCCGTAAATCGTTCCGTAAACCTTCAGGCTTGATACTATCAAAACCGCCTTGCTTTTGCTTTCCCGAGCGTAATCGAGCACGCTTGCCGTGCCTAAAAGATTGGCGTTGATAGTGCCGACAGGATCATTTTCAAACTGAATATTGCTCGCCTGGCTTGCGGCGTTGATCACATAGTCGGCAGGCTCGATCAGTATTTTTTCCGATACATCCTGAACACAGAGCGAAATATCCTCGCGGTCGAGCAGATAGCCGTATTTTTTCCTCGCCTTTTCTTCGTTGCGTACAAGGGCGATAACCTTTATATTATCATTATTCATATCGTTTCTGAGCAAAAGTGAGGCGCACAGATAATATCCGATAAAGCCTCCTGCTCCTGTAACAAGCACAGTGCTGTTTTTAAGCTTTTCCCAACCGGGATTTGATGAAGCTATTTCAAGCAAATCGGAATAAACGCTTTGCTTTGTATGATCCTTTACTTTATATTCCATACTTTAATTCTTCTTTCGCGAATTTTTTAAAGCTTTCGTAATAGAACTGTGAACGCAGGGTAATCAGATCCTCCGGTGTAGTCACCTTGATATTAAACCTTTCGCCCTTGAAAATATGGACCTTCTCGCCCAACTCGATCAAAAGCTCGCTTGACGAAACAGGGTTTAATATTCCGCGCCTGTACGCCTCGTCATGCGCCCAAAGTATTTTTTCCATGGTATAGCCCTGCGGGGCCTGGGTAATATACATCGTGCCGCGATCATAGCTTTTTTGACAGGTTTCACCGTCCGTGCTGTACAAAAGCGAATCGATGCTCGGAGTAACGGGAACAGCCGAGCTGTACTTTTTTGTATGTTCAATACAGTTTGTGATCAGCTCCCGGGAAAGCATAGGACGCACACCGTCACAAATCATAATAATATCATCGGGTGCTGTTGAAAACTCGGCAGTTGCCATAACGCCGTTGTGAATTGAATCAAAGCCGGTTTTTCCGCCCGGGACAATAGCTTTGACCTTTCTGACCCTGAACTGCTCAATAAGCTTTATCAGGTAATCGATCCAATCCTCCTTGCAGGCAACCACAATGCCGTCAACCCAAGGATGACGCGCAAAATGTTCCATTGTGCGGATTATTATCGGCTTTCCGCCTACCTCTAAGAACTGTTTAGGAAGGTCGGAGGACTGCATTCTTACGCCGCTGCCGCCTGCAAAAAGCATAGCTGTAATCATATGGCATACTCCTCGTATTATAATATAATTTTACATTACCACCAAAGTGACTGTTTGTCAATTTACAGTCTTGTAATGCTTATTTTTTCTTGAAATAACAAAAATATTATGTTATTATTACTGTGGTGGTTTATATGAATAATTATTACGGAGGATATTATCCCCAAACCTTTAATCCGATAGAAGCCGAAAAGAGGATACAGAAAAAAAGTGTTAAATCCGTTAGCAACAAGGTCGGCATTTTTGTCACTGCATACTTTTTGTCGATGTATCTGATAGGTATTGCTGTAATGGTAATTTCTCAATTAGGCTTTATTCCGCAAACAAAAGAAACAGAATTTCTTTTACAGATCGTCTACTCGGTCGGAGCTTCCCTTATTCCGGGTCTGATTTTTTTAATTGCCATGAAAGGCAGAGTAAGTGACATACTTACAAAAACTTTTGTAAAGCCTACTGTGCTTGTTCCGGTTATAATGTTCGGAATGGGTGTGGCTATGCTCGCAAATTTGGCGGCGACTGCTTTTGATAACAATATCTCTTTGTTTGATCTTAAAAACTACGCCACACAGGACACCGAGGGCTCAACCGTAATTGAATTTATAATGAGCGTAATCTCAACTGCTCTGGTTCCCGCCTTTGCCGAAGAGTTCGCTTTTCGCGGGCTGGCGATGAACTACCTGCGCAAGCACGGCGACGCTTTCGCGATATTGGGTTCATCACTGCTTTTCGGTGCGATGCACGGCAATACAACGCAGATCGTATTTGCTTTTCTGCTCGGCCTGATCTTCGCTTTTGTTGATGTAAAAACCAATTCAATTTTACCTTCTGTTATTATCCACTTTACAAACAACTTCTATGCCGTGCTCTCAAATACGCTTGTTTCAAACAAGGTTGTTTCAGAGGAATACGCAAATATCATTTGCATAGCCTTAATGACCGCGTTCAGCCTGCTTGGAGTATTATCGGCAATTTATCTTTCAAAAGCCGACCGCAGCTTCTTCAAGCTGGAAGACAAGACCAACGAATCTTATCTGCTCACCTTCAAAGAAAAAATCGGCTCATTTTTGGTAAATCCGGGAGTAATGATCGCGTTAAGCCTGTTTACTGCCGAAATGATCGCGAATATGATTCCGCGTGAATATTTAGGTATATGAACATGGATAACTATGATCAAAAATTTATGGCCGCAGCCTTAGAAATGGCTAAAAAAGCTTTTGACGACGGCGAGGTTCCGATCGGCGCGGTGATAGTAAGAAACGGCGAAATAGTCGCCACGGGCAGAAACAGACGCGAAAAAGAAAAAAACGCACTGCTTCACGCCGAAATTGACGCTGTCAACAACGCGTGTAAAGCTTTGGGCGGCTGGAGGCTGTGGAACTGCGAGTTGTATGTCACTCTGGAACCATGCCCCATGTGCGCCGGAGCAATTATTAACGCTCATCTTCCAAAGGTATATTTCGGAGCGTATGATCTGAAAAACGGCTCCTGCGGAACCGTGACCAATCTTTTTGAAATGCCGTTCACCTTTAAGCCCGAATACCGCGGAGGCTTAATGGAGGAAGAATGCTCGCAGTTGTTAAAGGATTTTTTTAAAAAGCTGAGAAAATAAATATCAGCCTTGCACCGGGTTCATCATGAACGGAGCAAGGCTGTTTTTATTACTGTTTTCTTCTGTGCAGTCTTTCGTGTTTTGGTATACACCTGACCTTAAATAAAATAAGATAGCCGGCAATAAGCGCCAAAACAGTTGTTTGGGTGTAAAACAAAGCGTAACCCTTTGAATCCAACTCGAACAACGAACTGTGATTTTTCAGGGACGGATCGGGATTTACGGTAAACTGCGGAACAAAGTCCTCCTGCTGCGATATTATTTCCTGACCGCCTATTTCCTCCGCCGCGCAGGCAGGTACAAAGAAAACAAGCATAGACAACGACAACAAAACGGCAACTGTTATTTTTTTCATAATTCACACCTCTTTATCAAACGTATTATATTACAAAGAATAATAATTGTAAAGACAAAAATAATTACAATATATTTACTTGATATTTGTATTTCTATATGTTTTAATAATATTATAAAATCTTACCTGGTGATAATATGAAAAAGAAAAAAAAGAGATTTATTGTATTGGCGTCCTTCTATATTTTGCTGATAGTTTCATGCTTTATCGTCATAACCGCCTTTGGTTCAACCTACAGACTGAGAACTTCGGTCGGCTTCAGCGAAAACGCAGAAATAAAATCCCTTTCGGTTAAATACAGCAACGACAACATTCTTGAATATACAGGGTATGGCTTTGATGATGTTCCGTGGGCTGACAAGGAATTGGTTATTGACTTTAAATCGGCAGGAAGCGGCAAAACCGATGTAACTGTAATTTATAACAATGAAAACTCGGACGAAGACACGAGCTACCATGAACATGTATATTCATTCCATGTTAATTCTTTCGGAACTATTATAGAAAACACAAAAGGAACAAACTTTACCGCGTACAGATATGTTATTTTCGCGGTTTTTGCATTCTTGATTGTAACTATAGCTGTCATGGCGTGGTCGTTCATTGAAAGTATGAGGAAAGCTCAATTTTCATACTACATGATTGCGTACGGCGGTCTGGGGTTATTCTCGGCAGCGTTGTTAACCTTCCTGATTTACAAGTTTATGAATAACGTCATTACATCAATGTATGAATTTATTTATACAGTCGGCGGTATCGGGGATGAATTCGTTTTGGTAATGACGCCTTTAATGCTGTTTATGGCTGTTGCCGTATCGATCAGCAACATATGGCTTATGAAAAACGAAGGCTTCAGACCTGTTAACGGGCTTGGTATAGCGATCAGTGTTTTATGGCTTGCCGGAACTCTTATTACCACAAGAATTATAAACCTGAATCCGAGTATTTTAGACCGGAAAATAATTAATATTTTCATATTTATTCTCATCTATATTCTGTGCTACTTTGAGTGCATGCTTATATCCACAATTGTGTGCGCCGCCATGGCGAGCAAATACAAGCCTGCTTTAAATAAGGATTACATCATTATTCTCGGATGTGCAATTCGAAACGACGGCAGCCTTACTCCTCTGCTTAAGGCAAGAACAGACACTGCCGTTGATTTTGAAAAGGCTCAGTACGAGAAAACCGGCAAACACGCCGTATTTGTTCCGTCAGGCGGTCAGGGAGATGATGAGATCATATCGGAAAGTGAGGCAATGGAACGTTACCTTACGGAAACCGGTATTCCGGCCTCTCAAATTCTGAGAGAGGACAAAAGCGTAAACACATATCAGAACTTTAAGTTCTCCAAGGAAATCATTGATAACAGCAACAAAGAAAACAAGGATATAAATATTGCCTTCGCGTCAACCAATTACCATATATTCAGAGGCTATATTCTTTCAAAAAAGCTTGGGTTTTACGCCCAGGGAATTTCGGCAAAAACAAAATGGTACTTCTTCCCTAACGCTTTTATAAGGGAGTTTATCGGTTTACTGGTTGATAAAAAATGGTATCATCTCTTATTTATAATTGTTATAATCCTCTCGTTTTTTTCCCTGTAACCCATCTGATTGCTCCAAGCATTAACGGCTCTGCTTTTTCACAGAGCCTTTGTTTTTTTGAAATGCGTGAGCATTATTATTTTACTTCGATTTTAATAACATTTGATTCATAATAACGTGAGCCTTCCCTCATTACCGCTTTAAACTCAACTGTTTGAGCAGAACGGTAATTACAGCTCGCCTCTGCTGTGAATAAATCCTTATCGCCGGCTGAAAAATCGGCGACCTTTTGACCGTCCCTGTACAATTGGGCATTTGTTACGCCGTAAAGCTTTTTGCAGGAAAACTTAATTTTATTATCCTCGATATCCTTTTGTATGGGAACAACGGTTTTATCGCATTCCAGCTCAAAGCTGCCGGAGGATCTAAGCCCGGATGACTTTGAAATCCCCAACGGAAGAATGTCGTTGTAATCGAGAACTACCACAGCCGTTGACAATGCCATGATTATAACCACGGCAATGACCATTTTCTTTATCATTCCTTTGCCGTTAAGCCTTGCTCCGCATTTCGCGCACCGTGACGAGAAGCCGGAGTTTTCGTTTCCGCATCTGCTGCATTTCATAAAATCACCTTATTTAACCACAATCGACTGGCAGCCGAAGAATTTGTATCTTTCCGCGACAAGGTTCTTTTCAAACACCGAAATTTTTCCCGCGGAAGAATCTGCAAAATAATAGTTTTTGCTGTCATAGCCGACAAGCACAAGACAATGCTCGTGCATATACCACGAGAAAGAATCTCCTACCTTCGTCTTTGCGTTTTCGTCTACATAGTTTACCGTCCATGTGTCAAACACATAGGGTTCAGCCATGTCGGTCGTAGCCCATATCATTACAGGTACATTTTTTGAAACATAATCCCTGCACAGGGTTTCAAGCGGAATGTTCTCATTGCTGTAAGCCTTAAGATTTGACTTTTGATCTTTCAGATAATTATTCATACTTTTTGCCATTGACGGTGAATAAACACCCCATCCCGCATAAGCGGAACCGGCAAACGCGCTGTACATATCCGGACCGTATTTGTTTCCGTTTTCGTCCCAGCTGATATACTCACACATCAGATAATTATCCGCGATCGTGTATTGATCCACATCAAACCCGAGTATATTAAGCAGCATTGTGCATGCGCAGGTTTCACAGCCTGCCTTCATGTCGCCCTGCGGAATAACCTTTACGTTCTTGATCTGATAAGACTCGATCTCGGTCGGCTTTTCCTCAACCTCTGTCTGAACAGCCTCAACGGGTTCAGGCTCGGGTTTTCCGGCATTTTTGTCGCGTGCAAGCTCTGCAAATAAAATCATAACCGCCATTACGCCGCAGAATACCGCAAGGACTTTATATTTTCTCTGTTTGGCTTTTTGGTTTCTCCTGCGTGATGACCTGCGTGCCGAGCTTCTTTGCGCCGGTCTTCTTTGAGATGTTCTTCTTTGCTCCATAATAATTTTAATGACCTTTCCGGAAAAACATTCTATATGTTAACTATAACATATTCTGACAAAAAAGTCACCTGTAAATACAAATAACCTGATTATTTTTTCTTCTTTTTTCCCGTTGCAGCAAAGCTTTCATCAATAAGAGTGCAAATCTCATCAAAGCCGACACTTCCGTCGAGCAAAACCGAAATCCAGTTTCCCCTTTTAATATGATAACCTCTGAAATAACCCTCCTGCTGAGTCAGCAGCTCAACCGCAAGAGGATCCGAAAGCTTTAGGTTGATAATATCCACAGGTATATCGGGATAGTTTCCGAGCTTCATTTTTGAAATATTCATAATAAGCGCGTACCATCTGCGGTTGTCTTTGTGACGCAATACAGCATAATCCGGAAACCTTTCCCACAAATATTCGGGCAAAGTGTTATACTTATTTCTTGCATATTCAAAAATTTCATTTCGGTAAGTAAAGAAATTATCCATAATAAAACCTCAGTAGCGCACCCTGAAAGATCTTTCGTTCGGATCACAAGCTAAGTTACGCGATTCTGTTCTGTCTATTTGAATATAACGTCCGTTATTTATCAGGCTCAGCGTTTTGTAGATTTGCTCCTCTGTTCCCTGTATTTCCATTGTGACCGAACCGTTATATTCATTTCGCACCCAGCCCGTTACTCCGCAGCTGTTTGCGGCATATGAAGCGGTGTATCTGAATCCTACACCCTGAACACGGCCGAAAAATGTAATTCTTTTTCGTATAATTTGGCTGTTCACGAAATCAACTCCTTAATATTTTCTAATAAAGAAAAATAATTCTATTGTTATTATATCACAGTCCGGAATAATTGTAAAGATTTACAATTATAAGAAGAATTTTGTTTTATGTATGCCTTGCAATTATACACTTTTTATGTTAAAGTATATTGCAATAAAACCAAAACGAGGTGGACAAGATGGATTATAACAGCAATTCAAAGCTAACCGATATTTTATCTCAGCATCCATGGCTTCCCGATGAACTGGTTAAAATAGACGGCAGATTTAAAATAGTTAAAACTCCGATCGGCAAAATGATGATTAAAAACGCTACTGTTTCGGATTTGAGCAAAAAAACCGGAATTCCTGAAAAAATTCTGCTCGATAAGCTTGACGAACTGATTAATGAACATGAAAAACAGTAAAATAATTCTTTTAAAAAACCGGGCAAAAGGCTATCCTCTTGTCCGGTTTTTATCATATATTTATATTTCCGATATAAATTCGGCGGGCTGCAGTTTTATGAATGGTAAATAACTAATTCACCGATTCTGTTGCCCCTGTTGTCTACGTCTGCAAGATAGAACTGAATTTCAGTTACATCCTGAATAGAAACCATTCCGTTTCCGTCAGCGTCGGCAATGATTGTAAACAGTTCGCTGAATTTGTTGCCGGAAGCAATAGCCTTTTGCAGTGCTGTAACATCAAATATATTTACCGTGCCGTTCATATCAATGTCACCGATAAGGTATTTGCCTTCAACTTCGTCCAAAGTGAAAGAATACTCGTCTTCGACTTCTTTGTCAGTTATAATCGCCGGCAGTGTAAGTACAGCGTTCTTTTCGCTCTCGGTATATACAGTCTGTTCAAATACAAAGGATGTGTTTGCTGTATAACAGTCATACTCGCCCACCTTAGCTGTAAGCTTTCCGCTTACATTGTTCAGGTTAAATTTATAAGTATCGCTTAACGGTATTCTGTAGAAACCGCCCTCGTCGGTGCTTGTAAAGCCGACCCATTTATCTGTCACATTTTTAAGTTCACCGTTTTCTATAGTTGCAACTACTTCGCCGTCCCCGCCGGTTATATCACCGTTTAGCTTGGCAGTATCTGCACCAAAGTATACTCTGCGGTAGCCCGTGCTCTGAGCTTCGGTAAGAGGAGCGTAATCGCTAAAGTAAGTATCGGATAATCTGAGCCATGATATAATAACTTCATTTACGTGATCCGTCATGATATTGGAAAAGTTTCCGATAAGTGTGGCAGCATTCTTTATCTGCTCGTTATCAATGCTTAACGGTTTTACCGCGCTGCTCTGCCAAACGTTTCCGAGAAGCAGGTGCGAAAGAAGATGTGTAAGAGCGTTGAGTGATTCTTCGTTACAAATATTATTTATCTGCTGATCGGTTGCTCCCGAAGCCTTCATTGCGTCGCCGATAACATTTCCGAGATATCCGGCAGCAATGGGTTGAAGTTTTTCGGGCTTCATTAAGAGGAATTTGATAAGCTGTGCGCCTGCCTTTGTAATATCGTCAACACCTATGCCCGTATCGTTGTCTCCGTCGGCAGAGGCGGCAACTTCGGCAAGCTCTTTAACCTTATTTACAGCCTCGTCTATCGTAGCTTTGATTTCACTGTGCATTTTATATTTCATGAAATAAGCGTACATGGAAACAACAAGCGAAAGTGTATCCTCGTGACTGCCGATGGCGGATGTAAACGCCGCGCTGTCATCCCCTGTAAGAGATTCATAATAAGCGAGTAAATCCGAGAAAGGCTGTTCATAAACCTTAGCGAAGTTTTCTCTTCCGCCGGAAACCTGTGTAAGATAGGCGCACAAGCCGCTGAGAAATTCTTTAGGATCATTGGGTATATATGATTTTTCGTCATTGACCAATCCGATTGAACCGTCTTTAATTCCCAACTTCTTGGGTGAGAAGGAGTTGGAACCGGAGCCGTCCAAAAACATTTGATAGATATCGGGATTACAGATTTTAAGATTAACAAACATTTTATCCTCATCATCTTTATTGAGGAACATATTGTCTGTACCGTAGCGCTCAAATCCCATATCTATAGGAGCCATAGCTGACGCAATCTCGGTATTTGCGAAGGAATTAAATATTCCGGCATACCTTTCGTTGTGCGGATCGTTGTTTATGTCCGCGGCTGAAGGTGTTCCGAAGGTATATGCGTAAAGGTTGTCAGCGCTAAGCTCAACGGCTTCGCCGATGGATTCCTTCGGTGCGTCAATAAGCTTTTTAGCGATAATATTAGTAATTGCGGCTCCGCGGCTGTAGCCTACGGTCCACACCTTGATATTGCCCGAAATACCTTTTTCTGCAACATAATCCTTTGTGTAAGCAAGAATCTTTTCGGCACTGCCTTCAAAGCCGGCGGCGTCTCCGCTTTCGCCGAGAACAAAGTTATTGCCCCATTCCGCCTCGTAACCTGCGCTGCGCGGAACAATTGCAAGAAGAGTATAATCTTTGCCGCCGTCGTTTATTTTTTTGTGAGCGCACACAATACCGATCGAGTCCTTTGAAGGCTTTTCGGTATAATACTGATTAATCTTGATTTCCGAAAAACCTGTATCCTCAAGAAACGCTGTAACATCTCGGCTTTTGTTTTTATAACCTTCAATTGTGTACGGCTCACGGTTGCTGCTTACAGACGCTTCGCCGAGAGACATACTTAAGGTCGCAAGGTGATCGTTGTAAACACGGCTGTCACCCTTAAAATAGCCGTCGGAGTAGGTATAGTAATCAATGCTGTCGGTTAGCGGTGCGATCTCGCCGAATCCCGGACGATAATAGAAAACTCCCTTGTAGTAATTGTCGCCGTTGTCGCCGTCGTCAGTCTGCGCGAAAGCCGCAACAGAACCGACCGAAGCAAGCATGGAAGCCGCAAGCACGGCAGCAACAGCTTTTTTAAGCAGTTTTTTCATAAATATTCCGCCCTTCTTATTTTTCTATCCTGACGATTTCAAGATAAGTTATATATAATATTTATAACCGGTATATAGATTATAAAAAACAAGGTGTAAAATAATCAACGTTTGCTATTAAAGTTCTTTACTCGGTTTGATAGATCCTCGAGTTCTTCCTTTGAAAGCTCCGGTAAGTGTTCAAGTTCATATATAAACGCACGGGCGTTTTCACTTGCCCTGAACCGCGCCAAATCGGAGAAAAAGCCTGTAATAACCGCAGTAAAAATAGCTATTACGGCTACGGAGTAAACAGACAGTAAAACAATAACTATCCTGCCCACGAACGTAACGGCAACATAATCGCCGTATCCGATAGTAGTTGACGAGGCAAAGCAGAACCAAAGGCTGTCGGCATAGTTTTTTATGCCGGGTTCAAAAATCCAAACAGGTACCGCAGCGATAAAAAACCAAATAAAGTATATCCCTATTATCTTATCGGCTCCGGCAATTTTAAAAGACTTAATCAACATTCTTCGGATTTGCTTTCTTTTCATTAAGTCTCACTCTCCATAAATAACCAAAAAACTAACAAAGCGCGTAACAGTTATCGTGTGCTGATACGCGCTTTAATTTGCATGCATTTTTAATAATTTTATAAGCAATAAAGGAAAAGATAAAAATGCATTGAAGTTAAACTGTCTAAATTATTGCTAAAACTCTTGCTATTTAGCTTTATTTTATCTTATCATTGTACAAATGTCAAGAAAAATGTTATAAATAAGTATAATTTTAGATATTTTTGAATAATAATTTCAAGCTAATACTTATCCGGAATTTAACATAAAGCAGTTCAGGCGGAGGATGCATCGAAAGCATACTCCGCCTGATTTTTAACTTTGTTCGCTGTCTCTCAATTTTTTTCGCTTAATAACCTTAAGGCGGCTGAATTCCTCTCTGTCTTTTTCATCGAGCGCGTCGGAAATGAATTTTACGGATTCCTCAAACCGCGGAATCATAATGTTTTTCAGCGCGTTAGCCCTCTTTTGCGTTTTCTTAATTGAAACCGCAAGACGGTAAACGCTGTTTTCAATTTCGGCAAGCTCAACAGTAAGGTTTTTTACCTTAGTGAAAAGAATAAACGCTTTATCTACAGCAGAATTGGTCGTTCTTGTGCCGTAATGCAGATAATTATAGTTCTCACTTTCATCCATGGTCAAAATAGGGATCTCAACGCCCATTACACTGCGCGAATCAAGGTGAAGCCCGTTTTCTATCGGCACGGCGTTTGAAATATCCTCACAAAAGCCGTTGCTGATGTTTGCGGTTTGCAGGGCAATGTACGCTTCTTCGTAAGCGCCGTCGATTTTTTCCTGAATGGCGTTGGCATGGTCAATAAGCGTCATCATCTCACGGATAAGGATGTTGCGCTTTCTGTCGAGAAGCTCATAGCCGTTTTTGGCAAGTGCGAGAGACTTTTTTGTATTCATAAGATTGCCCTTGGTGGGCACTGCCTGTACAGCCATTATGACACCTCTTAGCCCTTATAGTATATGTCGAGCACCGCGTCGTCAACACGGTCAAGCTCAGCCCTCGGCAATGTTGAAAGAAGCTCCCAGCCAAGGTCAAGGCTTTGTTCAATGCTTCTGTTTTCGGTAAAGCCCTGGTTAACAAATCTTGACTCGAACAGCTTGCCGAATTCGATGTACTTTTTGTCTATCGGTGAAAGCTCCTCCTCGCCGATAACCGACGCAAGCGCTCTTGCGTCAATAACTTTGGCATACGAAGCAAAAAGCTGGTTTGCAAGCGCCTGATGGTCGGCTCGCGTGTAGCCCTCACCTATGCCGTCCTTCATCAAACGTGACAAGGACGGAAGAACGCTTACGGGCGGATAAAAGCCCTGTCCCTGAAGTGTTCTGTCAAGAACGATCTGTCCTTCGGTGATGTAGCCCGTAAGGTCGGGGATCGGGTGTGTGATGTCATCGTTGGGCATTGTGAGTATCGGTATCTGAGTTACCGAACCCGGATGACCTTTTATCATGCCTGCTCTTTCATAAAGCGAAGCAAGATCGGAATAAAGATAACCCGGATAGCCTTTTCTTCCGGGAATTTCACCCTTTGATGACGAAAACTCACGCAGAGCCTCGGCGTACGAGGTCATATCTGTCATAATTACAAGGATGTGCATATCCAGCTCAAAAGCGAGATACTCGGCAATTGTCAAAGCGCAGCGCGGAGTAAGAGTACGCTCGATAATCGGATCGTTGCTGAGGTTTAACAGCATTACAACCCTTGAAAGAACGCCGCTTTCCTCAAAGCTTTTGCGGAAATACTCCGCAACATCCTTTTGAACGCCCATTGCCGCGAACACAACGCCGAAGTTTGTGCTGTCGGCTCCGCTTATTTTTGCCTGGCGTACTATTTGAACGGCAAGGTCATTGTGAGTCATACCCGAGCCTGAGAATATCGGAAGCTTTTGACCTCTGATCAGTGTCATCAGGGTATCGATTGATGAAATACCCGTATTGATGTAGTTTTTCGGGTAAACTCTTGAAACAGGATTTATCGGAGTGCCGTTGATATTTTCCTTTTTTACGGGGAAAATATCACCGAGACCGTCGATAGGTCTGCCGGCGCCGTCAAGCACTCTGCCTATGATTTCGGGTGAAAGCGGCATTTCCATGGGGTGACCTGTAAGTCGCGTGCGCGTATTTTTCAGGCTGATTCGTCTTGTGCCCTCAAACACCTGAACAACGATTCTTTCGCCTTCGATCTGTACCACACGTCCTTGGCGCACGGTGCCGTTTTCAAGCTTGATGTCTACAATTTCTTCGTTGGAAACGCCCTTCACGCCGTCCATTACAATCAGCGATCCGTTGATTTCTTTTACGCCTACATAATCTATAATCAATGCGTTTCCTCCTTACTTTAATAACTCGCCGAGCTTTTCGTCGATTTCGCTTATATAACCGTCGAACATATCAAGGCGGCTGTTGGGAATATCATACTTCATCTTTGTAAGCTTATCAAAAAGCCCGAGCTTAATGATTTTTGATATCGGGATCTCGCGCGCGACAACCTCTTTTGCCTTTTCATGAAGATGCAAAATCACCTTCATCATAAGCTTCTGCTTTTCAAGAGGCACATAGGTATCCTCGGCGTGAAAAGCGTTTTGCTGCAGGAAGCCTACTCGGATCGCCCTCGCGGTTTCAATAACAAGCTTCTGGTCGTCGGGGAGAACGTCGGAGCCGATGAGCTTTACAATCTCCATCAGCGAGTTTTCCTCCTGAAGAAGCGCGCTTATGCGGTTTCTGTATTCAACAAAATCTTCGCCGAGGTTTTCTTTGAACCACGGATCAAGATCGTTAAAGTATTCGCTGTAGCTTTCCATCCAGTTAATGGCGGGATAATGCCTTGCGTAAGCAAGGGCCTTGTCAAGCGCCCAGAACACACGTGTAAAACGCTTTGTGTTCTGAGTTACAGGCTCCGAGAAGTCTGAGCCCTGGGGAGAAACCGCTCCGATAAGGGTTACCGAACCCTCGCCGCCGCTGAGAACATCCGCACGTCCGCCGCGCTCATAGAATTCGGCAAGACGTGAAGGAAGATAAGCCGGGAAGCCTTCCTCTGCCGGCATTTCCTCAAGGCGACCGGAAATCTCACGCAGCGCCTCAGCCCAGCGTGAGGTTGAGTCAGCCATCATTGCAACATGATAACCCATATCGCGGTAGTATTCGGCAAGTGTGATGCCGGTGTAAATCGACGCTTCA
This sequence comes from uncultured Ruminococcus sp., assembly GCA_902792105.1. GTDB lineage: Bacteria > Bacillota > Clostridia > Oscillospirales > Acutalibacteraceae > Ruminococcoides. Next base: position 37,637 of record CADAYK010000002.1, read on the forward strand.
CGCGCCGCCACAGGCATATTTGAGGTGTTGGCGATCAGCACGGTACGGTCGGTCATCGGTCGGTTTGACTTAGGATCTATAAGCTCGGAAAACTCGTCGAGAACCTGGCTCATTTCGTTTCCGCGTTCGCCGCAGCCTACATAAACGATAATGTCCGCGTCGCACCATTTAGCAAGCTGGTGCTGGTTCATGGTTTTTCCCGTACCGAAGCCGCCGGGAATAGCTGCGGTGCCGCCCTTTGCTATAGGAAACAGCGTGTCCATTATACGCTGTCCGGTAATGAGCGGGATCGACGGAGTAAGACGCTGCTTAACAGGTCTTGACGTCCTGATAGGCCACTGCTGACAAAGCTTTAATTCATGAGTTTCGCCGAGGCTGTCCTCAATAACCGCAACCGTATCGAACAACCTGTATTCACCGTTGGGTTTAACTTCCTTTACCACACCCGAAAGCTCGGGAGGAACCATAAGACGGTGCTCTATAATAGGAGTTTCGGGAAGAGTGGCGTAAATCTGTCCGCCCTCAACTTTATCTCCGGGCTTGACAGTCATTGTTACGTTCCAGAGCTTTTCGGTATCGAGCGATGTAACTGCAGCGCCTCTGCTGATAAACGCACCTGATTTTTCTTCTATTGCCTTAAGGGGACGTTCGATGCCGTCGAAGATATTATCGATAATGCCGGGGCCGAGCAGAACGTTCATCGGCGCTCCCGTGCCCGAAACAGGGTCGCCCGGCTTTAAGCCGGTTGTTTCCTCATATACCTGAATCGTTGTTTGTCTGTCGGTTATTCCGATTACTTCTCCGACAAGATTCTGCTTTCCGACGTGAACCATCTCCATCATCTCAAAGCAGTCGGTGTTTTTCACGGTGACAACAGGACCGTTGATTCCGTAAATTACATTGTTATTCATATTCATTCACTCTTTCGATTAAGAAGGTTCAAAGTACTGACAGTTCGGCGTTTTCAACAAACCACTCTTTCTGGACTTCAAGCTTGGTATCAAGTGTTTCATCGGCAATGATACCCAAGCTTTTACAGTAGCCCTTTAAGCCGCCGATTTTAATGGTTTTATCTTCTTTGACGTCAACGCTGCCGCCAAAAAACGATTTAAGATCGTCTGCGGCTTTGATGTCGCGTTCGTTCAAAAACAAAACGCAGTCTTTTCCGTCAAAAAATTCTGCAATCTCCTTGGCACTGTTTTTGAGCTTTTCCGAATACTCTGCGGTTTTTGTGTATTCGTTCAGCTTTTCCTTTGCAAGGTCAAATACCTCTTTGGTCATTGCCGCGCGTTCGATAAACAGCTGTCTTTGTCCTTCCTGAGTTTTGGAAGCGAGCATCGCGGTTTGGCGGTTGTGCGTTTCGATCAGCTTATCCTTTTTCATGCGTTCGCTGTCACGCTTTGCCTTTTCCTCTGCCTCTTTAAGGCGTTCGGTTTTAAGCTGCCTTACCTCGCCCTCCATAGCGGTTTTTTGAGCGCTTGCATACTTCTTAATCGCCTTTAAAAAATTGTCTGTTTTATTTTTTGGCATATGTTTACCTCTCAGCTTGTGTGATTAATGCTTAAAGCTTAACGCCGATTGCGTCCTGAACATACTTTGTAATACTATCCTTGGTGCGTCCGTTGCCGTGACGGTCGGGGATCTCAACGATCAAAGGCTTTTTCTGGTTAAGCTTCAGGTCGTAAACAATGTCGGGACACAGTGACACAAGCTTTTCCGTCATGAGTATAACGGCGATATCCTCGCGTCCTATTGCCTGCATAAGCTCTCGTCTGACCTCGTCCTCCTCGTGAACAACGACGCCCTCGATCCCGGCAAAACGCATACCCATTTTTGTATCAACATTATCACTTATCAAAAAGAATTTCATAATACTGATCCTTTAAGCTTTTTTATGTTGCGAAAATAAGCAGAATAGAAACCAGCATACCGTAAATAGCAATACCTTCACCGAGTACAACGAAGATAATTGCCTTACCAAACGCCTTGGGATCCTCGCTTGTCGCGCCGATTGCGGCAGGAGCAGCGTTACCTACGGCAATACCGCCGCCGATGCAGGCAAGACCGGTTGAAAGCCCCGCGCCAATATATGCAAGACCGTCAGATAATGCAGATGAAGCGGCCGCGCCCGCGTCGCCTGTTGCAGCGTTGGCAACGATAGGACAAACAAGGCAGATCACAAAAACTGCCGCGAATGAGAAAAGCTGCATGAGAACAGACTGTTTTTTGCTTTTTCCCTTTTCAAACATCTTAACGGCAATAATAGCTGACGCAACCAAAAATACTACGGGTAACGCTAACATTAAACAATTGAATAAAAACATAATAGTACCTCCACAATTTAAACTTTATTTAGTTTTACCGGTTCAAAGGCTCTGCCCTCGCCCGAATAAAAACGGCTGAACATTTCGTAATACTCAAGACGCAATACCTGAATTGCAACAAGCAGCGCCTCGAGAACCATAACAAATGCATTGCCGAACACTACGATCGGCCAGTAAGCAACCGGTCCGGCGGTGTCCGCCAATACGAATACTACCATCATCATTCCGACGTGCACAAGTACAAATGCGCCTACTCTCAAAAAGCTTACGGTATT
>CADAYK010000003.1 GCA_902792105.1 uncultured Ruminococcus sp.
GGCGAAGCGCACGACTTAAAGGCAACAGCGGTTTTGTCCAACGTCAGCGGATATGAGATCTATAACGGCGAGGTTGCCGTCGACTGCACCAAGTGCAGCTATCACGAAGATCAGCTCTGTTCCCACGTGGGCACCGGCAGAGTCGACTATAGCCCCGCCAAAGGGGCATATCCTAACTTTACCCACAGAGGTCACTGTGGGAGATGCAAAAAGCTGCTGTTTGATCAAGAGGAAGCCTGCACCCCCGGCGAATGGGAGCCGAAAGGCTATATAGCGCACCACACACATTGCACAAAATGCGGACAGGAGATGACAGGATATCACGACTTCAAGGGGACGCGCAAGATAACCAAGTTTGAAGCGACCCCCTATAAGGGCGGTTTGTTCAATATGTTCACCCGCTACAACTACCGCTGCTGGTATACCGAGACCTGTAAGATCTGCCATGGCGTACGTCAGGGTTGGTTCGATTATCCTATTATTGATGTCGAGCGTTGGGCAGATTACCGGGCTGCCTTCGAATCCATCGTAAAAATGAACCCCGAGGAGCTGCAGAGCTTCAGCGAGCAGGATTACTTAGAGGGCTATAAATACTATTTATTGATCCCTTCGTGGTATCTCAGTCCTCTCTATGAGGCTACCGGAACGAATGAGATGAACTTTGCCAACCTGCAGTCCGGCTGGCTGAACAAGTTGACGAATACCGATGAAGCCGGAAGCTGTAAGATGTTCGACAAAAACGGCAAGGAGATCGCGAGCTATAAGCCAAAAGATAACAAGAAATCCTCTCCCGTAGGCACGGACGGCAGCAAAGTAGAGGACGAAGGTATTTCCGAGGACGAGCTCGAAAAGTGGCGCGTTACCGGGGAGGACGGCGTTGCGCTCGGCTTAAGCACCGACTATCTGATGTCGCTCGAGGACGGAGAATACACCTATACCGCCTGCTTCTCCAACGAGAACGGTCAAATGGCAGCCGTGTCGGTGGTGTTCACAATCGTATCAGATGAGATCGGCAAGAAAGTGACTAACGTACATCCGCTCGGCACGATGGTCAACGCCGACGGCGAAACCGTTGATATGAAATTGTCCGGGAATACATTGTACTACACAGGCAATGCGCTTACTCCGCCGGCAGTCACCTTGACGTCTGAGTCAGGCGTTGAGTATGCCGGGGACGAGGACTATACCCTGACCTACTATCAGGTCGTCGACGGTGAAAACGGAGAGCCGGTCGAGGTGGAGATCGCAAAAGAGGATATCAGGAATACCGGTACCTATAGCGTAGTAGCTACTCCCACACGCAACGGCGTGCTTTCGGGCGAAGCGTGGGCAAGCTTCCGTGTTGCTGAAAAGCCGATGATCCTCGGTGATGTTGACGGCAACGGAACAGTCAATATTGCCGACGCGACCTGTATCCAAAGATATTTGGCAGATTTGCCGCTGGATTTCACCTTTACAAAAGCGACAGCGGATGCAGACGGCAATGGTGTTGTTAACATTACCGACGCAACGTGTATCCAACGCTGGCTTGCTTCTATGGATTCACCAAAGGGAATCGGTCAGCCGGTAACCGTCAACACAACAGATTTATCACCGCTTGTCGGTTCATGGGCGTATGAGGAGGACGAAAACATCGTTTATACCTTTAACGCCGACGGTACCGGAAACTACGAAATTAACGGCATCAAGATGGGCTTTAACTATGCCGACAAAGGCAATTACGCCGAAATCAAATATGACGATGTTACAGGCATCTTAGAGTATACTGTCAGCAACAATACTTTGACAATCAGGGACAGCACGGAAGCAGACGTAAGGTATATCAAAAAATGATATTTTTGAGGATCGCTATGTTGAAAAACACCTTATACTAATTCCTGATAGAAAGTAGACTTATATTTTGCGAGGATATTTTTCGCAAGACAAGGCGGAGGACGCGGCAAGGCTGGCGCCTTGCAAGGACGGACGACAACGCAGTATTGTGGAAAATAGACCGCAAAGATTGGCTACTTTTTATTAGGTATTAGTATTATACTAATATCAAGCGTCCGCCAAAAATACAGATAATATTTTTGCAGTCCGGCTCCCGGGCAATTCTCCCGTAATGAAATAAATAAACTTCCTGCTTAAATCCGAACCACAGATGATCCGGACACCGGCAGGAAGTTTTTTTAACGTTATAAAACAGAGGTCAGCGGAAAAATTTAACCGAGCACGTCGCCAAACTCTTCTTTTCCCGACATCATCTTATCGGCATATGAGCAGAGCGGCACAATTTTTGCGTTTTTGGCACGGGCGGCTTCAATCACCTTTAATACAAGCTTTTTGGCAATTCCCCTTCCGCCGTATTCGGAACGGACGCCGGTGTGGGTGATCGTCCAAACGTCGCCGTCAACAGTGAATTCGCATTCACCTGCCTGTTTACCGTCGACATAGGCGGCGCTGCGGCAGGCATCCTCCTCAAAAACAATACAAACAGTTTCTTGCGGCTCCAAAGCCGTGCCATTAATATTATTCTGCATAAATTGATCCTCCTTTTGAGCTTTTGTTATGCTAATCATATCAGAAAACAAAAAGCTTGTCTACACCTCCGCGCAAATATAATACGGCAACCCAATTACGGGCTGCCGTTTATTTAATACTAATACCTAATAAAAAGTAGACAATCTTTGCGGTCTATTTTCCGCAATACTGCGTTGTCGTCCTTGCAAGGCGCCAGCCTTGCCGCGTCCAGGGATATCTGGATTCGCCTTTTTTGAGCCAAACCGGTATTCCGTTCGGGTTGAGCGCGCTTTTGATTGCGGGCATATTATATACAGTTTGCGCATAGCTTCCGCATACATTTACACCGTAAATACCGCCGCATAAGGGGGTGTTACTCTTGCTTGTATCTGTTTCCGGATTTTCCTTAGTAGGATTCGTCCAGTAGAATGTAAATTTGTCGTTGGTTTGTGAGGGACGAATGTAGCTGTGTGTTTTAGAGTTGTAGTAAATACATTCTTCTCTATTTACTCCGGCATCACTTGTCGGAGCAGGCGTTGTATTCGGGTCATAAATCAGGATTCGTCTGTTGTAGGTTTCATTTGTGATATCAGAAGCATCGTAAGCGTCCTCAATGCCATAGGCTGCTATTGCATGATGCGCGAAATCTATAGCTGCAATACCGGTTTGGGAATCTTTTTTATACCAAGAAACCGATAATTTAACCATTTCGTTCTGATTCTTTAAAAGCTCCTCCAAAAGAGTAATCCTATCATAATTCGTTATATCACCTAAATCTGACGTCACATTGCCGGTTACAACAGCCTTTGCTGTGTTGTCGCCGATACCTGAGTTATTCTCATAAGCAACGGTGAAATCGGTATCCTTGACCAGCGTTTTGGTGCCGTCTTTGATAGTTACCGCAGGCGCCTTTGCCTTGCCGTCATATTCGTAGGAACCGGGAGTAACCGTAATTGAAGTGACTCCGATTTCTGCCGTATTATACTGAATACATCCGATTTTAGTAATCAAAGTCATAGAATAATATAGCATATAAACGAAAAATTATCCACAGAAATTTATAAAATAAACGCATTATATTCAAAATCCCAAATGCAAACAAAATTAATCCTTTTAATATTTTTTTATGTCAACATTTGCGTCCGGTACAGTCCCCAAAAAAAGAGGGTAGGTAAAAACCTATCCCTCAATTATACTTTACCTGCCGCAAAAAGCTTTGGCATAATATTGTTTTTTATCCGATATCAAATGTCGGCAGCGAGCGGAATTCATCCTTCAGGATGCCATATGATTGTTTCAGCCTTTGGGTGTATTCAGGCTGTTTAAGTCCGCTGAACCCGGTATCATACAGCTTGATCGTTCCTTTTTCGCCGGCGCCCAGCTTAATGGTTTTAAACCCGGTAAATTCTATTTTATCGGAGGTAAGCGGCGCGATACAGGTCTTTGTACGGGGGTTTTTTATTCCCAGCAAATACCACGCCAGACGGATCTCCAGCTTTTTTCCGCTCAAACAGAAGTCTGCCTGTGAACAGAATTCCTTGCTGTCGGGATCGGCGTTTCCGTATCTGAGAAGTCCGGTTTCGACCGACTTGGGCTCAACCAGCCGCTTCTCTTCGGGCAAATACATTTCGTTGGCAACCAACATCCGTATATCGCGGTAAAGACCGCTGTTTTGTTTAAAAGGCTTTGTGTTTTTTTCGCCGAGGATCTTTTGCAAAACTCCGTATTTATAGTAAAAAGAATCCTCATAAGCGTCGGTAAGAATCCTTGTGTTCTCTTTACCGTTGATCACCAGCAACCGGTCAGTCGGTTCCGAAAATTTAAGGTCTCTGTCCTTGTCAACAGTGCTGCCTTCGGCGCTGACTTGAATCGGAACGTAATATGTATCCTTTTCAAAGTCAAAGTTTTCGGGAAGAGAAACAAGCAAATGCAAATACTCCGCGTCGTATTTCACACAAACGTCGGTATCCTCGACCCCTGTTTCCAAATTCCATTCGGAGGTATCGCCGTCAGGCAAGCTGACCGCCGTATCAAACGCAAGAACGCCGTAGCTCTGCTCGGCAGAGGACAAATCGTGAATACGCTCGTTAGGCTTATCGGGATAATACATATCCATATTCCAAGTGCGCTTGAACCATTCATCCTGCCATGAAAACAGCAATCCGCCGCAGCACCCTGCCTCGCTTATATCGCGGGACATACGGGCGTCAAGTTCGCCCTGTTCCTGCTCGGTCAAGCCTCCCTGGCGGTATCCGTTAAGCCCTAAGTGCGCAATGCCGCGCGAGGTGCTCAAGCCGTATTCGGCAATCAGCAAAGGAACGCTGTATTGGCTCTTTAAATCCTGCAAATACGCAAGATAATTGTCTTTTGTCTGTGTATATTCCTTCTGGTAATTCATAAACTCAGGATAATAAGGATACACATCTACAGCGGCAAACAAGCCGGCATAATAACCGTCTTTTCCTATGATTTTTTCGGTATCGACGCTTTCAGTGTCCTCTTCATAGGGAAAAGGCTCTGCGGAATGAGTAAGGGTGTCGAGCGTCTGCCAGTTAAGGAATGAAACCGGCAGCTGACACGAATAGGAATCGGTCTCATATTCAATCAGCGTGTCCCCTACCTCACACAAAAATGCTTCAAACGGCGTAGAACCGTCCGCAGTGCGCAGATATCCGCCGTTATAGTCAGCTTGCTTGGGATGGGAAACATTGGTTTCGTTCACAAATTCGGGAGGATATTCCAAGCCGAGAATATAACCGACAACGTAATCCGAAATGTCACGGTCGTAGATAGCGGGATCAAAGCTGCCGTATGAGGTATAATCGCTTGAGCCGTGGATAATGTCGATCGTTTCGGTAACCGAGCGCTTGAACGCGCCTATCAGGATCTTGTCGCTCTCCAGCGCGTCGGTCAGCTCGGTCATCAGGTTTTCGGAAAACCATATGCCCTGAATGAGATACAGCGGAGAATCGGCGTGCTGTTTATTGTAGTCATCTAAAGCACGATAAAAATCCGGATTCATTACGGAAAAAACTCTGACCGTATTCGCGTTCATTTCGCTTATACTTTTAAACCAGTTCATAAAAGTATCATAGCGGGTATCGGGAGATGCAAGATCGGTCTCGGGCTCGGAAAGTCCCATATTTACGCCCTTGATATAGAAAATCTCACCCTGATTGTCTGAGGTTTTACGGTATATATATCCGTTGTCGGCAGCGTAAAACGGCATATCGATCTTATTTGTCTTGGGAAGCTCAATGTGCTTCGCCACGGTATTTTTCTTTTCCTCTTTTTTTTCTTCACTGCATGAGGCGAAGGCAAAAAGAAACGTTGCAGTAAGCAAAAGTGCTATTATTTTTTTCATTCCTTCGTCTCCTTAATTTGATTATTTTTGCTTGTTATTTGAATCTGAGTTGCTGCGGTATTGCTCCAGATATTTTTGAAGCTCATAGTACGAAGGCTTAAGCCGCTCGTGCCATGTAGGCATATTCCACTCCTTAAAGGAATAGTTGCCCTCGAAGTTGATCTTGACTTCTTCCTTATTTTTTGCCACGCCAATGCCGAAGTCGAACGAATCGAAGGGCTGGGGAGTAAATACCTGTTCATCTCTGAAATCGCCCATCTGCTGCTTGGATGACGGATCCATAACATTTAAAAGCTGCCATGGAATGCGGATCTCAACCGCATCGTCGCCGTAGCAAAAATCTGTCAGAGAAGCATAATCCTCAGAGTCGGGATTGGCATTTCCGTATTTCAGCTTACCGGTCTCGTAAGCTTTATCGGGAACCTCAACTCCCGTTCCTCCGACCTTAAGATGATATCCGTAACACATCATCATCTCATTAAAAACGCCGCTGTCTTTTTTGTCGGCATCCTTAGGCATGGGGAAATCGCTGAGTATGCGCGATTCAACAAAATGATAGCTGAACGCGTCATAGTAGCTGTCCACATAAATATGAGAATCGGAAGCACCGTGTATTTTAATTAAAAAATCAGCTCCGTCGTCAAAGGTAAGCTTATAATCCTTTGACGAGGTGTTGCCCTGACCGCCTATCGTATTGACAGGGATATACAGGGTGTCGTTGTTAAAGTCATAATCCTTTGACTTATACATCAAATAAAGGTAACGCTCGTCGTGCATAACGGACAGCTCGCCCGCGCCGGACTTGATCGCCGTCTCGGTTGAGCTCCATTCGCCAATGTCGCCGTCGGGATAGCAGCAGCAATATTTGGCTCCCGGGTCAAATGCCATAATACCGAAGTTTTGCTCGGTCGTCTGGATATTTGACCAGAACGGACGGCGGTCGGCAATATCAAACATAACGTTGTTCCACGTTCGCTTAAACCACTCGTCCTGCCATGTGAATACCAAACCGCCCGCATAACCTGTTTTTTGAATAGAATCGATCATGTCGGTGAGCATCGCTCCCTGAGCGTTTTCGTCCACACCGCCCTGGTTGTAGCCCATAACGCTTTCGTGTCCCATACCGCGCGAGGTCGGAATTCCGAATTCGGCAACCAGGATCGGGAGCGTATGAACCAGCTTAAGATCCTTTAAGTATGCGGAATAGGTATCGGGCTTTCCGTTGTCGCCCTTGTTCTCAAGATAATCCTCCTGATAGTTCAGGCTGTCGGGATAGTAGGGATAAATATGGTAGGACGTAAACATTCCCGGTCCGAAATTTCTGAACTTAATGCTTTCGGTGTTCACGGTTGCCTTATCCTCATCAAAGTGAGGCTCATTTGGATGGCTTAGAGGGTCGGTCGTGATCCAGTTGGTGAAAGCCAGCGGCACCTGATAATGATATTTTTCCGTTTCGTGTTCAATCAAAGCGTCGCCCACCCTGCACAAAAAGGCTTCAAACGGCGTCGAGCTCTGAGTAAATAGATATTTGCCGTCGTAATCGCGCATATCGGGATGCTGGTCGTCGGTGTTGAGTACAAGGTTGGGGTCCCATTCGATTCCGACGATCCAACCCGCCAGCCAGTTTGACACGTCTGCGTGATATGTACCCGACGCTTCACCGGGGCTTTCGGGTATTACGGCCTTGCCGTGGATTACATCCACAGTGGTGACCACGTCGTTTTTAAAGTCCGTCAGGATCTTTTCGTTTTCGGCGTAAACGTCGCCTAAACGTTCGATATCATCCTCGTTTACCCATACTCCCTGAAACAGATAAATGGGATTATCGGCAGATTTATTAAAATCGCTGAGCGCCAAATAAAACTGGGGACGCATGGTCGTATAAACACGGATGCAGTTGGCGTTCATCTCGCTTATGTGTTTAAACCAGCGCAGATATGTTTCGTAGCTGATGGTAAGATCTCCGGGGAACAAAGCAGGTTCCGAGGCGCCTATATTAACGCCCGTCATAAACTGCTGTTCCCAGCCGCCCTTTCTGTACAGGTTAAAATACCCGTTCTCTGCCTTAAAGCGGTAATCCACGTCGACTGTCGAATCATGAAATTCTTCGCCGGAGTTTTCCGATTTGGCGGGTGAAGTGTCCTTCTCTCTGAAAACCGAAAGCTGTTTGATGCCGAAAGGAGCCAGCACGCCTGTTTGCGCAAGTAAAAACAGAACAACCATGGTTGCAGCAACAGAGATAGCGATCTTCTTCATTGTTCAAACTCCTTTCGTTTGATCTTGCCCCATGTCTTGCGAAGCTTACGGTATTTAAGGATACCTTCCACACGGAATAATGTGATCATCTGACGATATCCAAAATTTTCCAGTATCGCGTAAACGGATATCGAGATACTTTGCTTTGCGTTCATAGCGGCTCTGTGAGTATATTGCTCCAGAACCAGGCTGCCCTCCGAAAGGATAACGCCCAGCGCGACCGACAACAGAAAATACATTACAAAGAAGAACATATTCAGCTCGCCCATTATCAGCGTGAATGGAATCAGGAAATAACCGATTACCTCTACCACTGCTCCAAACAGCTCAAAAATCCAGTTGTACGGAACAGATAACAGACCTACAAAACCGTATCGCGGATTGAACGTCATTCCGAAGTGTGAAATAAGCGTATCCATCAGGCCGATCTGCCAGCGTCTGCGCTGGCTTCGTATATCCTTCATGGACATAGGACCTTGAGTCCAGCAGATCGAGAACTCGTCAAACTTGACTCTGTATTTTTTTCTCTTTTTCTTCATATAGCGGTGAATACGAACAATGATCTCCATATCCTCGCCGACTGTATTTATCTTATAACCTCCGACGTCAATAACCGTCTGCTTACGGAACAGTCCGAAGGCGCCCGAAACGATAAGCAGAGAATTTGACGCGTTCCAAAATACACGTCCCATCAAAAACGAGCGGTAATACTCAACTATCTGGAAACGCTCAATAATCTTTTTGGGCATGGAAAATCCCTTAAGTTCGCCGTCTACTATTTTTGAACCGTTGGCTATACGCACCAGACCTCCGGCAACAACGGTTCGTGAGTCCTTGATAAATTCCATGGAAAGACGAAGAAGAGCGTCTTTTTCTAATCTGGAATCCGCGTCCAGACAAGTGAACAGCGGATAACGCGATATATTGATGCCCGCGTTCAGCGCGTCCGACTTACCGCCGTTCTCCTTTTGAACATACAGCAAATTCGGGAATTTTTTGCTGTAATAGACCGCCTCTATCTTCTGAGTAGGTATCTGGCTGCGAATAGAAGTTTCGATCTTGTGCATATGAAACGCATTTATTACAAGCTCGCCGGTTTTATCGGTAGAGCCGTCGTTAACGACGATGATCTCAAACATCGGATAATTGATCTTCATCAGCGAGCGAACGTTCTGCACGATATTCTCCTCTTCGTTAAAAGCAGGAATGATCAAAGATATCGGCAATAAATTATCACTGTCGGCATAGCTGTGAAAATCATCGGAAAAGGTTTTATTATAGTTTTTATGTACGCGTACCAAAGATACAAAAAGTTGTATGATGTAAATAAGATTGAGCAAAATCGTAAACGCCATACAAAAATAGTTGAATACAATAATAAAGCTTCTTACGGCGTTAAGAAATCCCATTGGCTTTTCCTCCCTTTCCGGTTATTCGGTGTCGACCTGTCTGTACAGGACGGTTTTAACGGCGTCTGCCGCAAAACGGTCATAACCGCTCAAAATCTCTTCAAGATCGTTAGATGAAATATCCATTTTTGTAATCGACTGAGCAGCTGCCTGACGCACCCACCATTCTTTGTCGCCGAGAGCGTGCTTGACGGTTGCGAGCGCAGTTGAGCTGTGCAGAAGAGAGAGTCCTCTGACAGCAGATGATCTGACCACCCAGTCCCTGTCGGCTGCGGCGATCTGCAAAAGCTGCTCGTCCTCGGGATAGCCAAAGGCGGCAATGGCCTTTACACAGGCGATCTTCATCTGGTTGTCGTCGCCGGAAGCTCCCTCGGTATACATCGGTCTGAATGCGTCGATCTTATAAGGCGCAATAGTCTTAATGATCGTGCACTTCATATAATTGTTGCATTTTTCAAACAACTTTTCGGCAAGCTCCTGCCTGTTTCCGGTAAACTGAGAAAAAAACTCGTTGATGATCCTTGCGGAATAAAGACGGTCGTCCTGAATCCCCAGCAAATACTCCGCCACCTCTTCCACGTCCCCCATATGGCACAGCGCCATGGCGGCGTTATAGGCAAGCTCTCTTTCCTTGCTTCCGACATATTCTTTGATTTTATCGCGATATTCCGTAGCTTCCAGCTCGGCGAGTCTTCTGCACGCATAGCTTTTGTGATACACGTCGCCTTCATCGAGCATTTTGGCGTATATCTCTTTGGGCTCTACGTGATTGTTGATTTGCACTATCAAATCGTCGAGCGCCTTGGGGTCAGTGGCGTATCTGCTTCCCTTATGCTCTCTAATGCAGGTCAAAGCCATTTCGTACACTTCAAAATCGCCGTTAATCTCATCGGAAAGCGCTTCTATCTCCGCGTTTCGGCTGCTGACGGTCGGCGCAAAGAGCACCCCCTCAACATGATTATCAAGCCTGCGCCTGATATTCTCTGCACGCGCCGTATGCTCATCCTGGTACTCGGCAAGGCGGTAGAGAAGAATGTACTCTATACCGATGATCAGCAAACAAAGAAGCAATCCGATAACGCTGATCAATTCTATTTTCAAAACGTTATCTCCTTATATAATCTTTATGTTACGGTTAATTACAAAACTTTTAATTATGCAGGTTTAAATCAGTTTGAAGAAAAGTAGCGTTTTACAATTTCGAAGCCTTCCTTTTGGCGAATCGTATAATTTGCCTTTTCCCATTTGCTCCAATCATACACCTTGTAACCGGGATCGTGCTTATCTACGGGGAAACCGTAAATCAAGTCGCCTTCCTTGCGCTCACCGATCATCACGGATACCAAGGGACCTTTGGTGGTAACTGTTTTTGCCTGCGATTTATCAAGCGAAGGATCGCTTATTACCAGCTTTTTGGCAGGATCAAATACGTTCAGCCATGTCCACGGCAAACGAATGTTGACTGTCGAACCGGTCTGATAGAACTGGGTGTCGCAGGAGGTAAAGCCTCCGTATACCAGATCGGCAACCTTATCGTACTCACCGGTGTAGCTCTCCTTGCTTAAAGCCGAGCCGCGGGCGCGGTCATAGCTTCTTGTCACATAAAAAGCCGCTTTCTGCTTGTCTTCAAACCTGATAGTAAACTCCATACCCGAAAGTGAGTTGGGCGTGAAATCCTTTGCGTAATAATATTCGCCGTCGTTTCGCTGATAGGTATCAATACCGACAAACAACACGTTGTCTTTATAATTGAGCTCCTCAAACAGCTGCAGCGTGATATACATATAGGCTTCGTCGCTGTTCATTGAAACCGCCTGAACCAAGTCGTCATCGGACAGTACCAGTCCGGGGGTTTCGGACATAACGCTGTCAAGCGCGAGCAGACCTGTCATCTGAGCGCTGTCGCAGGTGTTGTGCCACAAGCAGCCGGTTGAATCGGAAGTTGTGAATTTCGCCATGTCTTCGCTGACGTTGCTCCACGTATCGTTCAGGTCATACACAACTCCGCCCAGCAGGTGGCTATCCTTGACAGCGTTTAAAGCGTCCACTATTGACGAACCTTGTTCCTCCTCGGTAACTGCATCCTGTCCGTAACCTGCGTTCACGTTCGAGAATGAGATACCCGAAACAAGAACATTGGAAACATTTTTAGCAAGCTCGCTCATTACGCTGCCGTAGCTTGATTGCGCGGAACCTGAATTGCCGCCCGCACTGTCAATTTGCTCGTTATCCAGTAAAACGTTGCTGAATGTATACTGCTCATAGTCGGAAGACACATAGTCCTCGGGAATGTAAGCGTCGCTGTTCTTGACAAAGGAAAGTCCCTTGATCATATTCAATTCCGAGGATACCGATACCGGCGTGCAATAGCCGTAGTTTTCATTTGAAACAGACTGGGCAGCGTCATACAGGAACGCAGCAAAGCCGTTGATTCCCGTGCTGTCGTCAACATATTTACCGCTGTAGGAATACGAAGAAATGCCCTTTATGTTCTTTATTTTATCCGCAGTAAGCTCGGGATCGACAGTTACACACAGAACACAGTCGGAAACATCGATAAAATAGCTTACCTTGCCGGTCTTTTTGGTTTCCGTGGAGACGTTGCCGTGAAGCGCGTCCACAACCGTCTGCACGGATTTCTTCCATTTGTCAAGCCCTTCCTTGGACAAATAGTCGGAATCCTTAAGATCCTCAGGCTTTTTGACACGCTGTATAATATAAATCTTACGATTTTCCGGATTCTTATTATGCCGGCTGACTGCGGTATAGAACTCCGGCGGAAGCAGTTCTTTTGCCTCTATACAATTGACTCCGAGCTCGGAAGCATTTGAAATAAGGCTCTTATAATAGGTAAAGTCTCGGGAATATTTTTCCTTTCCCGGTTCATCGGCGTTAATCGACACCGCCTTGATACTCAGATTTTTCCAGTTTTCTTTCTCGAGGATCTGGAAGCTGCCGTTGTTTACGCGTGAAACCTCGGTGTGTTCCTGACTTTCCTCAACATATTCGTTCGCTTTAGTATCGCTTAAAATCTTTCTTATAAAAGGATTGTAAAAGCGCCAGAAGAAGTTTGAAATATCTCCCTGTCTGTCATAAGACAAAAATTTGAAAAATTCATTGGCAAAAACGAAATTTCCGTAGCGTTCGCCGTTGACATAATCGTTGCAGTCTCCGGCAAGGTAGTAAACAGGTGCGTAGCCCTTCTCCTGACGTCGCGCAATAGCGCAAAACCGTGGAGTTTTGCTGATTTCCTTGATCTTCTCCATGCCGGTCGCGTTCAGGTCAAACTCAAAGGTCGCAATGTTTTCGGTGCCGTAGCTTGGTTCAATCAGCTCAAACCAATTATAAAAGTTACACAAGTCACAGCCGCCGAATTCTTTTTTATAATCTTCGTTAATATAGATTTTCAGCAGATCCTTTGAGCTGAAATCTGTATTTTGTTCAAGAATGATGATCTTGCCCTCTTCCGACACCAGCAGTATACCCGGTCCGGTAAACCGCCATTCAACACCCTCCTGCTGCTCGTACATCGGAGGCGCCCAGTCGGGAACATCGGTAAAGTCCTCAAGATCGACAAGATACCTTCCTATCCATTTTGTCGGAGTAACTCCGAGCATAGAGGTCAGCTGCGAGCGGACGGAATCCGATAACGGTGAGCTGAACAGCGTAGCCTCCGCCACGATCGGCGCGCCGCTTTCATAGGCGAAATTGATATACGACATATCGTCGTCGTTAAAACCGCCGTTGAGCGGATTGCTTCCGTTGTAATGACCGAAGGTATCGTTGCCCAAGCCGTAGGCATCGGCAAGATAAACGAAATCGGGCTTTGAGTCGGCGTCGGTGAGCTCAACACTGTGGTCATAGTTTCCCTCTTCATCCAACATAGGTCCGAAATAATCGGTTTTATAATTAAAGGAAGTTCCGTCGGGCTTGACAAAATGCTGCTGGTTAAGTAACCAGGTAAAGCCCCTGTGCTTGCGGTAAACATTGTCCTTGATAATATCGTCGTCCTCGGAATAAGACAGCACGGTCTTATCCAATAACGCAACATTCAGCACCTTTTGCGGAATAAAGTGCCAAATTACAAACAAAGAAATAATCGCGAGCACAAAAACCGCAATCAAAATGTGATACCATTTCAGCCTTTTTCTAAACTTTTTAACTTTTGACTGGCGTATTTCCTGCTGTTCTTCAAAATTCTTTTCTTCAACAGTTTTTTCCGCCGGAGCATTATTGTCTGTCTTGTTTGCTGCGTTCAGCATTCAAACACCTCACAAGTCAACGCCGGACTGCGGCGTTTCGATTTGTTTTTATACTATTCTTTGATAAAGGGTTTTATTAGAGAATAGTATTAATAGTTGCCGGATGGTTACCGGCTGGGCTGCACAAGGCTTAAGCATCTTTTATGTATTCATTAATATGTATTGAATAAACAAGGGACAAATATCGGGATCAAAGATTTTTCCCGAATTGTCGATGATATAGTTTATCGCTTCTCCGACGCTCCACGCACTTTTATAGGATCTTTCCGATACCAAGGCGTCAAACACGTCGCAGATCGTTACGATCCTTGCCTCAATGGGAATTTCTTCGCCCTTCAAGCCGTTGGTTCCCATACCGTTGTATTGCTCGTGGTGATACCGCGCAATCACGGCGGCAGTGTAAATCAGCGGATCATCGTCATAAGCCGAAAGAATGGTATATCCGAATTCGGTATGACTGTTTACAATAATACGCTCTTCTTCGCTCAGCTTGTCCTGTTTATCAATAAGATATTTGGGTACGGCAATTTTTCCGAGGTCATGCAGCTTGGAAGCTAAAGAAATATGATTTGCCCTCTCTTCGTCGTAACCCATTTTCAGGCAAAGCTCGCGGGTATATTTTTCGATGTTTTCCAAATGAGAAATCGGGCAGCCGTTGTCAAGCTCGGCATTTTCTGCCAGTTCCTCAAAGATTATATTTATGTCACGTTTGCCGCTTTGGACAAACATACTCTCATAGGTGGTTTCCAGTCCGCAGTAGGTCGCCTCGATCATACTGATGAAGAAGTTGTCCAAACCGTTTTTGATGTTTTCAAAGTGGAGAATACAACCGACTTCATCATTGTTCATCAGGACATATTCAAAATATGTTTCGGAGAAAAGACAGTACTTTTCAATCTTTAACGCGTTGTCTCCAATATCATGATAGTTGCAGCCCTCTACGCCTTTGCAGACTATTTCTTTGTAGCTGCCGTTTTCCCTGACCGCTACACTATAAGCAACGTCGGCGTTTTCCGGGTTGTATTTCACCAATAAATTATTAATTTCCGACACAACCGTATCATAAAACGCGTTTTTATCGGAACACGCAAGTACATTTCTGATAAATATGGAAATCAACTCAACCGAATTGCCGTATTTAAAGCTTTGCTCCCTGAGGTCTTCGTTCTTCATCATAAACCGGTAGTCGTGAATATAAACGTACTCAAGCACACTTCCGACAACAAGAGTCGAAACAGCAACCGTATAGATATAAAGAACTCTAAGACGGGTTATCAGCAATACTCCCGCAAAGAAGATCATGAGCACATAAAACAGGCACATAACAAATACGGGCGCCGCGTACTGGGTACGGCGTTCCAGAAGCCCCAAGGCATGCTGTGCCACAAAAACAACAGCCAGCATACACAACAAGCTCATTACGATCGTAGACACATTCACAAGAGTGGGAGTGAACGAGAGAATGACCGCCGCTATAGATATCAGCGAAGAAAAAATAATTGCAATGCGTGATTTTTGAGGATTTTTAAACAGTTTGTTCAGACATAGCAAGGTGACCATAAACGTCATTTGAACGCTTACTTCGGATATCCTTAACCAGATCGGCAGATTCAGCAGGTAGGTGGATTCGGGCAAAAGGTGCATAACTACCGCAAAGCCTATATAAGCGGCTATTAACGCCACAAACAGCGAACGGAAAAACCTGCGCCTTACTATTGACATTACGGCAAATACCACAGCTGCAAGCAGACCCAGAGCTAAAATTCCGGCGCCGAAATAAATGGCGAGCGTAAAGTTGTATTCGGGATTTGAACTCTCGCTGAGGCTTGCTTCAAACCTTACCGAAAAAGGCAGCTTCATAAAAACATCTATCTGCTGCTCATGTGTCGAAGGCTCTAAGTAAAAAGCGTTATAACAGTTGCCCACAAACTCTTCTTTTTGAAACTGATTGTTGTAGACTTCCTTGCCGTTCAGACGAATCTTGACAGGAGAATAATCGGTAAGCAGTATAAATGTTTTTCCCGTATCCTCAGGCTTTACGGTCTTGGTGAGATACAGATTGCTCTTTTTCACTGCTCTTTCTGTCAAAATCGGATCCTGCGAGTTGAAAACGCGCAGCTCTCCCTCGGGCACCATTCCGGGTTTTTCGGTATACTGATAACTCCAGCCGGAAAAATTGTTTTCCTGCTGATAGCTGGATGCTACATAGTCGGCAGCAAAATATACAGCTACCGTCACCAGGAATACAATAAGGGATACGCCTAAAAGGGGCAGTACTCCATTTTTATGGTTCATTTGAAACTGTTTTAAAAATCCTATAGTCTTCATAGTTTAATTCTGGAATATTTTTTAAGCAAGGATTTAACATCCTCGTCGGTGACGTGTGTATTATCGGTTTTTTCGTCTGCATGTATCAAATCTTTGATTTGGTCAAGCTGCTTTTGGATTTCAGCCTGATGTATGCTGATCTCCTTCAGCGCCTTTTTCAGCCGCGAGTTTTCATTCTCCAGCTGCTTTATCTTCTCATCCATAGCAACCTCACTTTGCGGAAAGGGACGTTATAACCGGCTTGCCGTCCCTGACCTCTACATTAATCGTTGTTCTGCCGAACAGCGTTTGCCGCTTCAGCTCGTTGTAGAACGTTGTAATGATCTCCGCTTTATTTTTATCGACATTGACCGCGTCGACTTTATAATATATATTGCAGCCGTATTCGGGGATCCACATTTCAAAAATATTCTTTCCCTTGTTATACAGCGCGGATTTCTTTATATCGAAGTCATCCTGCCCAAAGTACTTCTTAAGCTGCTCTTTGATTTGACTCTCTTTAGCATCGCGGTACAGCAATGACTTGTTGCTCATTTCGTTTAGATTTTTATAATATATGTGCACAAACGCAAACTGAACCAGCGGATCGATGGGAATGTTACCCGGAGAAGTAAAGTTGGGTTGGGCAATCAGATAAGCCAACTCATAGGATCGAATGCTGAAATCAGTAACACTGACCTCTACTCCGTCGACGGTAACAGGCTCGGTGTCGCCGGTTCCGTAGGAATGAAACCCTTCAAGCTCCTTTTCTTCGTTGTCATCGGAAATTTCCACGTTATAGCTTTTCGTGGTTCCTTCATCCTTTTTCACGTTGGGGTCGACTCCACAGGATGACGCGAAAACCGCAAAACACATTGCGGCAAGAAGCACACAAAGGGTATTTTTAAATTTTCTTTTCATAAATTTACCTCCCGAAAACCCAAGGAAGCTGTACGCCGTGAACGTTCGCGGAAGCACAAGCAACGAATATCTTCCGTCACGGCAAAGCTCGTGTCAGGGCATTACGTTGTTTCCGGAATAATACGATTCAATTCACAACGGCGGACGCAGGCAGTAAATATAAAAAAAGCCTGCACAATAATACTACGAATAATTATTTGTGCAGCCGGTCGATCATACATTTCACTATTTAGACACCAGAGCTTTGCGTCGCCGCTTTTCAACGGTTTTGCCATGTTTAATTAATGATAAATCCAGCCGGCGCCCCTGCCGCAGGCGACAAATCAAGCGGGCTGTACGTGCATTTTAAATATACACAATATCTTTCAGGAATAACTTGCATTTTTATACTTTAATTATAACACAACACAACAAAAATATCAAGTAATACAGAACAAGAATTTAGCATTATTGTCCATATTTAAGAAAACAGGCGGCAGCCAAAAAGCTGTCGCCTGTTGTTTTTGTTAATCTGAAACTGATAACAATTACTTATAACAGCCGGACTCAGTTAATTATTTTGCGGGTGTTGCAGTCTGCTGTCCCCAAGTGTAGTCATTTACACTGGTGAGGTGTACATCGTAGTAAATGCCTTTGCCTGAGTTGTTCTCAATGAATACATCAGCGCTGTCAACAAGCTCTTCGCCTTTATATGCCTTACAAGCAATTGTGGAGCCAAGCGGAAGATTTACAGAGAGGCTTTCGAGAGGCTTGTTGATAACCTTATCGATGCCGGTCTTTTTATTGTAGTCTCCGTTTTCAAAATGGAATCTGTACGCCATGAAGAAGTTGTTAACATCTGTTTCAAGATGTGTGTCTTTAGCGTCGCAGTTTACAATGATCTTCTTCTCGACATTGTCGATGATATCAATACCCTTAACAGTATATCTTTCGGGATCTTCCTTAGCTTTATCGGCCAGTTCGTTGAAATCCTTCTGATGAACAGCAATCATTCTGTAAACTACTGTTCCGCGGATTCCGTTGCCGTTATCGTCAAAGAGACCGTTGTCCCAATTTACCGAGCACATCTGGAAAATATATTCCTTGCCTACGATAACTTCCTTCATCTCGCCGCCGTAATAAACGGTGCCGTCACCAAAGGCAACTGCCATCTTAAGGGGAGCGTCAATTCTGATGTTGACTTTTTCGCCCTCGGCAGGATCTTCGCCGGGTTGTGTGGCAGGCTCAACTGTGGGATCGGGAGTAGGCTCAGCTGTGGGTTCGGGTGTAGGATCGGGAGTAGGATCGGAAATTGCCGGTGTAAAGTTGTTATTAAATCCTACGTGAAGCTCAAATCCGCCTGTTCCGGTAAGACCGTTAACAACAGTTGTTCCGCAAACATTGGCGTTGTCGCCGTTCAAATTTGCGTCGGGAGCTAAAAGAATGCCGTACAATTCGCCGGAGGTCATTGTGATCTCGGTTGAATTAACAACATTGAGGATAATGTTGCGGTTATAGCTTCTCAGAGTATCCTGAGTCATGTCTCCGTTAATTCTGCATGCGCCGTTTTTAAAGTTGATTGTGTCGGGTGAAGTAAGATTTACAACAACTGTCTGTCCGTCGGCAATGTTGAAATCAAAAAGGTACGAATCAATATTCGATTCATCAACATTGTACACGAGAGTTTTAGCATCCGGATTGCCGACAAAGTTATATACGCCGTATGCAGCTTCGCATACTCCGTTTACCGGGAGAGCTTCAATAGCAGCCTTTGCGTCATAAGCTGTCTTCTTTGCGTCTTCAAAATATTTTGCGGTGTTCGCAACGGTATACTGACCGTTTGTGGTTCCGGAAGGTGTAACATTTGACAGATGGTAGGTGTTGCCCTCGGCAGTGCCTATAACTGTCTGTCCCTTAACGCTGCCAGAGCCGCTGATGTCTGCGTTTCCGTTAACAAGAAAAGCAACATCTTCGGTTGAAGCGGGATTTCTGCCGTAAGCGCCGAAGTTCAGTGAAAAACTTCTTGTAGAAGTAAAGTTTCCTCCAACAGCAAGAGTACCTTCAACATCAATAATATTATTGGCGTTTCCGAAAACGACGCCAGTCCAGTTAAGCAATTCACCGAAAGCGTTAGCCGAAGTTGCTCCGTTGAAGTTCAGTGTGTCACCTTCGTTCACGTGAGCTGTGTAAGCGTTAACGGGTAAGCAAAAGATCGAAACTGACATTGTCGCTGCAAGTAATGATGATAAGAGTTTTTTCATAAGACCTCATCTCCTGTTCATTAGTGGTAAATGATCATCTTTAATGAGGCCGGTCGTGAGGAAAATATATCCGGCCTGATGACCATGGCGCATAGCACCTTTGCTTCTGAGCTTCCGCCCCCGCGTCTCCGCAGGCTTGGAATTGATTACTCCCTTGGACTCCCCACGGACAATGCCAAAAAAGAAACAGCCCGTGCAAATACCGAGGATTTGCAGCCGGACTGTCATTACATTTTTGCATTAGACTCCTGAGCTTTCCGTCCCTACGTTTCCGCAGGTTTGGCAAAAGTTATTTTTTTACCTTGTTTCCGCCCCCGCGTCTCCGCAGGCTTGGAATTGATTACTCTCTTGGTACTCCTCAGGGACAATGCCAAAAAAGAAACAGCCCGTGCAAATACCGAGGATTTGCAGCCGGACTGTCATTACATTTTTGTGTTAGACTCCTGAGCTTTCCGTCCCTACGTTTCCACAGGTTTGGCAAAAGTTATTTTTACATCTATATTATATCAGCTAAACAAGGTCTTGTCAATAGTTTTTTTAAATTTTTTAAAAATTTTTTTAAAATTCAGAGCGGTCTAAAATATTAAAAAAATCTACAAAACATGCTCAGTTTTGCATTATTTTAAACAGAAAATCACCCTTGCCCCGGCACATACAAGGCGCGCCGGAAAGCAATTGAAATCAGCGATTAATTTTGGTATTATAAAAGCAGCAATATGATGATAAAAACAAGCAGGTGAAGCAATATGAAACTTTCAAACCAAAAAATATCTCAGATTGGATCCTTTGAGAAGATCACGCTGCGCATGAGCGGCATGCGCGGTTCCGTCGAATATGAAATAACGGTACAGGACAGTGCCGCCGAAGTGTCACTGTATCAAATCCGTTACTGCCGTCCCAAAGAACAGCGAATCCGCGAAAAGTGGGTGTCGGTAAGCTGCGGTGCGGTGCTCAGACTGCTGAATGATTGCAGACTGCTCTCATGGGACGGCTTTCACGGCGACCATCCCCGCGGCGTTCGCGACGGAACGGTATTTTCGCTTGCAGCTGTAGTAAACGGCGGCAAAATGATTAAAGCCGACGGCTCGCAAAACTTTCCTAAGCATTTCGCCGATTTCAGGAACGGAATACAGGAAATGCTCAACAGTGATAAAAGCTAAACTATTTTAAGTTAAAAATCTGAGTATAATTTTTTATTCTTTGCTTGGCGTACGGCGTTATCTCCAAAATCTCGATAGTATTGCAGCCTCGAAACGCCGTGTCCTCGATTGTTTCTATACTGTTCGGGATAGATATTCCCTTGAGTCTTTCGTTGTTTAGGAACGCGTAATTGCCGATATATTTTAAGCTTTCCGGAAGATTCAGCGATTTAAGATTGCAGTAGGCAAAGGCATAATCTTTTATAGTTTCAAGTCCGAAGGGTATTGAAATATATTCCAAACCGGAACAGCCGATAAACGCTTTGCAATTGATTTCTCTGATCGATTCAGGAAACTTTACCCATTTTACACTGCTGTTGTTTGTAAAGGCATTTTCTCCTATGGAATCCACTTCCATGCCCTTTACTTTTTCGGGAATAATAACGTTTTCACTGTCACCGAAATATTTTGTTATTTGAATTTTTCCGTCGATTTCGGTGTATTCAAAGGTGCCGTCAAGCGTCTTTTTATATCCCTTGCTTTTAAGCTCGACGCTTTTCTCGGGCTGTTCTTTTGGCTTGTCCGCTGTTTTGTCCGCTCTTTTATGAGAAGCCAAAATCGCGCCCTCCTTGGTTATGCCGACGGTAAGCTTTTTGTCGGCGAAAAGCTCTTCAATATTGTGCCACGGTTCAACGCAGCACTGACCGAAGCTGTTGTCGCCTGTTGCGTACACCTTTCCGTCGTTAGTGAGCGCGGCGGTGTGGAAATCGCCTGCCACCACCTTTTTTACATTAGTCCAGCCCTTTGTGTTGCACTGGCCGAAGCTGTTGTCGCCGTAGGCTTTAACGGTTCCGTTGTCCTCCAAAACGGCAAAGTGCGCGCTTCCGGCGGCAAACCTGCCGCTTTTTATAATTTGAGCGGAGCTTTCCGCGGCAAACTGCTCTTTTCTTTCCTTTTCATTTAAACGAAAATAACTTATTATAATATCCGTTTTGTTCATAACAGCACTTCCTGCCCTGCAAGATTATAATTTTATAAAATCAGCCCTTGCGGTATACGATAAGGCCGTTGCCGTCGTCGCATACACCGAGAAAAACTTCATCGCTGCCGCTGCAGCCGTTTCGTTTAAGCTGGGTTTGCAGCCACGCTTCGTCACGTCCGAGCTCTTTCAGCTTTGCGTTATCCACAACGCCCTCGCTGATAACGACCTTGTAGTCCGTCTCGTCGCCGACGGGACCGGACGAAAGCTTTGATGAGTCCCACGGACAAACCAAAAGATGTCCGCCGAGACTGATCGTAACCGCCTTTAGGTTGGTAAGGCTTCTAAGCCCTTTGTCGCGGCAGCAGCTGAGAAATTCCTCCGCGGTAAGCGCTATGGAATCGCATATTTCAGCCGAAAAGGTTTGATGCTCCATCAAAACCTTTTGCTTGTAGTCTGTCGGAACAATCAGCATATCCATCTGGTCATAAAGCTGTTTGGTGGTGGTAATGCCCTTAACGGCATTTTCCGCCATGTCCTTAAAATCCTCTTCGCCGTCACCGTTGTTTTCCTTATCCTTCTTCGGCAGGCTTGTTTCCGCCTGAACCGCTTTTGCAGGCTCTGACGGCAGCGCCGCAATTGTTTGGGGAACGGCAAAGCTTACCTCTGACTTTTCCTCATACACGGTGTTTTTGATCATATCGGCAAAGGTGCGAATGGTTTGCTCGTCTATGCGGATTTTATCCTGCTCCGCTGCCGCTTCAAGGCGGATGTAGTTCATCTTCAGCTTTTTTCTCTTTACCTCGGACTTAGCCTTCATAAACAAATAGCCGGTCAGCTGTTTGATCATGCCAAAGGTAAAGCCGTCGGTGATCCCGGCAAAAGCCGTTGAGTTAAGCGCGAATTTTATGTTATTGTAGCGTTTTATAATGTAGGAAAAATACAGCCTGCGCTGTTCATAGGTCGGCGGCGTAAGCTCAAGCACATAAAAAGGTTTTTTAACATGGTTTTCAAGGCATGACGCCTTGCCCTGATAAACACAGGTAAGCACGCACCTTGCCTTGGAGTTTTCAATAAGCAGCCTTACCGCCTCGGCAAAGCGCGGAGCAAGCAGCTTGCTGTCCATTACCGCCGTAACGTCGCCCAGCGAAAAATAAAACAGCTTTTCGGGCTGGGCAAACGCCTTGCCGCAGAGTTCTTCAAACAAACCGTCAAGCTCGCGTCCGAGCTGCCTTTCGCCGCTTAACCTGCTGAAACGGTTTTCAATTCGGTAGTATTCCATTGCGCTGTCCAAATCGGACGGATCAGGAGCGATCAATACGCCGTCGTCCGCCATTTGTTCAATAAGCTCGTTCTCTACAAAACGGTAGACAACACTCATAAAGGTATTGTCGGCGGTGTGCTTGCCGCAGCCTGCTTCACCCGTGAACAGCACCGCCGAGCCTGTTTTTTGTATATTAGGAAACGGAGCAGGGAAAATTTCGGGGAAATCGTCAAGATACGCGAAGTTACCGTCACCGTCATAATCCGCAAGCGGAACCAAGCCCTTGAAAACGTCGATAAAATGGTCAAAGCCGATAAGACGGTTTGGGCTTTCGCTGAACGGAACATCGGGGTCTATATTAAACCCGGCAATGTCGGTACACATAAGTCTGAATTTGTCGATCCGCGAATTTTTCTTGTTTTCCATTTATTAACCTCATGCTTCGTCGTCGGGTTCGGGAACCTTAACGGTAATGCCGGGAACTGTTGTTCCGCCGAACTCGCCGGGATCTATGATGCCGAGCTGCTTTTTGATTATGCCGCGCATTTCAAGCGCGGGTTCAAGGCAATATTCCTGAAATTCGTCGAGGTTGAGCCTGTCAACATCCGTGGCGTTCGGGAACAGCAGCTTCAAAAACGCGGTGCACAGGCGTTTTACAGCCTCGGTGTCGCGGGTAGCGGCGTCGGGCGGAAGCTTCAAAACCTTGTCAACCACCGCGCGGTAGGCTGTTTGGGCGCGCATTGAGTGAAGAATTTCCACAAAATACTCGGTGTTAAGCGCCCAGCCTTCCGCCTTAAGATTCTCGCGCATTTTGGGAATGTCCCAGCCCTTGATAAAGCCGTGGAATCTGTCAAGCAGGGCGGAATCACGGAAAACCGGGGGCAGGTTCGAGAACATATCGGCGGAGGTATCCATTTGCGAGGTGAAAATATTGCCGAGCAAAATCATTCCCGCGTCGCCTGCTCCGCGGTAATCGCCCACACAGTATTCTCCGCTTTCAAGATAGCCCTTAAGCGCGCCGAGCATTTCCATTGGCTCGGTGAATTTTATGCTCTGGATTTCGTCAAGAGCCACATAATCGCAGCGTGAAACCAAACCGTTCACACGCTTGCCGATGTCGTAAAACATTTTTGCGCGCGAAACGCTGCCGCCGCTCACCAGCCAACCGTACTGGCTTATTTGTGAGAAAAGGTAAGATTTTCCCGTTTCCTTCGGGGCAAGCTCAATAAGATTGACGCGCTTTTCAACAAAGGGGATCAGCCTTTTGAGCATGGCGAGCTTTTCGCCCGAGGTGCGGTAACCGCCGGCGTTGTAATCGGCGGCGCCGAGAAGAATGTCGATCCATTCCTCTATCGTAAAAAAGTCGCGCGCGCGGACATAATAGTCCAAATCTATTTTGTAGGGGCAAAACGGCTTAAAATCGATCAGCTTTAAAATGCTGTTTTTTCCGCTTTCGTCAAACTCGCAGCGCAGGGTGATTATACCCCAGGTTTCGGAAGCCGAAAGCAGCTCGTCGCGGTGCTTTTCGAGCAGATCCCAGTCAACGACCGCGTCGCCCTTGTGCGCGGGAACGCCGAATTCGGGCAGCGAAAACAACGCCTGACGTCTTTTGGTATCAAATTCAATTTTTATTTTTGCAAGGAACTTTGCTGCTTTGTTGCCGTGAAGCATATCGAGCATAAGGCTGTTCCACTGCTCCTTGCCCGGGATCGTCCTTCTGACATATTCGGCAGCCTTGGCGTTGTCAACCTGACCGTTTTCATCCGAAAACCGCATAACAAGCCAGTCGCGGATAAACGACGGCATCGTTTTCCCCGTAAAGAAGTCGGGTTTTTTTGAGGATTTGTACACAAGCATATTGCCGAAGCAGTTGCGGAGCCGTTCCTCAAAGGGAGTGTATTCAATTGCGGTATAATCCACTGACATAATTTGTTACCTTAAATATCAAAATCCTCGTTATCGCTTATCGCACGCTTGATTTTGGCGGTAAACGAACCGATAAATCCGTTGTTGTCCTTTACGCTTACCCTTACCTCGTCCTCGTCGTCCTCGGGCTGATAGGTAAAGGCAAAGCCGTCTTCGTCCATAGCCGGCGCCACTTCCTCGCTGTCAACGATAACAACGGGGTTTTCGGGAGTGCGCGCACCTATGCCGAACCTGATCTTAACAAGTCCGAGCATGGGATCGGGCGAGAAATATTCGCTGAGCGGATACACGGGCTCGCAGCTTTCGGCAGCTTCCGCCTCGGGCTGTTCCTCTTTGGGCTCCCCTGCCGCAGGCACATCGTTAAGCGCCTCGCAGTCATACAGATTTTCAACGTCTGTTTCGGCGATGTCAGCCATTGACTGAACCTTCTTTTCCCAGTGAAGAAGGTCGCGCAGGATCTCCTGCTTTGGCGAGGGCTTGAACTTGCTCAAAATCTCGTCAAACTTTTTCTCGGTCAGCTTATATTCGCCGGACTTAAGAGCGTCGATCGCAAGCTTTTCTTCGCCGAAGAAATCGATCAGCTCGCGGAACAGTGTCTTTTTTATTCCGCTTGCAAGGCGCTCGATGTCGCGGTAATTAAAGCGCCATGTTTTTTCAGCCATCATCTCAAAGCTCAGGGGCTTTTTAAGCTGAATTATCGGCTTGTACTCAACCTTTTTGTCCTCGCCCTCGCCTGTTTCCTCCTTATAGGAAAACTCGCGGTCAAACGCGGCGCATCTTGCTTCCCTGTCGGGGAGCGGAAGGCGGATGATTTCGGCACGGTCGAGCATTGCGGCGTCAACGCGGTTGGGATAGTTTGTAGCCGCCATAAAGATAACGTCGGAGTCCTCGCTGTGGATCTTGTTGTAGCCCGTCAAAAAGGATGTGGTGATGTTGGCGGCATATTCGGGCAGGTTCGGCAGCGAACGGTTCTTGCAAAGGCTGTCGATCTCATCTACAAACACAATGCAGGGGGCGCTGTTCATTGCCTCCTCAAAAAGCCTTGTAACGCTTTTTTCGGCGGTGCCGGCATATTTGCTTATAATGTCGGAGCCGAGAATCGAAATAAACTTGTAGTCCTTGTTCATAAGCTCGTGGGCAAACGCCTCACAGATGAAGGTTTTGCCGCAGCCGGGAGGACCTACAAAGAAATAAGAGTTGAGCTTTGGTATCTGCAAAAATTCTCTCAGACGGTTTGCCCGAGCGTCGGCAACACAGCCGCGCAGCTTGGTTTTCATGTCCTCCATACCGGCAACGTCCTCAAAGGCGTGCTTGGGAGCTTCCTTGTACCAGGTGCGCGCCGCGCGGTCGATCTCGATCTCCTCCTGAGTCTTTTTGTCGTTTCCGTCGTTTGCGTTGTTCGCCGGGATCTTTTTTCCTTCGTCCTTTTTATCGGCCGAAGGCTTGCCTGATGAAGGCTTGTTTACAGCGTAGGAATGCTCTATTTCAGCCTGCAAACGCGCGCATTCATAATCAAGACGGTTCATCTCGCGGATGTGCTGCTCCTTTTCGGCGCCGATCGTCATATTAGCCATCTCGGATTCAAGGTCGGCGGCGCGCTGCAGCATCATGCACTGGTCCTTGCTTGGGCGGTTGTTGTTATTCTTAAACAGCTCCTGCGCCTTCCACTGGAAATTGCGCGAAGCGTTTTCCTTTTCGATCAGGTTTGTAAGTAAATCACGGTCAATCATAATATTCTCACCTCTGTCCCAAACCGGGCAAATCCTCCAGAGCGGAGTCAAGATCCATCGGCTGATCGTAAACCTCCCCGGGGTTATCGTAAACGGCTTCGGTGCGTGTTCTTCTTGCTCTTTCGCTTTGCTGCTCGGCGGCGTCCGCGGCAACGTTGGGCTGAACGTTATAGATCCTGCCCCACCTGATAGCGTCAAGAATTTGTCTTTCGTTTTCAAGCTCAAGAGCCTGGTCGTTAACGAGCATTTCGGAAGCGACCTTGTCGATCTTCTGCTCCTTAAGCAAATCGTCGATATTTCTGCCGTAATAGTGCTCCATCGCTTCAATTGACAAATCGCCCTTGATGTCGTACCTTGCCTTTTGGAGCAGGAACGCAAGGCGCGTCATAATATCTGAGCCTATTGAGATCGCGTTTACCATCTTGTAGCCCTTGGTGAGGTCGCGCATGATATCGCGCCATTCGTACTCGTCGTGGATACTGTCAAGACGTCTTATCGTGTCCTCAACAACAGCCAGCGCGTAAGCCGCGTTTTTCGCGCCCGCGCTGCAGCGCTTAAGCTCGTCCTCCTTTACCGGGGAATCGGGCTGGGCGGAAATGTACTTATATTCGCCGTTAAAGCTGATCAAGCGCCTTATAAGCCTTTTGCGCTGCACAAACAGGTTTTCCCTCGCCTTGTTGATCTCGTCGGTAAGGCGTTCGCGGTCAAGGTGCTTTGAGTACTGTTCCTCGGTTCTTTCCTTTCGCTCTATTTCGCTGCGCTTATTCGCCAATTCGGTAAGAGTTTCATTAGCGTCGGTAAGAGTTTCAATATGTTTTTCGGAGGAAGAAATCCTTTTTTCCTCTTTTTTAACTTTCTTTTTTATTCTGCGGTCTTCCAACCATGACATAACAATTCACCTCTTTAAATATCTTCCGCAATCAGCTCGCGGTTATCTTCGGCTGCCTGATCGATAACTTCCTCGTCAGCGTGTATTTCGGGTACCGTAACGGAATCCAGGATTTCTTCCTGCTCTTTGATATCCTGCATTTGAGCCTCAAGCTCCCTTGCCTCATTAAGGATCCTTTCGCGCTCCTGCAGTCTTTGTCTTTCCTTTTCAATTTCGATTTTGCGCTTTTCGGTCTGATATTCCGCTCTGCGCTTTTCCTGAGCCTCAACAAGCTGCTCGTTTTGCTTTTGGATATAGGCGTAATCGCGAACCGCGTAATTTGCGCCCTGAACGGTTTTTCCGAGCTCGACGTTGTTGGCGATCGCCTCGAGCTTGCCCATGAGGACCTCCTCTGCCTGAGCATTTGCGACGATCCACTTGTCAGCCTCCTGCATTTCGTGGATGTTGTTCTCGTGGATTTCGTTAAGAACGCGCATATGCTCGTTAAAGTCGAACTTCCTGCCGGATACCTCAAACGCCTGGCGCATCTCGAACGCCAAGGTTTCGATGCCGCTCTTAAGAACGATGATTTTCCTCATTTCGGCTTCAAGCATAAGGCTGTTTTCAAGCACAAGCGTAAGTGCGGTTTGAAGCTGGAGCATTTGGTCAAGATATTTGATCCGGTTGTCGCCCGGAGGCAGCTGGCTCATGGCGCCGCTGTAGCCCAAGGTGTCGATAAGCTGCCTTACTTCCTTGGGGCAGGTGCTGTCAAAGGCTTCACGCTTTGTAACAAGATCCTCAACGCACTTTTGATAGCGATCCTCGCGGATCTTGTATTTTATCATGTCGTCATACAAAGCGTCTACGGTTCTGACGGTATCCTTGCCGACGGTTTCAATAAAATGAACCTTGTTGTTGATTATCTGCTCGCGTTCTGCCTCGTCGTTATAGTCCTCGAATCTGTATCCGATTATAAGAACATATTTAACCAGATCGACCGCGGCGTCCGCCTTCATGGCGTAGCCCTTTTCGAGGGCGCTGCGAAGATTTGCCAAAAAGCTTTCCACATATATCTCAAGTCTGTCGGCGCCGGTTTCAACGGCGTCTGCCGAACTTGTATTCTTGTACTTTTTCTCAAGAACGTTGACCGCCTTCATGTAGGAATCAAGGTTTGTTCTGGGAACATTGTTGTTTTCGCTCGGAGCCTGGCGGTAACCTCCCGAAACAATGTACATATCCTTTTCAAGCTTGGCGTAGTCGCTGAATATTTCCTGTTCGCCGGAATCATACTTGTGCGCCTCTGCGTGACGGTCAAGCATATCCTGGTTTTTTTCGGCGACTTTCTTGACTCTTTCGCGGAACATCGGATCGTTGAGCTCGCGGAATCTTCTTTCGATATCCTTTCTGATTTCCCTGTTTGCCGCGATGGAAGACTGGGTTCCCTGTGTATCGACAACAGCCTCGCGGGCTTTTGCCTCCTCCTTTTCCTTAGCCTTAAGCTCGGCCTCGGTTTCCTGCTTCTTTTTGTTTTTTCCGAAAATAAATGCCATTTTTCTACCTCCTATAGTAAAGTAAAACTATATACATATTTATATTAAACAGCGACCGGTCAACTCACGCCCTGCGACGGGCATGCAACCCGCCGGCACCTTTACGGTGCTTTCCGGCGAAAGATCTCACGGCGCGGTTTAGGCTCCCGAATTAAGCCTTGCCTGCCTGACGGGTTCCCGCCGAAAGCCCGTTTTTATGCACGGAATTTTTCATTAAGCCGATTCGTTCGCTTAATACATAATTATCCTTTGTTCCCACGGCAAAGCAAAGCGTTAAGCCGTCGTCCAGATAAACGCCGAGCCTTGAACAGGCAAGCGGCTTGTCGATCCTTGCCGAAACGGTTTTGCTGATTTGACGGTCGGGATAGCTCAGCCTGGTTTCAAGAACAATGTCCCTGTTGACCTTGGGCGGATTAAATTTTCTGCCGAACCACTGCACCTTGTGAAATTCCAGCGAAGGTGCGACGGCTACTGTTACATACTCCGAGCTGTACTCTGCAAGCTCGCCGTAATCGTTGTGCTTATACTGATACATCCTTACCGCGATCGTAATGCCGTTCAAACGCTTTTGGCGAAAGCCGCGCGCAACCGTGTCAATACCGGCGGTACTGCTGCTGTTAACGGGAAATCCGCAAACCGGGCAGCGCGCGCTGTCATCGCTTAAATCAAACAGGCAGCACCTGCACCTCATTACAAGCTCACCCTTTCCTCAAGCAGCTCAACAACATCAAGATAATCCGTGCTGAGCTGTTCGCTCATTTTTTTAAGGGCTGTCATTTCTTCCTTTAGCCTTTCCTTTTTCAAACGGTAGTCGTCCTCAAGGCCGGCAAGCTGTTCAACATAGGTTATTGTGGTTGAGTTTTTATTAAACAGTGCATTGATTCCCTTTTGGTACTCCTCGATGATCCGGCGGCAGCGTTCGATTTCGCCGCGCGTTTCCCTGCATTTTTCCGAGTCAAAGAATTCGCGGTACTGCCTGATATCGTCGGAGCACTGTTTCTTTTCCTCGATCAGACTGCGCTTTTCACCTGCCAGTGATTTTTCCTTTAACATAAGCGCGTCAATTTCACGGTCGAGGTCTTTTATTTCGTCAGACAGCACTTCGATTTCCGCCCCGGTTTCGGCAAGGCATTGTTCTGCCGCCTGCTTTTTAGCGGCAAGCTCCCTTTGCTCGGCTTCCGCCTGACTGTTAAGCTCGCTGAGTCGGTCTAATTCACGGGTGATTTTTTGGGTTTCGGCGTCCATATTCTCGACCTTGCGCGTATATTCTTCCTTTGCGGCAGCAAGCTTCTCGCGCAAGATCGGGCCCTGAAGCTTTAGTGTGGCGATCTGTCCCGTAACCTCCTCGATTTCCTTTTGCAGCCGTTCGGTTTCCTGCTCAGCCTCCGCTTTTTTATCCCGTGCTATGCCTATCTGTTTTTCGGCGTTGGCTTTATTTTTTTCTGCGGCGTTGAGCAGTTCGTTCTTCTCGCTGAGCTTTATATTTTTATCAACTATCTCATTGTTGAGCTCTTCGATTTGCCGGTCAACCGCCGCTATAGCGGTTTCAAGCTCCTCTGCCTTTTTGCGCAGCTTTTCGCATTCGTCCGCGAGCTGATTCTTTTCAAGCTCATTGGTTTTCAGCTTTATCCTTAGAGTTTGCAGACTGTTTTCCGCATCGCGGCGCTCATCCTCCATTGCGTCGATGCGCTCCTGTATTTTAATGATTTGCGCATTGGCTTCGGCTGTTGTTTTCGCGCTTTGTTCAAGCAACTCGTTGAGCTGTTGCTGCTGCTGTTCCGCCTCTGCCTGTTCAGCCTGCCTGCCGCCGAGCTTTTTGCGCAGCCCCTCTTCATTTTGCCTGAGCCGATCAAGCTCGGCTTCCACAGTCGCAATTTGGTTTTCTTCCTCTTTTATTCTTTGTTCAAGCGCGCCGATCTGCGCTTCCCTGTCCGAGCGCAAGCGTTCAAGCTCCGAAAGTCTTTGGCTGTAACTCTCCTGCAGGGCGTTTTTGTCGGTTTGTGCCTGAGCAAGCTCTTTTTTTAACGACTCAAGGCTTTTTTCCAGCATTACGCAGTCCGCGATCAGCGGCTTCATGCGGTTTGAGCAGTCAATGTACGCCGCCTTCATGCGTTCCTTTTCCGCCTTTTTCGCTTTAAGCTCTTCAACCGCGGCGTTAAGCTCGTCTGTGTTTACGTCCTGAAGCTCTGCTATCTGATCTTCAAGAACCTTTATATTCTGTTTGATAATCAAAGCGTTTTGGTTGAGCTGTTCAAGCTGTTCAACCCGACGGGATTTTTCGAGGAACTCCCTTTGCAGCTTTTGCTCTTCCCTGCGGCACTTGACTATTTGGGCTTCAACTTCATCTATCTGTTCACAGCGTGAATTTAAATCCTTTTTAAGGCTTTCTACCCTGTCGCGGGCATTTTTCGGCATTTCGTTAAGAACGTTGTCCAGCGGAGCTTTTAAAAGCACGCGCGCCACAGCCCTCCATTTTGCCGCGGCCCCGCTGTCGGCGTCAACACTGTTTAGCCTGTTTCCGCTTTCCTCCTGAATGTCCATAACGATATCCATCATAAGATTCAGCGCTTCGCCCCAGCCTACGCTGTCCGCCGGTTTAAGCGCGAGCATACGGATATCGCCGCTCGTTTTGTTAAACTTCATCGGTTACCCCCTCCCGACGGAAGCATCAGGTTATGAAAGCTTCCCTTAAAGGTTGAGAGCGAGATCGTCGATTTAGGCAGGATCTTTTTGCCGTAAGCCTCGTCCGCCGCGTCGGGATCGTAATCAAAAATATGCACCTTGATACGCTCGGCGGCGTCAATGGAGAATCCGACTACCGCGAGCATCGAGTTTTTGGTGCTTTTTTTCAGCTCCTCGGCGAACTTCTTTTTCGGAGCCGCAATAACTCCGTCTCCGGAGCGCTTGCCGAAGTTAAGCAGGAACTTGTCAGCCTCGGTGAGCACCATGGGCACGTTTTTGCCGTCAGCGTGTTTTATAAAGTATATTTTATCGGGAATATATTCCTGCCCGTAGCTTATCGCGTAATCCCTGAGCAGTTCGTTTTTGCCGTTGTAAACCGCCATGCTTATTCCGAATCCGGCAACATGGCAAACCTCGATCACGGAGTTTGCGAGCAGACACGCGCCGTAGGCGATCGCCTTCTCCCTTTCGTCCTCCCTGTGGAAGAGCATTTTTACCCTTCCGTTTACACCGCCGAGGTTGAAGTGGTTTTTGATTTGCTCGCGCACCAGATAAAAATTGCAAAATCCGCCTACGAGCGCAAGGTACGGCTGTTCGCCTTTTTCAAGCCCCGACATGGATTCGTCAAGTACCTTTTTGAGCGAGCTGTAAATTGTTTCGTTATAAGCCGATTTCATCTGCGCGAAGTTGACGCTGACGCTTTCAAGGCCGTACTCAAGCGAGGTAAAATGCTCGTTTTGAAGATCCTCGGGAACCGCCTCGAATTCGGTAAAAATATCGTCTACATATTCGCAGTCCGACACCAGCGCGTCCTCAAACTGCTTGACCGCCCTGTCAAAGCATTTATCGACAACGATTTCGTTTTCAGGCGTGCCCGAATGCTGTGAAATCGCCTTTCGAACAACAGCCTCCTGATATGCTATTCCTGCTCTGCCGATTTTTTTCTCCCGGTTTTCGCCGATTCCGCTCAGGATCTCGGGCTTCACCTGTATTTTATCATTTATGTGTGTAACGCTGACCATGGCGGTGTCAAGAGTTCCTCCGCCGTAGTCAACGACCAGAATTTTTCCGTTGAATTTTTCCTTTTGCTTCTGCTCATAGCTCCACACACAGAACGCCGCCGCGTCGGTCGGCTCGCTGCGAAGCTCAAAACGGTTTACCAGATCGCCGAACCGAAGGCAGATATCGCGCAGGGTTCCGCGCGCGTCAACCGTCTGCAGGCTTTGAAACCAGCATTCAGGCGCGCCGAGCACAAGCAGGTCGACCTTGTCCTCTTTAAGATTCGCAAGTGTTTTTGTTATTACGTGCCTTAAAAACAGCTCGGTGATATATTCGGGCGTATTCACGCCGTTGTAGCCTCTTTCGCTGAGCACGGCTTCGTCGGTCTGCTGAGCCAGCAGCATTTTAAAGCTGCGGTAGGTAATGATGTCGGGCTTTCCGATTTTGTCCCTTGCGGAGCCGCCGAAAAAGTACTTGTCCCTTTTGCTGTCATAGCACACAATTGACGGATAATTATAAGAAAGATGGTTAGGCTGTACCGTTACGGGAATGCCGTTGTCCAGAATTGAAGCCATTGTGTAAGTGCTTCCGAAATCTATGCCCAAATTAATCATTGTTTAGTCTCCGATCCGATATATTTTAACGCTGTGGGGATTCTCACAGCAGAGTACTCTTTTGGTTTCGTTAAAAAAGTAATGAGCGCTGACTCTGTCGTTTGGGCGGCTTACTGAATTTTGCCTGCAATAGTCAATTGCCTCCATGCACTTTTTAAACTCCAGCTCACCAAGGTAATTGTCCCTGTCCTCGGTGGTTTCCTCGGTTTCCTTGGTGTGCTCATAGCACCGTGTGAATATTACAAACATAAGGCGCGCCGCGTTTTCGTCCCAGCTGTTCCAAACATCCTTTTTTAATGAAATAAACAGCTCGTTTATTTGGCTTCTGTAATCCTTTATCCACTCATGAGGCAGCTTTACGGCGCTGCCGTAAAGTGAATAGGACGGCCTGCCGAAATAACTTATCATCATATCGATATCAGCGTAATCGCTGTCCTCAAGCACATAATCACGCCCCTTAAGGCTTTTGCGCAGCTGAATCAAACAGTTATATATTTCGGGACAGCGGTCGGGGAGCTCGGAGGAATCGTAAACAATGTTTATCCTTTGGTCATAAAGCTGCCAAAACTCGGCAAGCGCGTCCGCGTCAAGTCCCTCCTGCCTGTCAAGCTCTTCCCCGATGACTCTGTCAGCCGCATCGTAAAACCCCTGATGGCTTACCGCGTAGCGCACAGGCTTTGAAGCGAAAAACGGATTGTCGGGCAGGTTAAGAAATTCGTACCTGCTGCGGAACACCTCGTTTTCATACCACGCGAAAACAACTGCCGCGTAGAATTCCGAAGGATATTCAAGATTCAGATTGAAGTTATGCAAAACGGTATAACGCACGATCAGCTTGATGTTTTCGTAGCTGAGCTCATTAAGCAGCTCCATTCTTCCCTTGAACGCCTCCTTTAGATAGCTGTATGTAAAAACCAGCTTTGGAAGCTTGCTGCTGCGCCTGTTCATTTTCTCGATATTCGGAAAAAGCCCCGTTTCGGAAAAAATGCTCTGCGTTCCCGGGGGATCCTGAACCGCGAGTCCTTCAAAATATTTATCGTTATCAGCCGCGTCAACCGTGCTTGTCAAAATCATGATATTATGGTTTGGGCTTTTCTGCCTGAGAATAAAAGCCTTTAACAGATCTTCATTTTCGCAGCATTCCGCGAAAATATCGACCGGACAAATAACCGCGATATACTTTTTTCTCGACATATGGTTAAGAATGTTAAACAGATACTTGCGCAGGGTGTTGCCGTGGACATTTACACTTGATTTTTTTTCAAAGGCATTTTGATCCTTTGAACGGTCGGCGCCGCCGAACAGCCTGCCGACCTTTAAAAATTTGCTTTCCTTAACAGGCTGATCGAGCATTGAGCGATCCATGCCGCCCGCCATAGTTACGCGGTAATCGTGCTTGCTGCCGAAGGGAGTTTTTTCAATAAAGCAAAGATAACGGTAGCCTTCCTCTATCAAACTCAGCCGCAAAAAGGAAGCGCAGCTCATTTTAAGGTATGTTTCGGTAAAATAATCATCATCGGGATTCGCAAAAGTCAAGTGAAAAAAACCCGCGTCCGCGTCATACATCTGCCGCACCCCCTATTCTTATGGCTTTTGCCTGTCTGTTTATATATTAGTAATAAATTAGCTGAAAAAATGATAAAAAATTTTTAGCGCTAACTATATAAATTATATAACTTTTCCATAATAATGTCAATAAAATTATAAGAACTATAATACCGCTTTGCTGTAATATAAAATCCTATTCGGGGTTATTGTTCCCAAGGCAGTGAAAAAAGTGATTTCTTTAAAAAAATATTGCAAATAATTATAGCAATTTTTTACAAGCGAAAGGAGCTTTTAGATGATTGGCATAATTTGCGCACTGAAAATTGAAGTTGACGGTCTTAAAGCGCTTATGGAAAACGCCGAAACCGTTCAAAAAGCAGGTCTTGAATTTATAAGCGGAAAAATTTTCGGCAAAGACGTTGTGGTGCTCGAGAGCGGTTCGGGCAAGGTAAACGCGGCTGTCGGCACACAGATCATGATCGACCTTTACAAGCCCGACGCGGTCATCAACTCCGGCATTGCGGGAAGTCTTTCAAAGGATCTTATTATCGGCGACATCGTTATTTCGAGCGACTGTGTTGAACACGACATCAACCGCACCGCGCTTGAAGAACCCAGGGGATTGATTTGGTTCACCGGTGAAAAGAGGATCGACATTCCCGCCGACGAAGAAATCAGCCGAAAGCTTGCCGAATGCTGCGAAAACTTAGGTTCAACCGTAAGGATCGGACGGATCGCGACCGGCGATATGTTTGTTTCCTACAGACGTCAGCGTGAATTTATCGCCTTTGAATTTGACGCTCTGTGCTGCGAGATGGAGGGCGGAGCAGTCGGCCATGTTTGCTACATGAACAAGGTGCCGTTTACAATTCTGCGCTCGATAAGCGATGACTTTAAATTTAACAAGGCGGAGAATTACGATGAATTCAAGGAGCTTGCCGCCGACAGAACAATTAAAGCTCTTAAAAAGTTCATACAAATGGATTGATACCCAAAAACAGGTGCCCGTGAGAGCGCCTGTTTATTACGTATAGAATTGTAAGCCTGCGGTTTTCCCTGCCCTGCCCGCTTTTTGCTGTCTGAAGCAGGCAAAACGGCGTAACACGGGATAATGAGGAATTTTTTCAGTTAACAATCACTTTCCTGTCAAAGAGCAGCCGTTTTTGCCGTATAAAATATTACAGGAATAAAAAACACAGGGAGGATCCGTATGAATAATACCAAATCAAAAATCACCTCAGCCGTTTTTGAGTGGGTAAAGCCGATGCTCTTTGCGCTGGCGTTACTTGCTTTGATCATGATCTCCGGGTTTCGCGTGGTAACGGTTCAGGGCGCGTCAATGGACACGACACTTGAATCAGGCGAAAAGGTAATTACCACAAACTTTATGTATACGCCCAAGAGCGGCGATATTGTTGTTATATCCAAGGGTGAACATCATGACTCGCCTATTATCAAGCGCGTTATCGCCGTAGAAGGACAGCGCATTGAGCTTGATTATGATAACGACAAAATTTACGTTGACGGAAAAGAACTAAACGAGCCTTATCTCAAATGCTCGACCTTCGGAGGCAGATGTGCCGATTATAACATTCCTTCAGTTGTTCCCGAGGGAAAGCTTTTTGTCTTGGGAGATAACCGCGGCGTATCACTTGACAGCCGCAGCTCCGAAATCGGTTTGATAGATAAGGAAAATGTTGTCGGCAAAGCACATTTTGCCGTGTTTCCCTTTGACCGCTTCGGCGGATTGGAAAGTCAATAAAGCTTTTACGGCTTTTAATACTAATTCCTGATAGAAAGTAGACTTATATTTTGCGAGGATATTTTTCGCAAGACAAGGCGAAGGACGCAGCAAGGCTGGCGCCTTGCAAGGACTTTTTATTAGGTATTAGTATAATTTCGGTTTATAACGGTTAATAGATAAGGATAAATTACAGCCGCCAAGTGGGATGATTCCTGCTTGGCGGCGTTTTCTATTGCCATATTTTCGGATTCGTGATAGAATAAAACTGATATGGCAGAGGAGCGTGGTACATTATGATGACTTTTACTGACGCACTTAAAAGTGCGGACTTAAGTGCGATCCGAAGCTTTCCAAAAGCAGATTTACATAACCATTTTGTGCTTGGCGGCAACAGAGAATATATATTTGAAAAAACCGGATATGAAATCGACCCGATTTCAAAGCCGTTAACATCTATGAATGAAATGGACGCTTGGAGCGCAAAATTTATCGGCAACCGCTTTAACAGTATAGAAGGAAGAAAGCTGTTGATTGAAGCAACCTTTGCGCAAGCGAAATATGATGGAGTTACCATATTGGAAATCGGTGAAGACGTATGGGGGCTTGGCGAGTTTTTCCACAACGATATTAATGAACTGATATATGCCTTTCAAGAGGCAAATGATAGGATTGCTCCCGAAATAGAGTTGCGGTTGCAAATCGGTTTATCACGGCATTGCCCGATTGATTACTTGGAGGATCAATTAAAGCACTTTTGGGGACACAAGGACTTTTATTCTATTGATCTATACGGCGACGAGCTGGCACAGCAGGTTGAAAATTTTATCCCTATTTACGAGAAAGCCGCAGAAAACGGTTTGGTTACGAGAAAGCCGCAGAAAACGGTTTGGTTCTGAAAGCGCACGTCGGCGAATGGGGTACCGCTCAAGATATTGTTACAGCTGTTAAAGCGTTGCATCTTAATGAAGTGCAGCACGGTATCGCTGCTATTCAAGATGAAGATGTGATTGGTTTTCTTGTGGAAAACAACATCAGATTGAATATCACGCCGTCAAGCAATTTGCTGTTAGGGCGTGTACCCGATATGGCTCATCACCCGATAGCGCAGCTTTACCGCAGAGGGGTAAATGTTACAATTAACTCGGACGATGTGCTGATTTTCGATTCTGATGTATCAAAAGAATATTTGCGTTTATATCAATCCGGCTGCTTGACGGCGGAGGAATTGAACGACATTCGGTTGAGTG
>CADAYK010000004.1 GCA_902792105.1 uncultured Ruminococcus sp.
AAAGGAAGTGATTATTCGTTAACGCGGCAAAGGTCAGCCCCCCCCGCCCCCAATCTTGGGGGGGCGCGGCTCTGCATTGATTTCCTGCTCTCCCACCAACCGCCGCGCGTTTGTCCCACCTCGGTACTACTCAGGTGAGGCAATAACGGTAGCCATCCGCGGCGGCGGTGGCAAAGCAGGAAAAGCAAAGGCAAGGGAAACGCCAAGACTTTAAAATATACTTTACATTTTTGCTATAAATAGTTCAAACTACACTTTAAACCAAAAAGAAAGACATTTAGGAGATTGTTTTTTTTGTAAAAAAGCAGAAATCAGCAGTAACTATAACTTAATTATACAAAACGCCGCCAAGGGAGTGCCCCCCAAAAGCCGACATCAACCAGACCAAAAACGGCTTGAATATGCTATTTTTTATAAGGTAGTCAAGCCGTTTTTTCTCCGAACGACACAAAACCCGTCATTTTGTATAATTATTCTTATTTGGAATTATGCCCCTCTCTTTTTGTGATATAATTAATTTATCAATTATAGAAACGGTGATTATATGCCTGCTAAGTTTCAGGATGAGGCTTTTCCTATTCTGAATATTTTATTGACCTGAGAACTTTTTTCAGGTTTATGAAAGTTCACCGAGGCTTAGCGAATGATGATGATTTCGATAAAATCAAAATTGACGATATTTCGGAAGCTTTTGTTAAGAATGTAACTCTTGCCGATGCTTACGAGTACATGGATTATCTTATTCGCGTGCGCAATAATAAAGCAGCATCCCGCGCACGCAAATGTTCAAGCCTAAAGGGCTTTTATGATTATCTTCACAAGAAAAAGCATCTGATTTCCGACAACCCTGTTTCCGAGCTTGAAATACCCAAAAAAAAGAAAGCTCTTCCCAAGTATCTTACACTTGAGCAGAGCATCGAATTGTTAAATTCGGTCGACGGTGACAATAAGGAACGTGATTATGCTATTCTTACCCTGTTTTTAAATTGCGGTTTACGTGTTTCGGAAATGTCCGGGCTTAACTACACTGATATAAGACAAGATAATACAATGCGTGTTCTCGGCAAAGGTAACAAGGAACGCATTGTTTATCTTAATAAAGCCTGCCTTGACGCCGTCAAGGATTATATGAAGGTTCGACCTGTTGACGACGTTAAAGACAAATACGCGCTTTTTATCAGCAGAAATCATAATAGAATGTCTGTAAAAACCATTCAGGCTATGGTATATAAATATCTTGAAAAAATCGGCTTGAATGCTCAGGGATACTCTTGTCATAAGCTCAGACACACTGCGGCTACTCTCATGTAAACAATCCTCTTTCTAAAATAAAAAAGTAATAATCAGAGTAATACAGCTCCTCCGATATCGGTCAGGGGCTGTTTTTGGCATAATATTTCTATTTTAGAATTATATTTTTCTGTAAAAGCTGATATTTTTACAAAATCCGGATGCTTTGTAATATCACCAAAAAAGTAAACTGTTCGGTTGTCTGCAAAGCCTGCGCCGCCGATAAAACCGTAATCAAACCCTTCAAGAACAATGTTTCGGGGTGATATAAGCAGCACCTCTGCCCCGTCATTTTTCAGCGCCTTTTCAATTGATTTATCCGCTGTTATTGCGGCTTTTTCTGCTATTACCAAGGTTGAGCAACGGGTGTATCCCTGATTGACATTAACCGTTTCTATCCCGTTTTGTTTACAGTAAGCAATTACGGAATCATCAACAGCGGTCAGCTTTCCATAAAGCTTATCATTAAAATATAAGCAGTTGAGAAGCACATTATACGGGTATTTTCTTTCAGGTTTTCCTGCGCAATTCTCAAGGGTAAATATTCGGTCTTTTATTTTCAAAAGCTGCATATCGGCGTGTTTTTGCTCCGGCAAATAAAAATCGTTAATTTTCTTTGTAGGAATTATATTATAATCAAGATTTCTCAGTTCATCACAAAAGCACGGATACAAGTCGCTTATAACCAGGTTTTTCATCAGGTTATCGCCTCAAATGCTTCGCGTATATTCTTTACGCCTATTATGGTTGCTTCGTCGCAGGAAATACCTTTGAGGTTGTGGAACGGAAGGACGATCTTATTAAAGCCAAGCCTTACCGCTTCGTTGATTCTCATTTGAGCCTGAGAAACCGAACGGATCTCCCCTGCCAGTCCGATTTCGCCGAAAACCACGGCGTTTTCGTCAACAGGAGTGTCTTTTAAACTGCTTATCAGTGCCATAGCTATCGCAAGATCAATAGCGGGTTCATCCACCCTCAGTCCGCCGACAATATTGATATAGGTATCGTTATTTGAAAAATAGTAACCGGCGCGTTTCTCCAAAACAGCAAGCAGCATGGAAAGTCTGTTGTAGTCGTATCCCGTAGCCATTCTTCGCGCGTTTCCGTAACCGCTTTGAGTGGCAAGTCCCTGGGTTTCGGCAAGAATCGGACGCGAACCCTCGATTGTACAGGTTACGCAGGTTCCCGACACATTTGTCGGTCTGCCCGAAAGCAGCATAACAGACGGGTTTTCTACCTCTTGCAAGCCTTTGTCGGTCATTTCGAATACACCGATTTCGTTAGTGGAGCCGTAACGGTTCTTTACTGCTCTGAGAATTCGGCAGCTCATTTGCTTATCGCCCTCAAAGTGCAAAACCGTATCAACAATATGCTCAAGCACCTTAGGACCTGCTATTGAGCCTTCCTTGTTGACATGACCGACGACAAACATCGGAATATCCAAGCCCTTTGCAGTGCGCATAAGCATATTTGTACATTCCCTGACCTGAGTAACGCTTCCCGGCGAAGAATTCAGCTCGGTAAGGTTCATGGTTTGAATGGAATCAATCATAACCAGATCAGGCTTAACGTTTTTTATCTGCTCGCAAACCACCTCGACATCGGTTTCGGTCATGACGAAAAGATTCGGTGAGTTTACGCCTAAGCGTATGGCGCGCAGTTTTAACTGACGTTTGCT
This sequence comes from uncultured Ruminococcus sp., assembly GCA_902792105.1. Classification (GTDB taxonomy): domain Bacteria; phylum Bacillota; class Clostridia; order Oscillospirales; family Acutalibacteraceae; genus Ruminococcoides. The sequence goes on from CADAYK010000004.1 coordinate 2,969, forward strand.
TTCCTCGCCCGAAATATAGAGTATTTTCAGGGTATCTCCCATAAACTGGCAAATTTGCATAAGCACGGTAGATTTACCTATTCCCGGATCGCCTCCCAACAAAATCAGGCTTCCTTTAACTATTCCGCCGCCGAGCACGCGGTTAAGCTCCTTACAGCCTGTATCATAACGGTGTTCGTCCTCGGTAGATATTTCACCGATTGAATACGGCTTTGCGTATGACGAAAAAGAGCGGCTTTTTGCTGCCGGAGCGGATTTTGAAGTGTCTTTGATTTCTTCATTCATCGTGTTCCATTCGCCGCAGGAAGGGCATTTTCCGTACCATTTCGGCGATTCGTATCCGCATTCAGAGCAAATATATACACTTTTTATTTTTGCCATTATTACACATCCAATTTAAGTAGTATTTTGATAGTCAAGAAAACCGGTTGAGATTGCAAGCGCCATTTCTTTTTGATAATTTTCATCGAGCAAAAGCCGGCATTCCTCTTTATTTGAAATGAATCCGCATTCTACAATTACCGCAGGCTGTTTTGAGTTTTTCAGCAAATAGATTCCGCTGCCCGCTGCTTTCGATTCACGTATATTTTCAGGCTGAAGCGCAGACTTTACCGATTGTTTTATGCAATCTGCAAGCTTTTTGCTGTTCTCATTGTTAGGAGAATAAAAAACCTGAGTTCCCTTTGAGGAAGCATTTGAAAACTTGTTTTGATGAATGCTGATCACAAGATTATTTTTATCGGAATTAAACAGCTTAAGCCTTGCCTTCATATCGCTGTTTTTACGGCTTTTTATGCTGTTGCCTTCATCTGAAAGCGAAGAATCGCCGGTTCGAGTCATTGTTATATCATATCCGAAAAAATTCAACAAATCGCTTACGTCCTTAGAAATAGCAAGATTGATGTCTTTTTCAATGACGTCATCAACGACCGCTCCCCCGTCTTCCCCTCCGTGTCCTGCGTCAATGATAATATTCGGCATTGGCTTTAAATTGTACGCGGCGGTGTCAAGCTTTATATTTTTGGTTGAATTAAGCATTAAACAAGAAAATGCCGCAAGCAGCAGAATAATAATAATCCGTGAAATCAACCTTTTGTTACAGCAGCTCATTGATACTATACAAATCACCTCTGCTAAACCTTATGCAGAGATTCAAATCAATTATACATCATTACGGTAAATTTATCAACAAAAATAAGTGTCCTTGATTATATATGAGTTTTGTGATATAATTGAATTAATTATGGATTGGTAAATAATTATTAAGGAGCTGGGCAAATTGAAAAAACCGGGCAGAAACGACGCCTGCTGGTGCGGAAGCGGAAAAAAATACAAAAAGTGTCACATTGACTTTGATGAACGTATTGAAGAAATTGAAGCTGAAGGACACATTGTTCCCGACCACAGTATAATTAAAACAAAAGAACAGATTGAAAAAATTAAGGAAAGCGCGAAGATAAATATTGCTGTGCTCGATTATGTTGCCGAACATATAAAAGCAGGGATTTCTACCGCCGAAATTGACCGCTGGGTTTATGATATTACCACGAAAATGGGCGGCATCCCCGCTCCTCTTAACTACGAAGGTTTTCCGAAAAGCGTTTGTACTTCTCTTAATAACGAGGTTTGCCACGGTATTCCTTCCGAGGATATTATTTTGAAGGACGGCGACATCATAAATGTGGATGTTTCTACAAATCTGAACGGCTATTATTCCGATTCGTCAAGAATGTTTTGCATCGGCGAAGTAAGTGAAGATAAAAAGCGGTTGGTTGAAGTGGCTAAACAGGCTTTACAGGAAGGCTTAAAGGCTGTTAAGCCCTGGGGCTTCCTCGGAGATATGGGACACGCTGTAAATGAATATGTAAAAAGCAACGGCTATTCGGTTGTTCGCGAGGTCGGCGGTCACGGAATCGGACTTGAATTTCACGAGGATCCTTGGGTAAGTTACGTTACCGAACCAAATACCGAAATGCTTATGGTTCCGGGCTTTTGCTTCACAATTGAACCAATGATCAATATGGGCAAGCCCGGTATATTTACAGACGAAAAGAACGGATGGACAATTTACACACGCGACGGTCTCCCCTCTGCCCAGTGGGAAATTCAGGTTCTGGTTACAGAAGACGGATACGAAATTATATCATATTAAAAATTCACCCCGAAGGCGTTAGAAACCGCCTCCGGGGTGCTTTATTTTTGATGTTTTTATTTTACATCGCGTGATTCAAATACTTTTATTGTTATTACAATAAACAGAACAGAGAAAACAACACCGACAATCAAAGCGTTAATTACGGATGTGCCTGTAACGACGTTTACCGAATTTATAAGCTGATCGGGAACAAAGTCGCCGATATTAAACTGAGCATCAGTCAGTTTGAATATATTTGTAATAGCCGCATTGAGTCCCATATAAACAAGTCCCAAAACTCCGGTACCGAAAATTACGCCTATGATACTGGCAAGGTTTTTGCTTCTTATTCCCGTGGTGACAAACAGAAGAATTGAGCTTATTGCCATGGTCAACAGCCATTTAATCAGGAATGTGATAAAGCCTTGGAGTATCTGGTCGTCAGCAACAATCGTATAACCGGCGAAAACCGAACCCAAGTAGGATCCGATTATAGAAGAGATAACTCCGGCGCCCAGGAAAATAAAATTATGAATGCCGATTACGATATACTTTGAAATAATAAGATATCCTTTTCTTGAAATCTGTCCGGCAATGTTTTTGATATAACCGTTTGCAATGTCCGCGTAAGCAAAACCGACGATCGAAATAAACAGCAGGAACAGAAGCATAGATGCCTGAAAAGGACTGACAAAAAGCGAAGACAATGTAACTGTTTTCGGCAATTGACCGGGAGCTAAAAATTTGGTTACTAAGGGAAGAGCACCGGTAATAATTATGTTAAGCAAAGCAACTACTCCCATTGTGATATAGAACAGCTTAGATAAAAACAACCTGCGTAAATCCATTTTAATAAGATTACCCATTATGATTACCTCCCGTTACGCTAAGGTAGTAATCCTCAAGCGAAGTATTTTTAATAAAAATCTCTTTAACACCGATACCGTTGTTTACAAGATCTCTTGTAATTTCAACAGTACGGTCCAGAGCATAACTAATGCGGATATTACCTTCATTGTCAATTAATGTTTCGGAAAAGCCGGAGTTTTTTAAGAGCGAAACCGCTTTTTCGTTATTGTCAGTTTTAACGGTAACATACTGTCCGCAGCGTTCCGAAAGCTCCTCGGTGGTGAATTCGTCAATGAGCTTGCCCTCATGAATGATTCCGTATGAATCGGCAAGCTTTCCGAGCTCATCAAGAATATGGCTGGAAATCATTATTGTGATTCCCTTTGTTTCCTTGAGCTTTTCAAGGGTTTTTCTTACTTCAACAATACCCTGAGGATCAAGTCCGTTTATCGGCTCGTCAAGTACTATCATTTTGGGATTGCCTACAAGGGCAAGCGCAATTCCGAGTCTTTGACGCATTCCGAGAGAAAATGAACCCGCGTTTTTATTCCCTACGTTTTCAAGACCTACCGTAAGCAAAAGCTTGTCGATATAATCTTTTGAATAACAGTTCATTGCTATGCTTTTCAGTCTTAAATTTTCGTGTGCCGACATATTGGGATATATGCCCGGGCTTTCAATAAGTACGCCTACGCCGAATTTATTTTCGCCGTTCATCTGGTAAGTTCCGCTTGTCGGCTTTGAAAGACCGCTGATCATCCTCATCACGGTAGTTTTACCTGCGCCGTTACGGCCAATCAGTCCGTAAATTTCACCTTCGCGGACATGGATGTTGATGTCCTTTGCCGCGTCCTTATTGCCATATGTTTTAGTAAGATTTGTTGTAGTTAAAATATAGCTCATCTTTTCCTCCTTTTTAACTAATACTGTGGTTTTCCCAAAAAGTATTTTACTGTATTTTACAGTAAAAGTCAATGATTCATAAATATGTATCAGAAAAATTATCCGAAGGGGCTATTCCCTCCGGATAATTTGTTGTAAGATTATTTTTTTGTAACTTCGTCGCCGTAAATGGTAGTCCAGTCATCCTTCATAGAAACCGAAATCCATCCGTTTTCATTACACATTGTTTTCATTTTCTCGGCTTTTTCCTTGTTGCCGTTTTCTCTTTTAAGGTCGTCGCAGCAAAGCATAAACGCGGCAGATCTGAATTTATTATTATTGATAACAAAATTAGCCATGGCAGCGTCGCCTGAACTGTTTCCGAAAGCAAGAACGGGCTGCACTCCGATTTCCTGCTGAATTACGCTGACCTTGTTCATTTTAAGGTTTTTAATAAGGAACTCGCCGCCTGTAATAACCTTGTCTTCACTTGTGAAAGTGTATTCCAGACCGTCTTTATCGCCCTGATGACTTGCAACAAAGGATTCGTCAGAACCTATCATTTGGCTGACCGGAATGTCGATCATCTCTTCCGCAAGTCCGCGTGTGATCAACCTGTCGGTACCGCTGACGATGTATACCCTGAAATCATTATCTTTAAGATAATTAACTACCTGAAGCATAGGCTTATAGAACGCCTCGCCGATAGTCATACCTTCATAACCCGCAGCAGCCTTGTTTTTAAACACTTTAACGTAGCTGTCAAATTCTTCGGGAGTCATACCTTTGAATGCCGAGGCTACCGCCTTACCGTGTTTGATATCCAGACCGCCGGGATATTCGCCTGAATCGAAGTATTTTTTAATGATTTTAGCAGTCTCTTTTTCTTCTTTGCTGGCTTTGTCCTTATAATTGGGATCTTCCATAACCCTGTAATATAACAGCTGGTGGTCGAAATAACCGGGATCGGTCTCACAGCAAAGCGTACCGTCCATATCAAATACAGCTACTCTGTACCTTTCAGGGATAAATTCACCGCTGCTTTTGTTTGTAACGCTGGTAACATAATTAATAAGCTCGGATTTAAGCGCAGAATCATCTTTCCAGAGTGATAAAGCATCGGCTTCGGATGACTGAGAACCCGGCTGAGTTCCTGTTTCGCTAACAGTAGTTTTTGATGATTTAGTTGTTTTTTTGCTTTGATTGGCTGAAATTGCCCATGAGAACGATAATACGATCAACGCAGCGGCTAACACAGCGGAAATGATCTTCCACCGTGTTATCATATTATTCTCTTTTTTTGTTTCTTCTTTCTTCTTATTATCCTTCTTATTTTCTTGGTTATTTTTATCTTGTTTCTTTTTATCCTCTTTCTTTATTTCATCCTTCTTCTTATCTTCCTTCTTTTTATCTTCTGTCTTTAGATCTTCTTTCTTTAGTTCTTCTGACTTTAATTCTTCTTTCTTTTTTTCTTCCATTATTATTCCTCCGAAAAAATAGTTCACCGTAATAATACGGATATTTATATTATCACATCTCGGCAATGAAATGTCAAATCAAAATTGTGAATTATTTAAACTTTTTTCGGATATCATAACAAAATATGCAAAATGCATGTTAATGAAGATTTTAAATATACTTACGGTTCAACAAAATCCTGCCCGAAATATTCAACCACTGATTTTGCAAGACAGCGCGCTATTGTATCGATATTATCACGTATCCACTGTGCTTCCTGCGGATTATCATGATATCCCACTTCAACAAGCACCGCCGGAGCCTTTGTTTTTTTCAGCTCCGCAAGATTGGTTGTAGGAATTGTGCGTACGTTCCCGGGCTCGCGGTAAATTGATTTATAATTGTTTTGTATTATTTCGGCAAAGCGTCTTCCCTTTTGGCTTGTAGGATAATAGTATATTTCAACGCCGGTGTTACTGCCTGCCGAAGCGTCAGGAGAAGCGTTGCTGTGAACCGCAAGGTGCAGGTCATAATTTTGCGCGTTAGAGTCGGCTATAACCTGACCGAGAGTCATTTCGGGGCTGTTCCGGTCAAATTCGATATTATTGGCTTTAAGATAAGGCTCCATAGCGTCGGCGATAAGAAACATATAGTATTCCTCGTTGCCTCCGCCCGAATATCTGTTGAACTCCTGTACCGACGGACTAAGGTAAATTTTAGGCATTATATCCCCTCTTTCATAGTATCTGTTTAATATATGAAAGCACATAAAGAATAATTACCCATTAGCCGATGCTAATTTAAAAATATTGATATTATTATTCTAAAAAGGAATTACAAACGGCATATTGTATGATAAACTTATTTAAATCAGTTTATGATTTATTAATTTTTTATAAACAAAGGAGTGTATTTAATTATGAAATGGGTATGCACAGTATGCGGATATGTTCACGAAGGTGACCAGCCCCCCGAGGCTTGTCCTGTTTGCAAACAGCCGGCTTCAAAATTCAAGAAAATGGAAGAAGAAGCTGAATACGCAACCGTACATTTACTCGGCGAAGGCAAGATGCATGACACACCCGAAGATATTATCGCTGATTTGAGAGCTAACTTTGAAGGTGAGTGCAGCGAAGTCGGAATGTATATTGCAATGGCAAGAGTAGCCGACAGAGAGGGCTATCCCGAAATTGCGGAAGCTTTCAAGAGATACGCGTTTGAGGAAGCAGATCACGCTTCACGTTTTGCTGAGCTTTTGGGCGAGGTACTTACAGACAGCACCGAAAAGAACCTTAAAATGCGCGCTGACGCCGAAGCAGGCGCTTGCGAAGGCAAGTTTGACCTCGCTAAGAGAGCTAAGGCGCTCGGACTGGACGCTGTTCATGACACCGTTCACGAAATGGCAAAGGACGAAGCAAGACACGGCGCAGGCTTTAAGGGACTCTTAAAGAGATACTTTGGCTAAATAATTACAGTTCAACGCCTGAATCTATCTTAGGAACCAATCATGGAAAAAGACGAAAAAATTTCTTTACTGACAGAATTACTGATAGACACGCAGAAGAAAGCTCTGGAGACTGAAAAGAAAGCCCTTCAAGAGTTAACAACAATCCGCAAATGGGTCACACTTTTCGGAGTTTTAACAATAATCAGTCTTATCGGAGGGGTAATTGCTGCTATGGTTGCTCTGTCTCATTAATTGGCTAAGCCAAAAGCTGTATAAAATCTGACATTTTAAGGGGAGGGAGAAATTTCTCCCCTTTTTGCCGATTATCTTCTGAATTCATCCCAATTTAATAAGGAGGAAAACAATATGTCTAATTGGAACGATCAATCACGTTTTTCACAGGCTTCCGGTCAAAATTTACCCTATGTTGTAATGCAGGTAACGCTGAAAGAAAAATTCTTCGGCACCGGCTCGGGAAATCTGACCGACCTTGAGAATGTTATTAATGCTCAAGTCGCAAAGGGATACCGTCTTCATACGATGTCTACCTCCAACGGAGGAAGTAAAGGCTTTGGCGGCGGAGACCGTATTCAAGCAACGCTTGTGTTTGAGCGTCTTGATATGAGGTAACTTTAGCGTAAAATAATCTGCATTAAATCCAAACAATTAAGGAGTGGGAGAAATCCCGCTCCTTTTTCTATTATATGTGTACAAAAGTGTAATGCCGGCAAGATGAATTTGTCGGAGCTCGCGAGGATTTGCGATTTGAGCAGAACGACGGCTTATAAGTATATTGGGCTGTTGGAGGGGTAAGAAAAGATTACCAATTCTTATCTTCATAAGGTGTATTGTCTACGCCTTCTGAATTAAGATTGCTAACCATTCTATCCAGTTTTGGTTTCCACATATTTCTAAACCAATCTGTATTTCCAAACCATTTTACCAGCGTAGGGCTGATAGCATAATATGTATGGATAAATAACCTGCCATACCAAGTTTTTGCGAGAGTATCATCACGATAACGGCGAAGCGTCCAAACTTGCGGACAGTCGTAGGAACCGTAAACTGCTGTTGCAACATAGCAACCTGATGCCTGCTTTTTTGCCTCTGCGGCATCAAAACTGGGATCAATTGCTTTAATCCTATCTGATATTGTTGAGCGAGTTAAATTCATAGAAAAGAACTTACATTTACAAGCGAGATTAAATGCTGCTTTATATACTGAGAGAACCGTTTCTTTATCAGAAAAGTATTCGTCAATATATTCTGCTGTAGACATTAACATTTCGACAGAAGATACCATTTTTGTAGCAGAATCACTATGTAAACTCGTTGTTGCATCGGTATGAAGATAAGTATTATATGCACTCTGATGAAACGCTATAGCCGCAGATTTCATCTTATCCGCAATCTCTGTATATATTTTCTTTTTCTCGCTATCGGAAATATCCATTTTAGCTACAGTTGAGAGAACGGTTTTGCATCGTTGTCTAAGATTGCTGATTGCAATGTTTATTTCTGCTACTTTGTGATTCATTGCATCAAAGTATGCGTTATAGAATTGAGCCTCCCAATCATCAGGAGCAAGAACAAGAATCTCTCCATAATATTTTGCTCCTGCTTCACTGTTATCCTCTGCTTTGGCTTGTCTCGCAAGATTATACAATGAATCCAACTTTTCAGAATGATCCACTTCCACCATCAATTTCTTCGCGTCATCAGGAGTATACTTTGTTCCGCAACTTTGACAGACATACATACCATCCTGCTTAACCAAATTTTGGCTACCGCACATTTCACAAACGATTGCTTTCATGTTTTGAACCTCCTTAAAATAAAAAATGTGTAGCCCCAATCCAGAGCTACACACCAAAAACACATAACTCCGAATTGTTACCACACAATTACTCAAGCATAAACAAAAAGCGTATATGAGAGTGGAGCCTGCATTTTTAACAAAGGTTAAAAATACACGCTAATATGTTTATGCTTAAGAAGCTATTTATTCATATTAAATTGAGTAATTATGTGGTATTTTAAGAATACCATATAATTAAAGTTTTTTCAATCCCTAAACATTATTTTTATCTTTTTTTCTTTCATTTATTATTATATATTATGGAAAAAAACGATACAAGATAAACGTGTAAGAAAAGAAGAATATAAAAAGTCACAGCGAATAGCGAATGAAGAATTTGAACTGCTGCTTACATATTTTTATATCCCGTACACATTATCCTCGTCGAGCGGCAGCTTTTTAACTGTTTCTATGAACAAATCCGCTGCCGAGTTGCGAAGATTTTTTGACCACGCCATAACATAGGCTATACCCGTGTCCGCTTCGGTGACCGGGCGGTGGCGCACGCGCTTGTCAGAGGTGAACTCAGCGACCGAGTGCGGAAGCACCGAAACTCCCATTCCCGAAGAAATCGCTATATATAAAGACGTCAGATCGTCGAAGGTGATCTCGGATTTGGGGGATACGTGGAAGGTGCGGAGCAAATCCACTATTTCCATGTATAAAATCGGCGCCGACGCTTCACTCAAAAGAAGCAGATGCTCGCTTGGTATGTCGGAAAGACTCAGCTTTCCCCTCTTTTTGCCGGTTGAAGCTATGATCGCAAGGGAATCGGTGTGGGTTGACAAGGTTTCTATTTCAGAGCTTTCGGGCACCATATCGCGCGGCATAAAGCAAAAGTCATACTCTCCAGTGCTGATTGAATGAAGCAAATCGTCGGTGGACAGTCTGCAAAGATCGATCGAAATATTCGGATAATGCTTTGAAAATTCAGCTATACACTGCGACGGAAATGTCATTGAGGTAATGTCGCAGCCTATTTTTATTTTTCCCTGTCCGCCCTCACGCATTTGACTGATCACCGTTTTTGCCTTTTTGAGTGAGCTTACCATTTCCTGGGCGTATGTAAGAAGAATTTTGCCCTCGCTTGTGATAATAACATCGCGGTGCGATCGGGTGAAAAGCTTAACGCCGAATTCCTTTTCAAGGTCGCTGATATAACGGCTGACCGTTGACTGGGAAACATAGTTTCGCCTTGCCGCTTCCGAAAAGTTAAGAGTTTGCGCAACCGAGATAAAACAGTTGAGCTGGTTCATGTCCATTTTATTATCCTCCCTGCCAGATTTTTGTATTTATGCAGAAAACAAATACATCGGAATTTTTACGCTTGTTTTTGCATTATGAAATGTATTGAAAAAATTTTTTTCTCTGCTATAATTTAAATATAGCATAACAGTATGCAGAAAGTAAATAGCTATTTAAAATTTTTGTTAGGAGTTATGAGCAAATGAAAAAAATTGTAATTACCGGCATGGGAGCAATTACCCCCGTGGGAATCGGCGTAGACGAATACTGGAAAAATATTACCGCAGGAGTTTCGGGTATTGATAAAATCAAAAGCTTTGACCCGAGCGAGCTTGCGGTTCAGATTGCAGGCGAGGTTAAAAACTTTAACCCGACCGACTACCTCCCGAAGGATTTGATCCGTAAAACCGATCCGTTTATGCAGTACGCTTACATTGCCGCGGAAGAAGCAATCAAGCAAAGCGGAATTGAAATTGAGCCCGAGCGCACCGGAATCGTTATGGGTACGGCAATGAGCGGCGTCGCGACCACCGCCTTTACCCAGGAAGCTTTATCAAGCGCCGCAAACAAAAAGGTAGGTCCGCGTTTTATACCCAAAATCCTCGGAAACATTGCCGCTGCGAACATCGCTATTGATTACAATATTCAGGGACCGAGCTTTACGGTCAGCACAGCCTGCTCATCCGGCGGCGACGCCATAAACACTGCTGTTATGTGTATGCAAAGCGGAAAAGCCGACGTTATGCTCGCCGTGGGCGCTGAAAGTGTGCTTTGTCCGCTTGTTATATACTCACTTGCGAACGCTAAAGCACTTTCAAGAAGAAACGACGATCCGAAAACAGCCAGCAGACCGTTTGATGTAACACGCGACGGCTTTGTAATCGGCGAAGGCGGCGGTGCGCTTGTTCTTGAAACCGAGGAACACGCTCTTAAACGCGGAGCAAAGATTTTTGCCGAGCTTAAGGGCTGCGGAAACACCTGCGACGCTCACCACGTTACCGCTCCGCATCCCGAAGGCAGGGGCGCTATAGCCTGCATGAAACAGGCACTTGCCGACGCCGGACTTGAACCCTCGGACATTGGTTACGTCAACGCTCACGGCACTGCTACTCACAAGGGAGATACCGTTGAAACCAACGCTATTAAATCGCTGTTCGGCGATAAGCTTCCTGTTGTAAGCTCCACAAAGGGTGCTACAGGCCACATGATGGGCGCAGGCGGCGTAACCGAAACCATTACCTGCATTAAAGCCATAGAAACGGGAATCGTTCCGCCCACAATCAACTTAAACGAAATTGATCCCGAATGCGAAGGAATTGATTTTGCTCCGAACACAGCAAAAAAAGTTGAGGTTAACTACGCAATGTCAAACGCATTTGGTTTTGGCGGACAGAATTCAAGTATTATTGTAGGAAAGTATAAATAATCGGAAGGTGTTATTATGAACCTAACTTATGACTGCACAATGTTTAAGGAAACTTTCGAAAGCGAGTTCACCTGGTTAAACGGATTTATGCGAAATGTCAGACGCTTTGGCTACAAGCCCGCGGTAATTGACCCGTCCGCAAAAAAGCAGTGGACTTACGAAGAATTCAACTGTGACTGCAACAAGCTTGCTCACGCGCTGAAAAACAGCGGTGTAAAAAAGAACGACGTTGTTTTTGTTCAGCTGTATAACTGTCCGCAGTTTTTATATTTTTATGTTGCCTGTCAAAAAATCGGCGCAATATTCAATCCTGCCAACTTCAATTTTTCTCCGGGCGAAACCTCTGAGATTATCGACCACAATAACGCGGTTGTTTATGCTTACGATACCGAGATAAACGAAACAGCCCTAAAGGCAGTTGAACTTTGCAAAAACAAACCGTCGGTGATTATTGCCGTAAACAGTTTGGGAAAGAACTTTGATAAGCCCGAAAACACGGTTGAATACAGCGACTATGTAAAGAACATGAGCGAAGAAGATCCCCCGCAGGACTTCAAGCCGCATATTTATGATGAAGTAGTAAGGCTTCAAACCTCGGGAACAACGGGCACTCCTAAGGGCGTACCGCTTAACAACATTAGCGAAGTGCTTTCGGCTCATGATGTTATAATGCACTTTCCGCTTAATGTTACCGATATTACAATGAATATGACACCGTGGTTTCACAGAGGCGGACTGCATTCGGGCGGTCCTACCCCTACCCTTTACGCCGGCGGAGCTTTGGTAATAATGAGAACCTTTAATCCCAAGGTTACGCTTTCTTATATTGAGCGCTTCGGTATTTCATTTATTACCGGTGTACCCTCTATCCTTACCCTGCTTGCCTCACGCCAGGAGAAGCACCCCAAGAATATTTCTACCTTAAAGGGTATTGTAACAATGGGAAGTCCTCTTGAAAAGGAAGCATGCATACGTTTTCAAAAGCTTCTTACTCCTAATATTTTTAACGGTTACGGAACAACGGAATCCTTCTGGAACACCTTCCTGCGTCCGTTTGATTTGCCGGAAATGTCCGGAAGCGCCGGACGCTCCTGCACCGACGACGAGGTCAGAGTGGTTAAAGTATATGATGATAAAAAGGCAGAGCCCGATGAAACCGTTCCTACCGATAACGAAACCGAGGGCGAGGTTATTATAAAGTGCCCGGGCAAATCAACCTACTGCTACGTTAACAATGAGCAGGCTACTAAAGAAAAATTCTATAAAGGCTGGATGTATACCGGAGATATAGGCACCTGGGACAAAAAGCAGTTTATCACTATTGCCGGCAGAAAAGACGACATGATTATCAGCAAGGGTGAAAATATTTATCCCGCGAGAATTGAGGAAACCATAAATTTACATCCCAAGGTCAGCGAGTGTATTGTTACCGGCGTTCCCGACAGCACGAGAGGCGAATCTCTTGCCGCGTATATTATACCTGAGGATGATAGTCTTACCGTTGCGGAGCTGCTTGATTTTTGCGCCGAATCTCCTAATCTTTCAAAATACCAAACGCCAAGGTATTTCCGCTTTGTTACTGAGCTTCCGCATACCGCTACAGGTAAAAAACAGCATTTTGTAATTAAAGCTCAGGCTAAAGAAGATTTAAAGAACGGCTTGCTGCTGAGAAAGTAAGGTTTTAATGAATAATAACAGGTACATTCGCAGAGCGAATTATTATGAAACAGACATGATGGGCATAGTTCATCACTCAAACCACATTCGTTACTTTGAAGAAGCGCGAATTCTCTTTATGAAAAATATAGGCTGCGATGTTATGGAAATGGAACGTCGGGGCATAATAATACCGAACATTGACGCTTACGCCAAATACCGCAAGCCGGTTCGCTTTGATGATGAAATCGAAATTGAAGTAAAGCTTACTAAATTCACGGGCGCGGTAATGGAATTTAGTTATACCGCAAGCTTTACAGACAGCGGCGAAACAGCTTCAACCGGTCACACTCAACACTGTTTTGTCAACAGTAAATTTAAGCCCATGAGCTTAAAGCACAAATTTCCCGAATATTATGCCAAATTAAAAGAAAATATTTCGGAATAAAGATTGAATTATATTATATGTTGTGATATACTGTGAAAAAAGCGGAATAAAAATAATAAAGGAGTGTAAAGATAATGGAAAAAATTTATGAAGAAGATTTTCAGCAAAGAGTTTTAAACGCGGAGCATCCCGTTGTGGTTGACTTTTACGCGGATTGGTGCGGTCCCTGCAAAATGCTTTCCCCCATCCTTGAACAACTTGAAAAGGATAACGACGACGTTGAGTTTTTCAAAATCAACATTGACGAAAACCAGGATATTGCCGAGCAGTACGAGGTTATGTCAATTCCTAACGTTGGATTTTTCAAGGGCGGACAGCTTGTTGACAGATCTGTCGGCTTTAAATCGGCGGAAGATATGCAGCAATTCATTGACACAAATAAATAATCCATTAAGAAAAGCGGCAGGCTCACAAACGAGTCTGCCGCTTTTATAATATTGTTAATGCGGAAGGGTGATTGATTTATTATTTCCGATTTCGGTTGCGTATGATGCTATAGCTAAATAACGCTGAACTTCTGTAGCATCATTTACTGAAATGTTTGTATTTCCGGTTACTGTTGCTCTGTACATAAATGTATCGTCGGTGTTGTCAATCATCTTTGCGATATACTTTTGTATCATTGTAACATCGTTTATATCGACCTTGCCGTCGTTGTTGGCGTCGCCGAGGATAAATTCACGGCTGAACGGCTTTAAATAATCCTCAAACCAGTCGCTTCTCTGGCTGAACCAGTCCTTGAGGAAATCATAATTTTCCTGATAGGTCGCAAAAGGCTTCTTTTGAATGTTTATCCACCATTTTGAGATCGACCAGCCGGCTTCGGTGTAATTGCGGTTAAATAAATCACCGTAATCGGAATAAATTGTATCCATAAGTCCGTTTTCTAAATGTATGTTTTTAAAATAATCGTAATGCTTTTCGTATTCCTGCTTTACAAGATTTTTAAACCATGTTCTGCTGTAAAGATAACGGTATATATTTGAATTAATGAAAACACCGTTCGGATCCGCAGCTCTGGTGCATCTGTCTGTTGATCCGTAGTTCTCGTTGCCTGCCGAAAGGTCATAATCCCACGGCGGTCCGGCGTAGAGCTTGCCGTCTTTATAGTAGTAATAAACCGAGCTCATTGAAAAATCATAGGTTTTAAAATACTCATTAAGCAAATAAAACTTAACAAAAGACGGGATGTCGATTGTTTCTTCAATTTCTGACTGAATACCTCTGTTCAAAGTATCGGTTATTCCTATCATTGTTGAAGTTATGTATTCAAGCTGTTCTTCGTCTGGTTCATCGGGTTCACTGGCGATAAATCTTAATCCGCTTGCAGTAAAATAGGTAACGTCATCTTCCTCTCGTGAATACTCGTATTCAATAAGAAAATCCTTTTTACCGTCGTTGCTTTCAATATCGATGTCTACCCTGTCTTTTCCCTCCTGGACAGGCTCATACAGGATATAACAGCCCATAAATGTATCATCAACCCAAAGCTCAACATATTTTTGGTTTGATGTAAACGGGATTTCAAGCTCCTGAGCGGTGGTAAAGGCAAGGTAGTTACGCATAAGCGTGGGATCAAAGGTGTTTGCTATCAGCGCCCACTTTTTGCCGTTTCCCATTCCGAGAACGTTCTTTTTCTTTTCAAACTTGAAGGTAAAGGCTTTTTTCTTAACCCATGTGAGGGCGGTTGTGTTGCCGCGAACCTTAAAGCTTACGCCGTCGCTAAGATTGTAACCCTCTGTATCGGATATTTCGATTTGAGCCGAAACTTCACCGTCTGCTTTTTCGAGGGTTGGACCGTTGCCGTTTTGTGTTGTAACACGAATTATAGGCACAACAGGTTTTGCTTCCTCAGCGTTAACGGTTATCATTGTGCCGCATAGTGCAGGTATGATAACAGCAATACTTAACACGAAAGCACTGATTCTTTTGGTTAACATTTTTCTTTTATGCACATTATCACTCTTCTTTTTGTTTATTTTTTATGATTATAACACAAAAAATATAAAATAGCAAGAATTTATAATCTATTTTATTAAATTAATTAATTCCTGCGATTTTCCGCTGTATCGCCGTAGCGTCTGATATATTTCGCCTGCTGTCGCGGTTTACATCGGAAATATAAGACAGTTCTTCGGTCTTTGGTATATACGCGGTCAAATCGTCATCATCCGGAAAATCAATTGTTCCGGCAATGCACCTTTGAACCTGTGTGGCATCCTTTACCGAGAGCCTTCCGTCACGGTTCATGTCCCCTATTTCGACGCCGAGATTGAGAGAAGAGGTTACTTTTTCAATATCCTTAAAGCGTCCCTTCCCCTGTAGGGTCTCTCCTGTTATACAATTGACAAAGTCATAGAATTTGTCCTGACGGATATCATAAACTGCGTAGCCGAAGGAAAACGGAACATAAACATTGTTCTGATAAAAAACGCGGTCTCCCAAAACGGCATGTGTCAACATCGGACACACCATGTTGGTCAAAGCGTAAACAAGAACCCAATCCGCTTCGTCTTGCCCGTCATAATGAGTGTACAGCTCCTGATATGTAAGAATATCGGAACAGTCGCTGTTCCAGCTGTACTGACGGCAAAAGCTTGCAAAATACTGTGGCTGTTCGTCCGCGGCATAAGCTGTTGAAGTAAATGCAGTTAATGATAAAACCGCTGCTGTAATTAATGATAAAAGCTTTTTCATAAACAATTCCTCCTTTAGTTTAGCTTTCACTAATAACACAAACTAAGGAGGAATTCGGTTTCAAATTATTTAGTATTTCCGATAAAATGGCGGATGATGTCTTGCCTGGTTACTATTCCGATAAACGTTCCCAGGCTGTCGGTAACGGGAATAAAGTTTTGGTTTACAGCTCTTTTGAGCAGCTCGTCCATAGTAACGTCGATTCGTACTGCAGGGTTAAAGTTTTTGCGGATAATATCACTTATATGATGTTTTTTCTGGTTTTTAATTTCGCCCTCGCGTAAATCTACGAGATAATAAAGAAAGTCGCCTTCGCTGACTGTTCCCGCGTACTGACCGTTAACGGTAATAACGGGAATTGCAGTATAGCTGTGCGCTCTCATTTTTTCAAGCCCCTGGCGCAGCGTATTGCTTTCATAAATATACTGCACTGTGTCTTTGGGCTTTAGCAGCATTAAAACGTTCATAAATTGCCTTTCCGACCGAAACCGGTCAAAATTATTGCTTTGAAAAAAACCTTGAAGCCATATAAAGCTCGCCGATAAGATAAACGATCCCCGCGGTGAAAAGCAGAGTTTTTACCTGGCAAATGCCGGTAAAAACAACAGCAGCTGCCGAGGTGAAAATAACAGCGTAAGCAAACGCTTTTTTTCCTGTGCGTATAAACAAAAACCACATTAAAAGGTAAGCGGCTATTAATACTGCGGTTGTAATCAGCCAAAACCGTTCCATAAGCTCCTTTGGCTCGGTAAAGCCTTTTTCAAGTACACCAATATTGAAAGCCATTAAAAACACACTGAAAAACCTTCCGGTTCTGTCGATATATACCATTCCTCGGTTTGTAAAAACAGTTTTATCATAGCTGTGTGTTTTAATAAAAATAATATGCGGTAAAACAAGCAGAACAGCAAAAAGTACGCCGAATCCGTTGAATACATTTGGAAAATTCATTTATCTTACCTTCCTTTAAAACTATATTATCACAAACTACATTTTTTTACAAGATAAAAGCGAATAATGTGTTAAAATAAAATATACAAAATTGTTACTCTTTTGTTGTTGATTATATTATCAAAATACTATATTATAGAATTAATTGTAGTTTAGGAGAGGATTTAGTGGCGAAAAAAAAGCGGAAGTTTAACGGAACTTTTATTTTCAACCTGATAGTAGTTGGAATTTCGGTTTTTCTCTTAGTTCAGTTTCTTACTTCCGAAAACGGCTTAATAGACCTTCTAAAGTCAAAGGACAGCTTTTTAATCGGCTGGGCTCTTGCAGGACTTGTTGTTTTTGATCTTAATATGTTCGTTGACGCTATCGTTACACTTATTTATATACGTATGCGTTACAAGGATTTCAGGCTGATCGATGCGGTCAAAGTGGCATTTGTAGGCGTGTTTTTCGGCGCTATAACGCCGTCTAACACCGGCGGCCAGCCGATGCAGCTTTATGTACTGTCGAAGAAAAAAGTTAACATAGGCTTCGGTTCGGCTTGTATGACGCAAAAATTCATAGTATATCAGTACGTAACAATGGCAATAAGCATATTTGCGATTATTGCCAAGTTCAGTTTTTTTCAGGAATCGTTCACAAATTTTTGGTCATCCGCTTTTATTGTGCTCGGGTTTTTAACTCAGGTTTTGGTAACGGTAATGTTTTTGATTATTTGTTACTCGTCAAAGGTTACGTTTTTGCTTTTGAGGTTTGTCGGAAAAATATTAAGGAAGATCAAATTTATAAAAGAGCCTGAGAAAAAGATAAAAAGACTTAAAAGAGAGTTTATACAGTTTCACAAGGCAAATAAACTCATATCCTCTGACAAAAAGCGTTTTGCTGTCATTGTAGCCTTGGTTTTTATACAGGTGCTTATGATTTTATCGGTGCCCTACTTTATTTACCTTGCATTTGATATGCCTAAAAACGCAGCGGCTCAGGGGCTTCCGCTCGGCAATCTTTTTGATTTTATCTGCATTCAGTCTTTTGTATTGTTTACATCAAACCTTATACCTCTTCCCGGTGCTTCCGGAGGCGCAGAGCTTGCTTTTTCAATGTACTTCGGAAGATATTTCGGCGACAAACGAATCCTTCCCGCGATTTTGCTTTGGAGGTTCATTGTTTACTACGGAGCAATGCTTCTTACAGCGCCGTTCTCGTATTATACAAAGGGACATAAAAAAGAAAAGCTCAAAGAGGAGCTTGAAGAAGAACTTGATGAAGCAATCGAGAATGATGTTGATATGAATGCTGTTAAAACTGAATAGCCAATTCAAAAAATTCAGGTCGGACACTTTGCTGCCCGACCTTTGTTTTATCTATAATTCGGCTGTAAGCTCAACGGGGCAATGATCCGAACCGAATACACCGGTATGGATTTTTGCACCTTTAAGCTTGTCATCAATTGATTTTGATGTAATAAAGTAGTCGATACGCCATCCCGCGTTTTTTTCTCTTGCGCGGAAACGGTATGACCACCAGGAATACACCCCTTCGGTATCGGGATAAAAATATCGGTAGGTGTCGGTAAAACCTGCTTCGAGCAAAGCGGTCATCTTTGACCGTTCTTCGTCTGTAAAACCGGCGTTTTTACGGTTGGTTTTAGGGTTTTTCAGGTCAATCTCGGTATGCGCGACGTTTAAATCTCCGCACAGAACGACCGGCTTTTTTTCACTGAGGCTTTTAAGGTAATCAAGAAAAGCATCCTCCCAAGTCATTCTGTAGTCAAGTCTTTTAAGCTCATTTTGAGAATTCGGAGTGTAACAGGTTACGGCGTAAAAATCGTCAAATTCAGCGGTGATCACCCTGCCCTCATGATCATGCTCTTCTATTCCTATTCCGTAAGCTACACTGACAGGCTCTTCCTTGGTAAACATCGCAGTCCCTGAATAGCCTTTTTTTTCGGCGTAGTTCCAATATTGATGATAGCCGGGCAAATCAAGCTCGATCTGACCTTGTTGAAGCTTTGTTTCCTGAACGCAGAAAATGTCCGCGTCAATCTCATTAAAGAAATCTAAAAAGCCTTTTGTTACACAGGCACGCAGTCCGTTAACATTCCACGAAATAAACTTTTTCATAATTCCACTCCTTCCATTAAAGTATACTTGATTACAGAATTTTTGGCAAGTGTTTTGAATACATTTTGTTGAGGTGGTTTTATGTTTGAGATTTTAGGATTGTTGGGGCAATACGTTTGTTTTTTTATTCTGCATGTGTGCGGCAGCGGCTCATTTCCAAAGCCGCTTTCCGAAAAAAAGGAACGTGAGTATCTTGAAAGAATGATACAGGGCGACGACGAAGCCAAGAACAAGCTTATAGAACATAATCTGCGTCTGGTAGCCCATATTATTAAAAAATATTACGGTGTAAGTACGGAACAGGATGATTTGGTATCTATCGGTACAATCGGTTTGATAAAAGCCATCAACACCTTTAAGCCCGACAAAAATATCAGGCTCAGCTCATACGCCAGCAGGTGTATTGAAAATGAAATACTTATGCACTTCAGGAGCGCTAAAAAGAGCGCTCAGGACATTTCAATCAATGAAACAATTGACACCGATAAAGACGGGAATCAGCTTACCCTGCTCGATATTATGGCAGTTGACGATGACATCCTTGACAACCTTGATAAAAAACTGAATATAAAAAAACTCGGTCAGTTTATAAACGAGGAGCTGACGGAACGTGAGAAAAAAATAATAGTGATGAGATACGGACTTGACGGCAAAAAAGCCGTAACTCAGAAGCAAATAGCCGGGATGATGAATATTTCACGTTCATATGTAAGCAGAATTGAAACCAAGGCGCTGAAAAAGCTTAGGCAAAGATTTGAAAACAGTTCAAACTTGTAGGTAAATATTGAAAAATGCTCCGCAAACATATATAATAAAATCAATATGGTTAAGGAGCATTATTATGGAGAGAGAAAGTTTTAAATCACGCCTCGGATTTATCCTGGTCAGCGCGGGCTGTGCAATCGGAATCGGAAATGTTTGGAAGTTTCCGTATGTTGCCGGACAAAACGGCGGCGGGATATTTGTTTTGCTCTATCTGTTTTTCCTCGCGATTATGGGAATCCCGATTTTAACGATGGAACTCGCGTTAGGCAGAGCAAGCCGTAAAAGTATTGTGAGCGCGTACAAAAAGCTTGAACCGCCAAAGAGCAAATGGCATATTCACGGTTGGCTTTGTATTGCCGGCTGTTATCTGCTTATGATGTACTATTCAACCGTGTCGGGATGGATGGTTGACTACAGCTGGAAATTCGCTTCGGGGCAGTTTGATGGCTTAAAAGATAAAAATACCGTTGACGGTATATTCGACAATATGTTATCGAATCCCCTGGAGCTGCTGTTATTTACTGCAATTATGATTATCGGCGGATTTTTTGTGTGCAGTATCGGTCTTAAAAACGGACTGGAACGGGTTAACAAATTTATTATGATCGCTTTGCTCGCCTTAATTATAGTTTTAGCAGTGAACAGCCTGACCTTAAGCGGAGCTGGCGACGGATTGGCTTTTTACCTTGTACCGGATATAGAAAAGGTTAACAAGATAGGTTGGATCAGCGTTATCAGCGCGGCTATGAACCAGGCGTTCTTTACGCTGAGTCTGGGCGTTGCGTCTATGGAAATATTCGGCAGCTATATGAGCAAGGATAACACTCTTTTAAGCGAATCTGTGCGCATTACAGCGCTGGATACCTTTGTGGCAATAATGAGCGGACTTATTATTTTCCCTGCCTGCTTCAGCTTCGGCGTTGAACCGAGCGAAGGCTCGTCGCTTATCTTCCTTGCACTGCCAAATATTTTCCTGCATATGCCGGGAGGACGTATTTGGGGAACGCTGTTCTTTACCTTTATGAGCTTTGCGAGCTTTTCTACGGTTACGGCGGTATTTGAAAACCTAATTTCAAGCTGTATGGATAACTTTAACTGGGGACGTAAAAAGTCAACTGTTTTTAATTGTCTGTTTATGTTGATAGCCTGTTTGCCGTGTGTTTTCGGTTTTAACAAATGGAAGGATCTGCACCTTATAGGCAGTTTCGGCGTACTTGACACCGAAGATTTTTTTGTCACCAATATTCTTCTTCCTCTCGGTGCGCTGATTTTCCTTATCTTTTGTACTACAAGGTTCGGCTGGGGCTTTGACAACTATATTGCGGAAGTCAATACCGGCAAAGGTATGAAAATACGGAAAGGCTTCCGGTTTTATTTCAGATACATTCTTCCTGTTCTTCTCGGATTCATTTTTGTTTACGGCTTGATTAACAAGAATTACTCAGGATAAAATTAACCCGGCTTTAATCAGCCGGGTTTTTCTGTATTAGAATTATAATTTCTCTAATAATTCTTTTAATTCTTCAAAAGAATATAAACAATTTAAAGCCGTAAGCATGGCATTCGTGCTCAAATATGACGGCATATCAAGTTTTTTCAGCAGCGCAAGTCTCAGTTTTGAGGAGTTTTCGGTGCCGGTGAGCCCAAGCGAATATAAATCGGCTTTGGTAATTTTTGACTGAGCCGTTGCTTTCTCTCCTATTATGGTCGCTCCGCTTTTTTTAACAGCGTTGATTATCATCTCGTCTGTAACACCTTCAACGCCAAGCAAGCCTTCCTTGCTTTTTTGCGGTTTGCGCTTTTCCTTGCCCTTAACTTGCGGAATGTAGCAATGCTTGATTTGTCCTTCGGGAACAGCCCCTTTAAGAAAGTTGCGAATAACAAAGCCGGCTCCGTCGCTGTCGGTAAATACAAGTATACCGCGCGTTTTGGCGATTTGACGTATAAGATTCTGCTTTTCCCTGTCTTTAAATATACGGAATCCGTTGGTTTCGATTACAGGCGCGTCAATCAAACCGCTGAGTTTGATTTTATCGTATCTGCCCTCAACAATGATCGCTTCCTTTATTTTCAGCATCAGACTCTTCCCTCCCGTGCAATAATCAACAGCCTTGCAATCAGTTGTTCAAGATAGAGTCTGGGATTTACCGAAATGGATTTAAAGCTTAAATCTGCCTCAAGAAGCACGTCAAGACATTTTCTGAGCGCTTCTGTACTTACATGTGAGGTTGAACGCCGCGCGTTTTTCAAAGTGAACGCGCGCTTGTTATATTCAAAATCATTCGCGACCTGTTGCTGGGTAACTCCGCACTCGTCCGCAACTCTTATTCTGTATGCGTCGATAAATGAACCGGAGAGCACATAGAGCATTGATACAGGTTCTTCTTTCTGATAAAACAGGCGGTCTAAGGTCTGAAACGCCTTGTCTCCGTTACCGTTTATTACAGCGTCGGACAAAGCGAAAATTCTTGTTTCAAGGTTTAACGACGCAAGCTTTCTGACGTCGTCAATAGTGATCTCCTCTCCTTTTGCGTAAGCGGAGATTTTATCCACTTCATTTTTAAGAAGATTTAAGTCGCTTCCGCAATAGCTGATTAGCTTTGAAGCGTTGATGTGTGAAATTAGTTTTCCGTTTTGGTTTGCCCATTTTGCTATATACCGTTCAATCGTATTTTGATCGAGCTTTTCAAATTTGCAAACAGAACCGTTTTTCTCCGCCTTTTTTATTATTGAGGTCAAAGCTGCCGAATTCTTTTTAGGGACATATGACGGCATGGAAACAATTATAACGGTTCCGCTGATTTTTTGCGAAAGTATGGTTTTTAACCTGTCAATTTCATCCGCATCCATTGAATCGAGAAAAATATCGGTGATCAGCACGCAGTTATATTCGCTCATAAACGGAACAATTTGGATTGACGCCGCAAGCTCATCAAGATTAACATCACCGGAAAAGCTGTGAAAATTAAAATCTGAGGGGTTTTTACCTGTGACAGCTTCGGTCAGCATCTCGGTGTAGCGCTTAATAAACATTTGCTCTGTACCGCAGATTACATAAACAGGAGAAAATTTCTTTTGTTTTATATGTTTTTTTAGCTCTGCCTCGGTAATTTTCGGCATGGCGTACTCCTTTACATTTTAATTGTTATAGTTTGATTTTTTGCAGGTATGATATTTGCCGCAGCTTTATCAAACTCTTTGCTGTACTTTTTTAGGCTGTTTTCATTTCCTAAAAAGTACAGTGTATTACAAGAAAGCAGTTCGGTGTGCTTAGGCACAGTCGCTGAAATAATAAAATCCGCTGATCTGAGTTCTTCGGGAAGCTTTGATATGTCGCTTCCTGCCGTCAGGAAAAGGACAGACCTGCCCTTTGAGCAGATATACTGGCACGCGTAATTATCCGCGGCGAATACTTTGTCTGTCACTGTCGGATTAAGATATAACGAAAACGTGCTGTTTTCCGGGAAACGATTTGAGCCATCATAATCAAATTTGCTTTCCAATCCGGTATTATCATACACGAAAACTTTGTTTACGTCAAAATCCGAGCTGAACTCGGAAAATAACCCCGTATAGTTTCGCGTCTGCCTGGGTATGACAAGCATATCTATTCTGTTGGAATCGGTGTTCATAGATTTCAGGTTTGCGTTGTAATTCTTCAGGCTGCCTCCGCAGCTCAAAAGAGAAAAGTAACGTTCCTGCTTAACTCCGACGGTTATTCCTCTTCCGTCATTACACAGGATAAGGTAACAGCTTTTATCGCGGAACAGCCAAGAGAGCGAATAGCCTGACATCAACGTCAGAGCTGAAAGAAAAATTACACATACGGGATAAAACGCGCCTTTCCTTCTGCAATACCACATAATGTAACCTAAAACAGCGAACACGGCTGTTGCCGCAAGCCAGATGTAGATATATGCTTTGTCGGCGTTTATACTCGAAAACGGAAGGTCAGAGAAAAACAGAACAGAACTCATTAACCATTTACAACAGACTGATCCCACCCAAGCAATCAAGCCCGGAATAAAAGAAGCAAAAGGAATTAACGATGTGACAACGGTCAGCATTGCGCACCAAAGGACAATTGCGGCAAGCGGTTCGGCGACAAGTGACAATAATGAAATCAGCCCCGAAATTTTTCCGAACGCAATTACGGAAACAGGCATTACCCAAAACGACGCGGACAAAGAGATAGAAAACAAAGAAATAAAAAAGTCAGGAATTTTTAACAGCATCGATAAAAACCGACACAGCTTAGGAGATTTGCTGCTTTTCTTCAAGCCGAGAATCTTCTTATCAGCTTTATCCAAACAAAAAATGTGTTTTATGGCATTGCTTATCGGATCAGCCCACAGCAAGATCCCGAGTGTTGCCGTGAAGGACAGTATTAAGCCTATGTTACCGACGGCAAACGGATTTCCGATTGTAAGAGCGATCGCGGCTATACCGAGAGAATTGATTCCGTCGTGCTGCCTTCTTGTAAAGCTTCCTACAAGAACAATCACCTGCATTATTCCGGCTCTGATTACCGACGGAGTAAAACCGGTTACGGCTGCATAAAGAATTATAAAGATACAGCAGATAATAAGCAGCGGAAGCCTCGTTCCGAATTTTCGGGAGAAAAGAGTAAACGCTGACAGCGCAAACGTCAAATGCATTCCCGATACTACTATAAGATAAGAAGATCCAGTTGAAGCGAAAGCGTCTCTTAAAGAGTCCGGCAATGCCGATTTTTCGCCGAGCATAATGGCATAAACCATCCCGAGATCGTTTCCGCTGAAAAATGTGTTCAAAATCGATTTTATCCATTTGCGGAATTCGACAATAAAAGTATAGGGATTAACATGCGTGGCGCCTGTTTTTTCAACTGTAAAATATTCGCTGTTATCTACACTGAGGAAAATCCGTTCGCTTTTTTGGTACTGAGAAACAGCGTCGGAGGTGAATGCCTGTCCTCTTACCTCATCAAACTCTTTAATATCAAGATCATGATATACTCTGAGAAATAATTTTATATCGGCTTTTTCACCGTCAACAGAGTCAACGGAAAGCACATAATTTATAGACTTTCCTGACAGTACGGGTTCATCGGCTACGTAAGCCGTGAAGTTTATTTCTTTATAGGAATATTTATCAATAACAGGCTGATATATAATATTCTGATAAAGAAATAAAGATAAAACAGCCGCCAACGCCGCTGACGGAAGGGCAATCATAAGCAATAAATGTTTGAAATCATGATTTAGAAGCTTTATTGTTAATGCCGCAGTTATTACCGAGAAAGGAACAATAATAAAAACAACTGATAAATCAAAATAAAACACGGCTGCAAGGGTGAAAAGGTAAACTAATCCAATCAATCCAAACAGCCGTTTCATTTTTATTCTCCGTTATTTGTTCTGAAAAAGCGGAAGCGGTTCAAGAAAAACAATATCATCCCTGTTTTTAGCGTCTCCTTCGGCAAGAACGCAAGCCTTGCCTACTACATTGGCACCGCATTTTTCCATGAGCTCTTCAAGAGCCAGGAGGCTTTCACCCGTGGAAACAACGTCATCTACAATAAGTACACGCTTGCCCCTGAGATATTCCGCCTCGTCATCACCGAGATAGAGCTTTTGCTCGTTTGCGGTAGTGATTGAATTAACGGTAACCTCGGTACAGTTGCGCATATAAACCTTAACGCTTTTACGCGCTATTACATACTCACGACAGCCCTGACGCGCCATTTCATAACCGAGCGGAATGCCCTTTGCCTCAGCCGAAACAACCACGTCGTGTTCGGGGCAGCGCTTTAACAGCTCGGCTGCTGCCTTTTCGGTTACTTCAATATCGCCGAACATAATAAAGGCGGCAATACT
The DNA here is from genome assembly GCA_902792105.1 of uncultured Ruminococcus sp. Taxonomy (GTDB): domain Bacteria; phylum Bacillota; class Clostridia; order Oscillospirales; family Acutalibacteraceae; genus Ruminococcoides. The sequence continues at coordinate 28,763 of CADAYK010000004.1, forward strand.
TATATTCTCATCTACGGGATAGAGCTTTAAATCGCGTTCGACGCCTGCAATGTTAATATGATAAGTTTCCATCATATCCTCCCTATGCCATTCTGCCGCCGAGTTGTGTTCCGCCGAGCAAGTGGAAATGTATATGCTTTACGCTTTGGCAGCCGTGCTCACCGCAGTTGTTTACTATACGGTAGCCGTTTTCAAGTCCGAGCGATTTGGCAATCTGAGGAATTTTTGTGAAGATGTGGGCTATTACACCGGCATTGCTCTCATCAATTTTGTCCGCGCAGCAGATGTGCTGTTTGGGTACAACGAGAACATGTACGGGAGCCTGCGGTTCAAGATCGTGAAACGCAATGATTTGATCATCTTCATAAACCTTGTTTGACGGAATTGAGCCGTCAATTATTTTACAAAAAACACAGTTGTCCATTAATTTGTCCCCTATCAGTAGTTTTTAAATATAGTGAATATCACTTTTTGTTACGCAATAATGCATTAACAATAATATTGTACATCTAATGTCCGGAAAAATCAATAGTTTTAAAAATAGATTTAACTTTCTTTTATGTATTGTTTGAATTCGGAACTACTTACAACACTTTCATCCAGCTCTTTTTTCTTATTCTGTTGAATTAACGAGTCGCTGTAATTATAGTATGCGTCATAATATACAGAAGCGGTATCCCACTCTTGTTTTAGTGAGCCGTTTAGCTCTGAACCTGTTACACCGTATTTGTCACGGATAAGCTTGCTTATGTAATCCGTAAACTTCTTCTGCCCGTAAACATTGAAATGATCAAGATTATAAAAATCTTTTTTGTAATCAATGTTTATACCGGCGTCATTTTTCTCAAAATTCAGATAATCAAAGCCATACTCCGAAACGATCTGTTCCACAGTATTGCTTCTTTCGCAGCGGTCATATGTTCTTCTTACGACAATATGCGGAAATCTTGCAAAAACAACATTTTTCAGATTGTTATCCTTGCAAAACTGCAACAATTCCCTGAGCTTTTGCTCCGAAAGCTCTGTAAGCGGTTTTTTATCGTTTATATCTGAGAGAAAATCGTTCATTGTTCGCTGTGAAGAATGGAAAACCACGGTTTGATTCATCATACCCTTAAGGTAATTGTAGCCGCGGAAACGGTTGCCGGTTATGGTTGAAATCATACCCATATTATCGCCGATGTCTTTCCATGCGTCATGATACTTGATTATGGGGAAATAGTATTCCTCACGGTTTTTTTCGGTGTAGCTGTTAACAAAATCAACCTTTTCCAAGCTGAGGTGGGTATTGTCAACATAGTTGCGAACATTTTCTTCTTTAGTAACATTCTCGTCGTTAGCGTAAACCGCGGAATTCAGCTCAATAACAATCAGCTTTGGATTTTGTTTTTTTAACAGCTCCTGAAGCTGGAACTTGTAGCTCATTATGGAGCTTGCCTGCGAAGCGTAAAGATAACTTGTGTAGCCGTAATTTTTGTATGCATACCCGGGTGCAAGGTCTGAATAAACTTCGCTGGCACCCATGAAAACTACGTCAAGCGAATTCTTATTTTCAAGATCAAAGCCTTTGATACGCTCGCGGTTGTGATCGGAGTTACACAAAACAAACTCCTGAAGAACGCAGGCGGAAAGAATTACCGCTGCTATCAGCGATACAATCTTTGCCGATTGTTTTATTATTTTTTTAGCCCGCATTTTAACGCTCCCGAAAATTACATTACGTCGTAGTTATAGTCAATTTCCGATACTTTGCCGTCGGTCATGAAAAATTGAAGCGACTTGTCGTCTATTGAATAGCTGATGAACTTACCGATTTTCTTAAAGTTACTGCCGTAGGTCTCAGTTACCTTTTCTTCGCTGTCGCCGATACTGATACCCTTGGGAGTGCTGATACCGGAGGATATTGTTATTTCCGTTACCTTGTCTACTCCGTCAAAAGGCACCGTGTAAACATTGAATCCGTCGTATTCGTAGGTTTTGTCTTCGCCTTCACCGCGGCAGCTGAGCTCTGAGGTAACATTTTTTGCCTCGCCGAGCTTTGAAAGCGCGGAATCTATGTTTTCGCCGAGTTCAATTTCCTTACCGTTGATTTGTGCGATAAGGTCGGATTCGGAGAATGAGCCGGCGGAAGCGGTCTTGCTGTTTTCTGAGGATTTAGCATCGCTTGACTGAGCTGCCGAGCTTGAGCTTGTTTTGGATTCACCTGATGAACCGCCGCAGCCTGAAAGCGCTGCCGAGCTTGTGAGGATCATAGCACAAAGAGCTATTGCGAAAAACTTTTTCATATTAATCGTCCTTTCAAAAATACCTTGTGTTTTCAGAAGCTTTCTGAATAATAAACTCATTAAAATGGTTTCCATTTGATTATATCACAATAATTCTGTTTTATCAATAAATATCGGCAACAAAAACTAAATTAGTAAATTTTTTGACTTAATCTTTTTACACAAGTAATCGATCACCTGCATAGAAAATAAAAAGCCGCGATCATTACGCGGCCGATAAAATATATTAACTTGTTAAATACTTTTTAAACTCTTCATTATTGATTATGCCTTCGTCGAGCTCAACGTCTATTCCACGTTTTATCAAAGAATCGCTGTACCGGTAATAGGCGTTATAATACTTAGCCGATGCTTCCCAGCTTTTTTTGAGCTCGGGAGAAAGCCGTGATTTTTTTAATCCGTAGCGCTGTGTTAACAGCTTACTGAAGAAGTCGGTAAATTTACGCTGACCGTAAATATTCAGGTGATCCATATTGAAGAAGTCTTTTGTAAGATTGATACCGGCTTGTAAGTAGTTTTTCTCAAAATTCAGATAGTCGTAGCCGTATTCGGACACAATTTCGGCGACAGTATTGCTTCTTGAAAAACGCGAAACCGTTTTTTTGACTACGGCGTGCGGAAAACGAGCGAAAACAACGTTATCAAGGTTATTCGCTTTACAAAAGCTTAACAGGTCGCGCAGCGTGTTTTCGCTGAGCTTGGTAAGAGGCGCCTTGGTGTTTTTATTTTTTAATGCATCGTTCATCAGCTTTTGCTTTGGCGTGTATACCTTGGTTTCGTTTTTAATTCCTTTAAGGAAATTTGAACCTCTGAGCCTGTCTGCGATAATCGTTCCCATAAGCCCTGTGTTTTCGGGGATATTCTTCCATACCTCGTGATATTTTAGAATCGGAAACATATATTCCCATTCGTCGGTGGGAGCATAGTTGTGTACAAACTCGAATTTATCTGAGCTGAGCGGTATATTATCTATGTAATGGCGAACGTTTGCTTCCTTTACAACTCTTACGTCGCTGCCGTATACCGCCGAGTTAAGCTCAATTACTATGAGCTTGGGCTTCTGAGTTTTAAGAACTTCCTTCAACTGGTACTTACAGGTAAGAATAGAGCTTGACTGCGTTGCGTAAAGATAGCTTGTGAAGCCGTAGTTGTCATAGGCGTAGCCCGGAGCAAAATCCGAATAGGCTTCGCTCGCGCCGATAAAAACAACGTCAATCGAGTTATCCTCTTCAAGATAAAAGCCCTTTACTCTTTCTCGGTTATGGTCACTGTTACAAAGTATGAATTCCTGCAGCACGCCCAAGGATATGCCCACAGCGAGCAGCAAAGATAATAGCTTTATACATCTGTTAACTGTTTTTTTCATCTGACGGAACACTCCAAAGTGATTAGTTATACTATTTATTAGAAAATAGTATTATATACCAAACTTTGATATTATACCACAGAATTCAACAACAATCAACAAAAACCAAACAGCAATACAAAAAAAGAGCAGATGATAAAAAATCTGCTCTAAATAAGGATTATTTTTTGGCGTGAATTTTCTTTTCCTCGCCTTTGATCAAACGCTTAATATTATCTTTGTGCTTTATTGTTACAAAAATTCCGATTATAAGTGCTGATATAGTGGAAATCCAGACATATCCCATAGATATGTGGTCTGTGTAACACAAGCGGTCAAAGAAAAACGTTGCGATAAAGGTGTAAGGTCCGTAAAGCACAGCGCCGGCGATGCTTCCGACCGAAATAATTTTTGTTAAAAGAAAAAGTATGAGGAAGGTACCGAGAACAAGCAGGAACACTCTCCAATCCTCCGTAAGCATTAAAGCCGCGGCGGAAACCACGCCCTTGCCGCCTTTAAAATGAAAATACAGCGGAAAAGAGTGACCGAGAATACAGAAAATACCTGCAAGATATTTGCCGCAGTTTATAACCATCTCGCTGTAACCCCAGTAATCATTTGAAACCGGGATTAAAGAAAACAGCCAGCCTCCGATAAGCGCTGCCGCTACGCACTTGAGCGCGTCACAGACGATTGTGATAACAGCCGGAACCTTGCCCACAGAACGCAGTACGTTTGTAAACCCGGCGTTGCCGCTGCCCATCTCACGGATATCCTGTTTTCCTTTTGTGGCAATTTTAGTGACAATTACAGCGGGATTTATGCTGCCGAGAAGATAGGCTATTACCGGAGTTAATATCCAGCAGTACCAATAGCCCGAGAAACTTTTTGATAACACTGTCAATACGGGATCCATTACTTATCTCCCCTTTCTCTTACTACGATTCTTACAGGTGTTCCTTCAAGCCCGAACGCCTCACGAATACGGTTTTCAAGGTAACGTCTGTATGAGAAGTGAAAAAGCTCGGCGTCGTTGCAGAAGAAAACAAATGTAGGAGGCTTTACCGAAACCTGCGTCATGTAGAATATTTTTAGCCTTCTGCCCTTGTCGGACGGAGGCTGAACACGGGTTGTCGCCTGAGCCAAAAGCTCGTTTAACATACCTGTTCTAATTCTGAGCGCGGCGTTTTCGTTTGCCATAATAATGTTTTCAAAAAGCTTGTCAATACGCAAACCTGTTTTTGCCGAGATAAACACATGAGGAGCGTAAGACATGAAGGCAAAATCGGCGTCAAGCTTCTTTCTGAACTCATTCATTGTCTTGTCGTTCTTCTCAATTGCATCCCACTTGTTTACGGCGATCACACAGGCACGTCCTGCTTCGTGGGCAAGACCGGCAACCTTTGTATCCTGCTCGGTTATGCCCGCTGCCGCGTCAATCATAATTACACAAACGTCACTGCGCTCAATTGCCATTTTGGCGCGTATAATACTGTATTTTTCTATATCATCATATATTCTGCTCTGGCGGCGAAGCCCGGCGGTGTCGGTAAAGTTAAATTTGCCGAACTCGTTCTCGATCATAGTGTCAATGCTGTCACGGGTAGTTCCGGCAATGTCAGACACTATGCAGCGTTCTTCGTTGGTGATTTTATTGATCAGCGATGATTTTCCTGCGTTTGGTTTGCCGATCACAGCTACGTTTATAATAGTTTCGTCGGTTTCCGACTCCTCTTCAAAGCTCAAATACTCAAAGCAACGGTCAAGCAAATCGCCTGTTCCGTGCCCGTGAATTGCCGAAACCTGAACCGGATCACCCATGCCAAGGTTGTAGAACTCGTAAAAATCCATTGAAGGCTCGCCGACGGTATCGCATTTATTGACGCATACAACAACAGGCTTGCCTGATTTTTGAAGCATTTGGGCAACATCCATATCGGTGGCGACCATGCCGCTTTTGCAGTCGGTTACAAGGATAATAACGCTTGCCATGTCGATAGCGAGCTGAGCCTGACGGCGCATTTGCGACAGTATTACATCGTCGCTTTTTGGTTCGATTCCGCCGGTATCAACGACAAAAAAACTCTTGCCCAGCCATTCTGCCTCACCGTAAATCCTGTCTCTGGTAACGCCCGGTGTGTCGTCAACAATAGACATTCGCTGACCGATGAGCTTATTGAACAAGGTGCTTTTGCCGACATTCGGCCTTCCGACAATGGCAACAACCGGTTTGTTCATGCTATCACCTTCTTTAATCAGATAGAAAAACAGGGTAACAGCAAGCTGTCACCCATTTTGTTCATAACTTAAGATTACGCGTCCTTTTGAACGATAACCTGTCTGCCGTTATACATACCGCAGTTGCTGCAAGCCTTGTGAGCCGCAGTAAGCTCGCCGCAGTTGGGGCAAGTTGTAAGTGTGGGAGCGTTGAGCTTCCATACAGTTGAACGTCTTGAGCTCTTTCTTGCGTGTGATGTTTTTCTCTTAGGTACTGCCATTACAAAGACCTCCTTATATGTGTGTTAATCTTCCATAAGCTGTTTTAGTAGGATTTCGAGCCTTGGGTCAATTTCCCGTTTGTCGCAGCCGCAATCGCCGAAATTAAGGTTTTTGCCGCACTTGGGACAAAGTCCCTTGCAGTCATCGCTGCATAAAAACTTTTGAGGAAGCGACAGAAGGATGTCGGAAATGACAACCTCATCAAGCTCAATTGAAAAATCAGGCGTTTCAATGTAATCATCGTTGCCCTCGTCAACCAAGGTCTGCGCAAGCTTGTGAGTGAAAACCGGAGTTTGTACGGCGTTGCACTCCTCTCCGCAACGGTCACAGCTTCGCTGATAATCAAAGCGGCAGTTAAGCGTAAGGGTAACAAGGCTTGCCCTGTTTGAAGCAAGGGCGTTAACGGTAACCGGAGATTTAAAAGGATAAGCTCCGTCGATTTCGATATCCGAGATATCAAGCTGATAATTAAGCTCTTTTACTTCTCCATCGTTTAGGAAAACAGACTTTAATTCAAAAAGCATTGCCGCACCTCGAATTCACGGAAAACCTCCGCTACGCATATACATATATTAAAACGCTGTTTATTATTATACAAAAGGTTTTTGCCTTTGTCAACCGAAAAATACGATAATTTGCGGAGTTTTTTCATTTTTTACCGCATATATTGTGTTAAAATTCTTTAAAAGAATAATAAGCAACCGATCCACAAGCAAAATGAACCGGCTGCTTAGATTATACTATAATAATTTGATTATACTCTCTGACAAACCGCGTTGATTGATTCGGGGATATCGGCTTCGTCAGCTGAGATAAGAAGCGTAATGTTTGTTGATGTTGTCTCGGAAAGATCCTGCAGTTCCTTTGTAAATGCCTCAAGACCGGATACTCCGTCCTTGCAGATTTTGAAAGTTGAATCAACGAGAATGTCGGTAACATCATAGTTGCCGGCGCAGATGCCGCTGATAAAACCGTAGAGCATTTTATAGCCGGAAATATCATACTGGTCGGTATCAATAAGTCTTGCCTTGTGAGTTACATCATAAGTGAGCTTTGCGCCTTTTTCAATAACAACAACATTGCCGGAAGAAGCCGCGACCGCCTCGTTAGCGAGCTGGATTAATCTTTTTGTTTTGCCTGTACCTTTTTTGCCGATAAGTAAAGTAACCATCATTATTACCTCCGAAATTTTTACATTGTGAGATTAGCTGAGTCTTGCCTCGAGAGCCGCTTTTTGATCCTCAAAGCCCGGTTTGCCGAGAAGAGCAAACATATTCTTCTTATAGCTTTCAACGCCGGGTTGGTTGAACGGATTAACTCCGAGCATATAGCCGGAAATAGCGCAGGACTTCTCGAAGAAATAAATGAGGTAGCCGAGCTCGGTTTCGTTCATTTCGGGAACGTTGATGACAACATTGGGAACGCCGCCGTCGTTATGAGCAAGTACCGTACCTTCAAAAGCCTTTTGATTGACAAAGCCCATTGTCTTTCCGGAAAGGAAGTTAAGACCGTCAACGTTTGTAGGATCTGTACCCAGAGTAACCTCTTTTTTACATTTATCAAAAAGAACAACAGTTTCAAACATTGTGCGTCTGCCGTCCTGAATGTACTGACCGAGCGAATGAAGGTCGGTTGAGAAGATAACGCTTGCCGGGAAAATACCCTTATTATCTTTGCCTTCGCTTTCGCCGTAAAGCTGCTTGAACCACTCCGCCATCATAGTGTAGGCAGGCTCATATGAAACCATTACCTCCATAGTCTTGCCCTTGCGGTAAAGAATGTTGCGGATCGCGGCGTACTTGTAGCAGTCGTTTGTCATTACGTCGTCGTTGTCAAGCTCCTTTTGAGCTGTCTGCGCACCCTGCATAAGAGCGTCGATATCGGCGCCGGATACAGCGATAGGAAGCAGACCGACCGCTGTGAGAACCGAAAAACGTCCGCCTACATCGTCGGGTACAACAAAGGTTTCGTAGCCTTCCTCATCAGCAAGAGCTTTGAGTGTGCCGCGAGCTTTGTCGGTTGTACAGAAAATGCGTTCGCGTGCGCCTTCCTTGCCGTATTTTTGCTCGAGCATTTCGCGGAATACGCGGAACGCGATCGCAGGCTCGGTTGTTGTGCCTGACTTTGAAATCATATTAACGGAAACATCCTTGCCCTCGCAAAGCTCCATTATTTCCGCAAGCGCCGAAGAACTGATTGAGTTACCGGTGAAGAAGATCTGCGGAGTATCCTTGCAGGTAAGGTTATAATTTTGCGATGTGAGAAATTCAATTGCGGCGCGTGCGCCAAGGTAAGAACCGCCGATACCTATTACAATGAATACGTCGGAATTCTTTTTGATTTTATCCGCGGCAGCCTTAATGCGCGCGAACTCTTCCTTATCATAGTCAGTAGGCAGGTTGAGCCATCCTATGAAATCGTTGCCGAGACCTGTGCCGTCATGCAGTGCCTTGTGAGCTGCCTTTACTTCTTCGGCAACTCCTGTATACTCATGGTCGGCAATAAAATCTTTCAAATACTTATCTGTCAGCTTTGTAGCCATATACACTATCCTCCATAATTCTTTATTGTATTATTATACAACACAGCGCGGATAATTTCAAGTTATTTTCAGCATTTTTTTACTTTATAGGAAACTTATCTGTCCCGTTGCCCTGAAAGTGTTGCAGAACATACTTTTTTAAGTCGGAAGGAGCCCGGCGGCGCTTTTTTGATTAAGCTGACATAATTAAACAAAACACCGCCTACAGTGACAGCAAGGAGTCAAAAACTTTGGCAAAAATCAAACCGAAGCCTGTTTTTTTGACCGCTTCCTTCGTCTTTACATCAAATGAAAGTTCCCCGTCCCCCGCCTTATATTTTATGAAGCCGATTTTTTGGGATTTATCTACAGGAGCTTCAAGCTCTTCGGGAATATCAATATTCACCTGAACTTCATCCATGCTCGCTTTATTCATTATTATGCCGCCGCTTACAGAACAATCGATCTGCACCTCATCAGCCATTCCGCCGTTAATTTTAACGCGGTCGGGAAAGCTTTTAGGCAAGCTTAATTCTTTTAAAGCATAATTTGCAAAACCGTAGTCAAGCAGCGCCGCCGCGTCGGCAAAACGCTGTTTTCCCGTGTCTGCTCCGAGCACTACGGCAACAAGCCCCATTCCCTCACGTTCGGCGGTTGCTGATATGCAGCAGCCCGCATCGTCGGTGGTTCCTGTTTTAAGCCCGGTTATTCCGTTATAGCTTTTTAGAAGCTTGTTTGTATTAACGATTTGAGTTTCGCCGTTTCGCAGCCGGTCAAGCCAGATCGAAGTATAATCGAATACCTTTTTATGCTTTATCAGCTCCCGTGACATAACGGCAACGTCAAAAGCGGACGTTATGTGTCCTTCTTCATCGAGTCCGTTGCAGTTTTTAAAAACCGTGTCGTTCATTCCGAGAGCCTTTGCTTTTTGATTCATTTTGCCGACAAAGCTTTCCTCGCTTCCGCATAATTTTTCGGCAAGCGCCACAGCCGCATCGTTTGCCGAAGCAACCACAACAGCCTTTATCATATCGTCGGCTGTCATGCTCTCACCCGGTTCAAGCCAAATGTCGCTGCCGCCCATAGAAGCCGCGTGCTCGGAAGCGGTAACTGTGTCGCTGAGCTTAAGCTTGCCGCCGTCGACAGCCTCAAACACAAGTATCAGAGTCATAACCTTAGTTATTGAGGCACACGGCCGCTTTTCGTGAGGATTTTTATCATAAAGAATTTTACCTGTAGATGCTTCCATAAGCACCGCCGCAGGCGCCGACACAAGCTCTTTTTCGGCAGCACTTACCGATACTGCCGGAATAAATGTTAACAGCAGTGACAAAAACACCGAAATAAAAGATTTTTTTACCATAAAATAACACCTCATTCAATGTTATGAACGAGGTGTTGGTTTTATGTTATTCAATAAGGCAAACCGCATGAGCCGAGATGCCTTCAAGTCTGCCGGTAAAACCGAGTTTTTCCTCTGTGGTTGCCTTTACACTTACACATGATAAGTCAATGCCGCAGGCTTTGGCTATGTTTGCGCGCATTTGCGGTATATGAACCATGAGCTTTGGCTTTTGAGCGATTACCGTTGAATCGATATTAACGATTCGATAATTATTCTTTGAAAGAATATTGCAGACCTCGCTTAAAAGCACAAGGCTGTCCGCGCCCCTGTATCTTTCGTCAGTGTCGGGAAAATGCTGACCGATGTCACCGAGAGCCGCAGCGCCCAAAAGGGCGTCGCTTATTGCGTGAAGCAGAACATCAGCGTCCGAGTGACCGAGGAGCCCGAGCTCATAAGATATTTCCTCTCCGCCTAAAATCAGCTTTCTGTTTTCGGCGAATTTGTGAACGTCATATCCGTGTCCTATTCTCATAAATTTTCCGGCTTTCTGCGTTTTAATATAGCCTCTGCGATAATTATATCAATCGGAGTGGTCAATTTGATATTTTCGGTGCTTCCGTCAACAATTTCAATTTGCATGCCCAGGTTTTCAATAAGCGAGCAGTCGTCTGTAAAACTGTCAAGCTCGTCCCCTGCCTTTTCAAGCGCAAATTCGTACATTTCACGGTCGAAAACCTGCGGAGTTTGAACGGCTCTGAGCGTTGAACGCTGCGGTGTGTTCTCTATAAGGTTATCTTCATTTACAACCTTTATCGTATCGGTAACGGGAGTACCGAGAGTGGCAGCGTCAGTTTCAAAAGCTCTTTCAATGACCTTGTTTATTTCTTCTGTGGAAATAAGCGGACGTGCTCCGTCGTGTATAGCAAGGAATTTTGAATCTGAGCAAACCGCGCCTATGCCGTTTTTGACGCTTTGAGCTCTGCTGTCGCCGCCGTTTACAAGACATGAGAGCTTGGAAATGCCGTTTTCTTCGGCAAGCTCTTTGATTTTTGATGAATCCTGTTCACGGCAAACTATAATTATCTCGTCTATATTTTCGCTGTTCTGAAAAGCTGTTAAAGTATGAAGTATTGCGGGCTTTCCCAAAAGCGGAATGAACTGCTTGCTGCCGTCCGTTCCCATACGCACTGAGCTTCCCGCGGCAACGATGATTGCTGAAACATATTTCGACATTGTTCTTCCTCCCGGCAGTTTATGATAATTTATATTTTATTGAGCGCCTGAGTTAAGTCGTCAATAAGGTCATCAACGTTTTCAAGACCTACAGAAAGACGGATAAGGTCGGGTGCAACTCCTGCCTCACGGAGCTGCTCGTCACTGAGCTGGCGGTGGGTGTGGCTCGCGGGATGGAGCAGACAGGTGCGCGCGTCGGCAACGTGAGTAGCAATGGTAACAAGCTTTAAGCTATCCATAAACTCAACTGCCTTGTCGCGGCCGCCCTTCACGGCAAACGCCATTACACCGCATGAGCCGTTCGGCAGGTATTTTTTTGCAAGTGCGTTGTATTTATTGTCCTCAAGGTCGGGATAATCGATCCAAGCGACTTTTTCGTGGTCTTTGAGGAACTTTGCTACCTTAAGCGCGTTTTCGCAATGTCTGTCCATTCGAACATGGAGTGACTCGAGTCCTGTGTTCAGGTAAAAAGCGTTTTGCGGCGACTGAATCGAACCGAGGTCGCGCATTAACTGCGATGTAGCCTTGGTGATAAAGGCAAGCTTGCCGAATTTTTCGGCGTAAACAAGTCCGTGATAGCTTTCATCGGGAGTTGTAAGACCGGGGAATTTATCGGCATGCGCCATCCAGTCAAAGTTTCCGCTGTCAACAATGGCTCCGCCAACGCCCACAGCGTGACCGTCCATATACTTAGTGGTGGAGTGTGTTACGATATCGGCGCCCCATTCGATCGGGCGGCATTTTACCGGTGTTGCAAATGTATTGTCGATAACAAGCGGCACGCCGTGCTTGTGGGCAATACGCGCGAATTTTTCTATATCAAATACCGATACCGTCGGATTTGTGATCGTTTCGCCGAAAACGGCGCGTGTGTTTTCACGAAAGAGCTTATCGAGCTCTTCTTCGGGCATATCCTGATCAATAAAGGTTACGTCGATTCCCATTTTCTTCATGGTTACGCCCAGAAGGTTGTAAGTTCCGCCGTAGATTGCGGAAGAGGCGATAATGTGGCTTCCGGTTTCACAGATGTTGAACAGCGCGAAGAAGTTCGCCGCCTGACCGCTGGAGGTCAACATTCCGGCAACTCCGCCTTCAAGAGCCGCAATTTTTGCAGCTGCAAAATCGTTGGTGGGATTTTGCAGGCGGGTGTAAAAGTATCCCGCGTCCTCCAAATCAAAAAGTCTGCCCATAGCGTCGCTTGAAGCGTATTTCCAGGTTGTGCTTTGATAAATCGGAAGCTGTCTTGCTTCACCGTTTTTAGGTTCGTAGCCTTCATGAAGGCATTTAGTTTCAATGTTCATGTATTATAATTCCTTTCTGGAAATTTATTACTGAAATAATCCTTTAATAAAGCCCGTTAACGCGTCTGTACCAAAAATAACGAGAGCGGCTAAAACTATAAAAAGAATAGCTGAGATCACCTTTACCGTAGCACGCTTTGCGGGCGGCATATCTTCAAATTCTTCCTGAGGTTCTTCGTCAAGTACTTTAACCTCGCCTTCGGGTTTGATTGCTCCTATTCCTATGCATATATCATACGCTTTGCTGTATGCCGCATACGGAACAAGAATATCACGCCACGAGGAGCTGTAACCCTTAATTATTTCGGGCGCGACATCCTCCTCTCGGATCACGCTGTCGTTCGGAATTCCGTTTTCGGTCAACGCGGATTGTATTCGCTCGCGTTCAAAGCCGTCCGCGGAGATAAGATAGACGGGAGTGTTTTCGTCGGTTATCTCGGTAAGCGGTCTTTTATTTTTGCAATTAGTGCACTGCTGTTGTGAATCATCATAGGTGCGCTTGCATTTGTTACAAAATTTCATGTTATTTCTCCGTTACGTATTCATAATTGTAATTACATTTTAGCACAAAAATATAACGGTATCAATACCCGACAAATATTTTATTTTAATACATCATTCAAAAAGCCGGCTCAAAACAGTTAAGTCAAGAGCCGGACGTTATTTTATCAGTAAAAAACAGGCTGAGTCTGTTTTCCTGCCAAAGCGTTTATTACACAGGCTTCGAGCGCGGAAAAATCCGCCACAAGAGAGTTGGGTTTGTTTTCGGGGTCATCCTGCTTCAGCGGAACAAAATAAATGTTTTTTGTGTTTAGCAATCTGCCGATATTCTGTGCGGAAGCGCCGAGCGCGTCGTTAGTGGCGGCGCAGAGCAGCACGGGTTTTAATACTCTGAGGTGAGATTTTGCCGCCATTGTCACCGTAGTGTCGGTTACTCCGTTGGCGAGCTTTGCCAGAGTGTTGCCCGTACACGGAGCTATAACAAGCAGGTCACACATATTTTTTGGACCTATAGGCTCGGCTTCGGTTACAGCGGTAAGAACTTTTTTGCCGCTTATCAGTTCGGCTTTCTTTACCATGTCCTCCGCCTTTCCGAAGCGCGTATCGGTTGAACACGCGTTGTATGACATTATCGGTATAATGTCAAAACCGCCGTCCGCAAGCTTTTGCATTTGATCAAAGGCTTTTGAAAAGGTGCAAAAGGAACCGCACATGGCAAATCCTATGGTTGCCTTTTTCACCTGTTCACCTCCTTTTGTCTAAGGTGTTTCATTGTATTTCAGGATAAAATTGTATATACGGTTTTTTTGATTATATCTCCCGCCGCTTTGGGACTGCATTTTCCCGGAAGCGACAAAGCCCTGCAGGCGTCAATTCCGAGCGCGTCAGCCGCTTCAAAGTCCACGCCTCCCGGAAGCGACGCAAGGTCGATGATAAGAGTATTACGGTCGGTATTTTTCAAAACGTCTTCCGTAAATATCAGAGAAGGAACGGTATTAAAGACAATGTCGGTGTTTTTAATGCCGCGGAGCTTTTCGGTGTTTTTATACTTGTAACCGAGAGCTGTTATATATGCCCTGTCGGCGCTGCTTCTTGCACAGACGGTTACTTCCGAACCAAAGGCTTTTAACAGCTTTGACAAAAGTTTTCCGATTCTGCCGAAGCCGGTAACCATTGTTCGGCTGCCTGAGATCGTACCCTCATATTCCTTCATAGCGCGCTCAACAGCGCCCTCTGCGGTGGGTACGGCATTTAGAATGGCAAAGTCGTTTCGTTTGGCATAATCATAAACAAGACCGTCTTGAAGCACGGGATAAGTCTTGAGAAGCTTGTCAGCCATTCCGGTAAAAACCGGCTTTTTACATAGCATCCCGGCTTCATGCGCACTCAAAAAATGCTTATCACCGGCAAAAGGTGTATTTAAGCTGCCGTCGCTTCTGACTCCGGGAATCGGGAGAATTACAGCGTCACCGTAGCTTATCGCTGTAGATATATCCGAAAGGGTGATTGCTCCTACACTTACAATATTGTCAAAGCCTCCTAAAATTACGCCGTAACCGTCCCTTGAGAGCGAATCCGCCAAGAACAGCTGGCGTTTGTCGCCGCCGATCACCGCGAAGGTTTTTACGGAATCTAATGCTTTCATATCAACACCAACCATAATTATCTTTACATTGCTATTGTATTCACATAGTAATATAAAGTGATAAAAAAAGCACTGTAAATACAAAAAGGCAGCCGGGTATTGTCCCGGCTGCGGCATTTCGGCATTTTATTTGTACAATCCGTCTTTATCGTAATATTCTTTTTTGGAAAAATCATCTTTTTCATCAAGGTTATATTCACTGCTTTTAAACATTCCGGAACCTATCCGGTAATTTGTGTTATTAACCCTTACTGCTCCGATGCCGATAATAATTACGATTGCTAACAGTAGAAAAATAAGCCAACCCATAATATCACTTCCTTTGCCCAAAATTATATAACCAAAAGGTAAAAAAGTAAAGAAAGCGTTGCTTGCTAATGCGAAAAACGGCTTAGATAAGCCATTTTAAAAACTAAAAAGGAGCCGCTTGGGCTCCTTTAAAATTTGAAATCAGTCTGCCGAATAAGGAAGCAGAGCAAGGTGACGGGCGCGCTTGATGGATGTTGTAAGCTCACGCTGATGTCTTGCGCAGGTGCCTGTTACACGGCGGGGAAGGATTTTACCTCTCTCGGACATATAACGGCGGAGACGCGCGATATCCTTGTAGTCAATATGCTCAACTTTATCAACGCAGAAGCCGCAAACTTTCTTGCGTGACTTTCTGCCGCGATTAGGTCTGTCAGCCATTTTAAGTTCTCCTTTCAGTGAGAATTATAAAAGTAGTTATTATTTTAGTTAAGTAGTCAGCCAAAAGTTAAAACGGTAGGTCGTCATCAAGAGGCATATCCTGAAAATCGGCGTTTGATCCGCTTTGATAAGAAGTCTGCTGCTGAGCCGGCTCCTGATAAGACTGATTACCGCCGTAGTTTTGGTTACCGTAGCTTTGGTTTCCGCCGTAATTCTGGTTTTGATAGCCCTGATTATAGCCTTGGTTTGAATAACCTGAATTTGAGTTTTCGCGGCGTTCGCCTGTAAATGATACATTGTCGGCAACAACCTCTACAACGTAGCGGTTAGAACCGTCCTTTGCCTGATAGGTGCGGCTTTGAAGCTGACCTTCAACGGCAATAAGCGCGCCTTTGCCGAAATAGCGGCAAACAAATTCGGCTGTTTGCCTCCAGCAGACAATATCAAAAAAGTCTGCCTTGCGTTCCTCTCCGCTTTTTACATAGTTGCGGTCAACCGCAATGCGGAAGGTTGTTACGCTGACACCCGAAGGTGTGGTTTTTAACTCGGGATCCGATACCAAGCGACCCATTAAAATTACTCGATTTAACATAGCTTTTTCCTTTCGTGATTCGGGCTTTGCCCTACAATGTGATTATTCGTCTTCCTTTTTGATAATTAATGAACGCATAACGCCTTCTGTAATTCTGTAGCGGCGGTCAAGCTCCGCGGGGAACTCGGCTGTGCTTTCAAAATCAAAGAGAACGTAATAGCCTTCGCTTTCCTTGTTGATAAGGTAAGCAAGCTTTCTCTTGCCCCATTCGTCAACATTTTTAAGAGTGGCGTTTTCCTCAATGAGAGTCTTGAACTTTTCAACAAGCGCCTGAATTCCTTCTTCGCCGTTCTTCATTGAGATAATCATTACGGTTTCGTAATTTGCTGTTACTGCCATTTCTTTGCACCTCCTTCTGGACATTATGGCGGCTTTTGCCGCAAGGATCGCCGCAATATACACAATGCGACAGCTAATATTATAACGGCTAAATCTTAAATTGTCAACCAATTTTTACAATTATTTTTTTTATATGGCTTTATAATTATATCTTTGTATGATTGACAAAT
>CADAYK010000005.1 GCA_902792105.1 uncultured Ruminococcus sp.
TGACGAATTGCCATAATTATTTCCTTTCTCCGGTTAATATCAGTCGTGAAGCTTGCGCTTGTCGATTACGCGGACAGCCTTGCCTTCGCTGCGTACAATGGTCTTGGGCGGAACAAGGTGAACCTTGGGGCCGATGCCGATCATGGTGCGCATTGCGGATTCAAGCTTTCTTTCCTTCTTCTGGTTTTCCGATACGATATCGGAGAACTTGTCGGGCGTAAGCTCAACGTTGATGTCAAGGGTGTCGCTGTTGTTTTTACGGTCAACAATGATCTGATAGTTCGGTGTGTAGCCCTCGTTGAGAAGCACGGTTTCGATCTGGCTCGGGAACACGTTAACGCCGCGAATGATCATCATGTCGTCGCTTCTGCCCATGGGCTTGCTCATCTTGATGTGAGTTCTGCCGCAGGGGCATTTTTCGCGTCTGAGCACGCAGATGTCGCGCGTTCTGTAGCGAAGCAGCGGAAACGCTTCTTTGTCGAGCGCGGTGAATACAAGCTCGCCCTTGCTGCCCTCGGGAAGCACCTCGCCTGTGTCGGGGTCGATGATTTCGGCGTAGAAATGATCCTCGTTGATGTGCATTCCCGACTGTTCGCTGCACTCGAACGCAACGCCGGGGCCGCTGGTTTCGGTAAGTCCGTAAATATCGTAAGCCTTGATTCCGAGGCTTTTTTCAATATTATGACGCATTTCCTCTGTCCAGGGCTCGGCTCCGAAGATTCCTGCCTTAAGCTTGTTATCCTCGGGCTTATAGCCGTGCTCGGCAAGAGTTTCGCCGATGTACGCCGCGTAGGACGGCGTGCAGCAAAGGATCGTTGAACCCAAGTCCATCATAAACTGGATTTGGCGTTCGGTGTTGCCTGACGACATGGGAAGCGTAAGGCAGCCGACCTTGTGCGAACCGCCGTGAAGTCCGGCGCCGCCTGTGAACAGACCGTAGCCGTAGCAAACCTGGCAAACATCGTCCTCGGTACCGCCTGCCGCAACGATCGCTCTGGCGGTGCAGTCCTCCCAAAGGTCAACGTCATGCTGGGTGTAGAAAGCCACAACGCGCTTGCCTGTGGTGCCGGAGAATCCGCCTTTGACAAAAACGGAAGCTTTTTAATGTCGTCAACGCTCTTGATGTCCTCGGGCTTTACACCCTTTTTGTCCATTAAATCACGGTAATACGGAACGTTATCGTATACGTGCCTGACCTGCTTCACGATTTTTTCGTTCTGAATTTTCAGAATTTCCTCATGCGAAGCGGTTTCAATTTCGGGCTGAAAATACCTGCCCATGGGTAATCACTCCTTTATTTTTTATTCCTCTATAATACCCAGCTATAAAGTTATAGCCAAATTAAAAATTATACCCAAGCTCAAAAGCCTTTAAATTTACTTCAACAAACTGAGGCTTTACTGTGTTTTTGATTGCCTCGATCCATTTTTCCTTTTCAATATGGAAATACTTTGCGAGTCTGCCCATGAGCACAATGTTTACGCTCCTGGCGTTTCCTGCCTGCTGAGCAAGCGACAGCGCGTCGATCTCGTCAACGAACACGCCCTTGTCCTTAAGCTCGTCGAGCACGTTTTCGGGATATTTCGCCGCGCCTGTGATTACGGGCATGGGGTCGATCATCTGCGAATTGACTATGATCTTTCCGTCCTTCTTGAGGTTTTCGGCGTAACGCGCCGCCTCGATTTTCTCGAACGAGATTATATAATCCGCCTCACCTTTTGAGATAACGGGCGAATAAACCTTGCTGCCGAAGCGCACATAGGTTACGACCGAACCGCCGCGCTGGCTCATTCCGTGAACCTCGCTTACCTTAACGTCGTAGCCCTCGCCGACAAGAAGCGCGCCCAAGAGCTTGCTTGCAAGGAGACTTCCCTGACCGCCTACGCCGACGATCATTACATTTTTTGTGTCCATATTATCTGTCTCCTTTCTCGATCGCGTCGAACTTGCAAAGCTGTGTGCAAACGTCGCAGCCCACGCACTGTGTAAAGTCAATGTGTGCCTTTTTATCCTTAATGCTTATTGCGGGGCAGCCGAGCTTCATGCACTGTCGGCAGCCTACGCATTTGTCTGTGTTAACCTTGACGGGCGGCTTAGCCTTAACATATTTAAGGAGCATGCACGGTCTGCGCGAGATAATTACGCTCGGCTCCTCTGCCTTAAGCTCCTCCAAAATAGCCTGTTCGCACTCTTGGAGATCATAGGGATCTACTACTCTTACGCGCTCGATTCCGATTGAACGGCAAAGCGCCTCAAGATTTACCGCGAGCGCCGGGTCGCCCTTGATATTGTATCCCGTGGTGGGGTTCTGCTGATGGCCTGTCATGCCGGTGATTGAGTTATCAAGAATTATAACGGTTGAGTTTGAACCGTTGTAAGCAACGTTTACAAGACCTGTCATGCCCGAATGCATAAAGGTTGAGTCGCCGATTACGCAAACGGTGTTTTTCTCGCTGTCCTCGCCGCCTGCTTTATTAAAGCCGTGGAGTCCCGAAACCGAAGCGCCCATGCAGAGCGTTGAATCGAGAGCGAACAGCGGAGCCGCCGAACCCAGTGTGTAGCAGCCGATGTCGCCAAGGCAGGTGATTTTGTGCTTGGCAAGCGTATAGAACAGGCCTCTGTGCGGACAGCCTGCGCACATTACGGGCGGACGCACGGGAACCGGGGTATCGAGCGTAACGTTTTCGGGCTGGTCAAGTCCGAAAGCCGCGCGGATGGTCGTCTGGTTATATTCGCCGATCGGCGGGAACATAGCTTTGCCTGTGCACTCAACTCCGATAGAATTGAGGTGGCTTTCGATTATGCCGTCGAGCTCCTCAACAACAAAAAGCTTGTCAACCTTTGAGGCAAAGTCTTTGATTATTTCTACGGGAAGCGGATTAACGAGTCCGAGCTTTAACACCGAAACGCTGTCGCCGAACACCTCTTTAACATACTGATAGCAGGTGCCGGAGCAGATTATTCCCTTTTCGGTTCCGCCGAACTCAACGCGGTTTAAGGGGCTTGTTTCGCCCAGCTTTGCAAGCTTTGCGGTGCGTTCCTCAACAAAGGGATGGCGGCGGATCGCGTTTGCCGGAGCCATTATGTATTTTTGGGGATTCTTTTCATAGGGCGGAAGCTCGCGTTCAACTCTGTCCTCAAGCTCAACAGCCGCCTGTGAGTGAGCTATTCTTGTGCACATACGCACGATCACGGGGGTGTCGAATTCCTCCGAAATCTCAAACGCCTCCTTTACAAACTGCTTTGCCTCGGCTGAGTCGGCAGGTTCAAGCATGGGAACCTTTGCGGCTATTGCATAGTGGCGCGAATCCTGCTCGTTCTGCGAAGAATGCATTGCCGGGTCGTCGGCTACGAAAATTACCATTCCGCCGTTTACGCCGGTGTATGACAACGTGAAGAGCGGATCGGCTGCAACGTTAAGTCCGACATGCTTCATAGCGCACGCGCTGCGTACTCCGCGCAGCGAAGCTCCGAAAGCTACCTCGGTGGCTACCTTTTCGTTCGGCGCCCATTCGCAGTAGATCTCGTCATATTTAGCGGCAAACTCGGTGATTTCGGTGGATGGCGTGCCGGGATAGCTTGAAACTACCTTAACGCCTGCTTCATAAAGGCCTCTTGCGACAGCCTCGTTTCCTAACATTAACTTTTTCACTTACCATTATCCTCCAATTACAGCGGCAGCATAACAGGCTCTTACCGCTTTAATTTCATAATTAATAGAATTATATCACACTTCCCCGCAAAATACAAGTATTTTACTTCGCGTACTTAACGTTTGGTTTTTTGGTAACGTTTGGCGTTTCGCGAGACAGAATAGAAATAAATCAAGCTGTGAGGGCAATGGAAACGACGTTTGGCTTTATCGGCTCTCTGACTTATGTTTGTTTTCAGCTTTGAGGGCAATGGGAACGGCGTTGGATATTAGATGTTCTCACTGTAAAATGCGTCGAACCCTACAAATAATCAAACCGTCCATATTAATACATCCGGGAACAGGAGTGTTTTTCCCAATATATCTGCCCGACCGAAACTATCCACTATCCACTATCCACTATCCACTGACCACTAACCACTATCCACTGACCGCTGACAGTCAAACTCTCAAAAAAACGTTGATTAGCCGCGCTTTTTATGTTAGAATTATAACATAGAAAGCATGGAGGTGAAAGATTGAAAAAAGGCAATTTATTGGGATTGATTTACTTTATTGTACATTTTTTCGTTGAGGTCTGTTCATTTTATGTAGTTACGTCTTACACGCAAAGCGAATATGTTTGGGTACTGATGCTCATTTACGACTTTTTGGCGTTTGTTCCGCAGGGCTTTTTCGGCTTTTTGCGCGACAGGGGAATCAAAATAAACTTCGCGCTTTGGGGAACGGTTCTCACCTCACTTTCGCTTGTTATGATGATATTTTCGCTTAACGCGTTTTTGATCGTCGCAACGGTATCCGTCGGCAACTGTCTTGTTCACATTCACGGCGCCGAGCTCACCCTGCGGCAATCTGCCGGAAAAATGACTCCGGCGGCTGTGTTTGTCGCGGGCGGTTCGTTTGGCCTGATTACGGGAAAGCTGCTGTGCACATCGGGCGTTCCGGCTGCTGTTGTGCTGGGGATCAACCTTTTGAGCTTTATTCCGGTAATTATCGGCGAAAAATTCAACAGCGGCGACGGCGAAGAAAACCTTGCGAAATACAACTTCGCAACCACCAAGCTTAACGCGGCGTCGGTTATCGCGCTTGCGGTTTTTGTGGTGGCGGTAAGGTCGTTTATGGGCTACGGGATACCGACAACATGGAACAAAACCGTTATCCAAAACATTGCGCTTTACTGCTTTATGGGGCTTGGCAAGGCGCTGGGCGGTGTTTTGATCGACAAGATCGGGATCCGCAAAACCTCGCTTATCAGCACGATAGTCGCGCTTCCGTTTTTGCTTTTCGGCGCTGATCTGATGGCGGTTTCGCTGATTGGAATAATGTTTTTCAGCATGACCATGGCGGTTACTCTGGCGCTGATCGTTTCACGGATACAGAGCCGTCCGGGAATTGCTTTCGGTTTTACCACAATAGGACTGTTTTTGGGCTTTGTTCCGCTGTTTTTTGTAAGGATTCGCTCGGTGTTCGTCAACTGTGTTATAATAACCGTGCTGACGGTTGTATGTGTGATCATACTGACATTGATCTGCGCCAAAGAAAACACTGAAAAGCATCCGGGAGGTCAGCAATGAAAATGTTTAATATTCAACTGTACGCAGACGCGGCTCTGCCGCAGATGACTCCCGGAGATGTACCCGATTTGGAGCTGTTGCTGCTGTTTTTGGTTGCCGGAGTTATCTGCATTTCGGCAATAGCAGTAACGATCGCTTTACTGATTTTTAACCGTAAAAAGAAAAACCGCGACTTATGCAGCGGCAAAGACGCGGAAAACATAAACAATATTACAAAGGATAAACAAGGAGAATAAAAAATGTTCAGAGAGTTTGTTTACAACACTGCCGACGCTATACTTCCGCCCACCGAATTTATTTTTGATTCCGGGAACGAGGATAACGAAAGCAGCAACACGGAAATACCCGATGAAACAGAAGCCGTGACCGAAGCGCCCGTAAAAACCGATCCTCCGGAAGCGGAAACCCAGCCGCCTGTTACCGGTTATGCTTCGGGCGGTGAAAGCAGTTATAACGACAACAGCTCCTCAAAATCGGATGAACAGTCATCTAAGGAAAAAACCGAGACCACCAAAAAGCCCGAACCCACAACTGCTCAGCCCACGACAGACCCGCGGCAAAACACAACGGCGGCTACAGTTGCCTCCTCCTCTGCTGCCGTGAAAACCGACAAGGGCAACGACACCGTGCTTTGGATCGTGCTTTGGGTAGCGGTGGCTATTGCGGTCGCGGCAATTGTCTCCACCGTAGTGCTTCTTGTTATCAGAGCAAGGTCAAAAAAGGCCGCGGCAAATAACCCTGACCAAAACGGATATCCCGGTCAAGGCGGCTACAACCAAAACGACTACCCGAACCAAGGCGGCTACAACCAAAACAACTACCCGAACCAAGGCGGCTACAACCAAAACAATTATCCGAACCAAGGCGGCTACAACCAAAACAATTACCCGAACCGGGGCGGCTACAACCAAAACAATTACCCGAACCAAGGCGGCTTCAACCAAAACAATTACCCGAACCAAGGCGGCTACAACCAAAACAATTACCCGAACCAAGGCGGCTACAATCAAAGCAACTACCCGAACACGGATAATTCAACTAATACCGCCGGCCCCGAAGATTCAAACTACGGCGACAATTTTAACAACAGATGAACAGCGGATTAATAGTTTCGCTTTTGGCAAGCCTGCTGCTTACCGTTGTAACCGAGCTTGCGGCGGCATGGCTGCTTAAGGTGAGGAAGCCTTCGGAATTGGTGTTTGTTATTCTTGCCAACTGTATTACAAATCCGGTTGTAAACGCGTGCTTTTATTTGCTGTTGTCCGAAACCTCCGAAATGGCTGTTACTGTTTTGGGACTTTTGTTTTTGGAAATCGCCGTGGCAGCAACCGAGTATGTATATTTCAGAATAACACTTAAGCAAAACAGGGTAAACAAGCTTTTGCTGTCGGTTGTTTTGAACACGTCGTCGTTTTTATCGGGACTGATCGTCAGTATAGTTTTATTGTTGGTTATATAACAATTTTCAGGGAGTATATTTTATGGTTATTGATTTTCATACACACACTTTTCCCGACAAAATCGCGGAAAAAAGCATTTCGTTTCTTGAGCACAAGGGAGGGATCAAGGCGGTGTGCAGTGCCACACGATCCGCTCTTGCCGGGGTTATGAGCGGCGGCGGAGCGGATGTAAGCGTTGTTTTGCCGGTTGCCACAAGTCCCAAACAGGAGCACACGATCAACTCGCTTTCGGCTGAGATCAACGGCAACGACAATATTTATTACTTTGGCGCTGTTCATCCCGGCTGTGAAAACGTTGAGGAAACTCTCGACTTTATTAAAGCTTCGGGACTTCGCGGAATTAAGCTTCATCCCGATTACCAAGGTGCTTATTTTGATGACGAAAGGTACATTAAAATCATTGCCGAGGCGGCAAAGCGCGGACTTTACATTGTTACACACGCCGGCGTTGACGTGGCTTATCCCGACGATGTTCACTGCACGCCGGACATGATTTTAACTGTTCTTGACCGCCTTGACGGCATTATTGACGGCAAACTGATTTTGGCACACATGGGCAGCTACGGACTGCCCGAGGAAGTGCTTTTGAAGCTGTGCGGCAGGAATGTTTTTATGGACACCGCGGCTGTGCTTGATTTGTACCCCGAAAAATGCGCCGAGATCATAAAAAAGCACGGTGCGGACAAAATTTTGTTCGCGACCGATTCTCCGTGGAAAAGCCAAAAGGCTTATATTGAGCTGTTTAACTCGCTTGATATTCCAAGCGGCTGCAAGGAAAAAATCCTTTATAAAAACGGCAAAAATATTTTGCAGATATAGTTTTGGGCGGTCATTGCGACCGCCCGTTTTATTTCTTTATCAGAATTATTTGACCACGACGTTTTCATTTCCGAGCTGATATTTCAGCTCGCCGATCATAACGTCGTTTAAATCTGTCCACATTGACGCCGGAGCCTTTACCGCTCGGTTTGAGCTTGTCAGGTAGAAAACTACCGGTGTTTTGCCTTCAAAAATATCGAGCACTCTTTTTGCGCGCCGGTACATATCGGTGTGAAGATCGTCGATTTTAAGGTAGAGCGACACCGGTTTTTGAACCGGCGGCACTGCGCCGCGCCCCATTTTTTCGCACTCTTCGTTTGTGCGCGCCTGTTCAACCGATTCGCAAATCAGCTTTGGCTCCTCGTTTTCCCTGCTGCTGACTGTTCCGCGCATCACAACAACATTTGTCTCGCTGAAAAGCCGCTCGTACTTTTCGTATACGTTAGGAAACACGATCGCTTCAATCACACCGTAGCGGTCGTCAAGGCTGACAAACGCCATCATTTTATTGTTTTTGGTAATTTGAGTTCGCACGCGGCTGAGTATTCCCACAAGGCACACGGCTTTTCCGTCCCGGTATTTGCCCGAATCGTTGCGGATGACCTCGCCCGAACGGTCGGCTTTGACCAGCGACGCAAACACCGAATAATCGTCCATCGGGTGACCGCTGAGGTACATTCCGGCAATTTCGTTTTCCATTTTGAGCAGCTCCGCACGCGGATACTCTTTAAGCGGCGGCAGCTCGGGCTCGGTGGACTTTTTGGCGTCGCCGGTGGGATCAAGGTCGAAAAAGGAAATTTGACCGTTAACGTTGCGCCGCGCTTCAAACTCGACGTCGTCCATAACGGTTTTGCTGATTGAAAGAAGCTGGCGGCGGTTTGCCCCGAGTCCGTCGAAGGCTCCGCACTTGATCAGGCTTTCAATGGCGCGGCTGTTCATATTTTTGCCGTAAAGGCGCTTGCAAAAATCGTAAAGCGAGGTGTAGGGCTTTAGAGTGCGCTCACGGATAATTTCATCAATAAAATGACCGCCCAGGTTTTTGATCGCAAGCAGTCCGTAGCGGATGTTTTTGCCGCTTACCGCAAAGCCCCTGCCGCTTTCGTTGACGTTCGGCGGCAAAACCATGATCCCCAGCCGCTTGCACTCGGCGATGTAGCCGGCAAGCTTGTTTTGGCTGTCGAGCACGCTTGACATAAGCGCCGCCATATATTCGCGCGGATAATAGCATTTGAGCCACGCCGTTTTGTAGGATATCGCGGAATACGCCGCCGCGTGGCTTTTGTTGAAGGCATAGGAAGCAAAGCTTTCCATTTCGGCGAAAATTTCGGCGGCGGTCTTGGCGTCTATTCCCCTGCGGACGCAGCCCTCGACGGTAACGGCGCCGTTTTCACCTGTGAGTCCGTTGATGAAGATGTCGCGTTCGCGCTCCATAACGTCCTTTTTCTTTTTGCTCATGGCGCGGCGTACAATGTCGGCGCGTCCGAGGCTGTAGCCTGCAAGCTCGCGGAAAATCTGCATAACCTGCTCCTGATAAACAATACAGCCGTAGGTCACGTTCAGTATGCTTTTCAGCCGCGGGTGCTTGTAGCGGATATGCGAGGGATTATGGCGGCAGTCGATATATGTGGGTATGCTGTCCATGGGTCCCGGGCGGTACAGCGAAAGCACGGCGATCAAGTCCTCCATGTGTTCGGGCTTAAGCTGGGTGAGCACGTTTTTCATCCCCTGGCTTTCAAACTGAAAAACGCCGTCGGTGTGCCCCGAGGAAATCATCCTGTATACGCGCGGATCGTCCTCGCGGATGTCTTCGGGTGAATATCCGGGATGGCTCTGCTTAATCAGCTTTTCGGCGTAGTCGATCACCGTAAGGTTTCTCAGTCCCAGAAAATCCATTTTGAGAAGCCCGAGCTCCTCGAGCGTGGTCATGGTAAACTGGGTTACAACGCTGTCGTCGTTTTTCGCAAGCGGAACATAATCGAACACCGGACGGTCGGTTATAACCACACCTGCCGCGTGCATTGTGGCGTGGCGCGGCATTCCCTCAAGCTGCTTGGCAATGTCGATCAGGTTGCGGATCTGTTCGTCTTCCTCGTACATTTTCCTGAGCTCGCGGCTGAGCTTTAATGCCTTGTCGATCGTGATATTCAGCTCAAAAGGCACAAGCTTTGCCACTGTGTCCACGGTTGCGTAAGGGATCGCCAGAGCGCGCCCAACGTCGCGTATAGCTCCCCTTGCCGCCATGGTTCCGAAGGAAATAATTTGGGCAACACGGTCGCTGCCGTATTTATTGACTACATATTCGATGACCTCTCCCCTGCGCTCCTTGCAAAAGTCGATGTCAAAGTCGGGCATACTGACTCGTTCGGGGTTGAGGAAACGCTCAAACAGCAGATTATATTTTATGGGATCGATGTCGGTTATTCCCACGCAGTAGGCACACAGCGAGCCCGCGCCCGAGCCTCGCCCGGGGCCGACGGGGATATTGTGCCTTTTTGCGTACTGAACAAAATCGTTGACAATGAGGTAATAATCGACAAAGCCCATTTTGGAGATCACCGAAATTTCATATTCGAGCCTGTCAACAAGGCTTTTGTCGGGATCATCGCCGTAGCGGCGGCGAAGCCCTTCGCAGCACCCTCTGCGGAAAAACTCAAGATGATCTTCATTGTTCGGCACGTCAAAGCGCGGAAGCTTGCGCTCGCCGAAGGTGAACTCAACATTGCAGCGTTCGGCAATTTTGTGAGTATTCTCGAGAGCGCCGGGATAGCTGCCGAAAAGCGCGCGCATTTCGTCCTCGGTTTTAAGGTAAAATTCGTCGGTTTTAAACTCCATTTTGTTTTCATCATCAACAGTGGAGTTCGTCTGTATGCACAGCAAAATAGAGTGGGTTTTGCTGTCGGATTTTTCGGTGTAGTGGCTGTCGTTTGTCGCGGCAAGCCCGACGCCTGCTTCCTCCGCGATTTTTACAAGGCTTGGGATTATCCGCTTTTCCTCGGCTATGTCATGGTTTTGAAGCTCGATAAAAAAGTTTTCCCTGCCAAACAAGCCGCGGTAATACTTTGCCTTTTCAAGGGCTCCGTTATAGTCGTTGTTCAACAGCTTTTGCGGTATTTCGCCTGCAAGGCACGCGGACAGGCAAATCAAGCCGTCGTGGTACTGTTCAAGAAGTGAATCGTCGATGCGCGGCTTGGAGTAAAAGCCCTCGGTAAAGCCGAGGGACACAAGCTTTATTAAATTTTGGTAGCCCGTTTGGTTTTCACAGAGCAGTATCATGTGATAGTACCGCTCAAAGGAGTTGTTTTTGTCGAACCGTGAATTGGGCGCGACATAGACCTCGCAGCCGATCACGGGCTTTATTCCCTGCTTTTTGCAGGCGCGGTAAAAGTCGATCACGCCGTACATCACGCCGTGGTCGGTGATCGCAAGCGAGTCAAAGCCCTTGCGCTTTGCCGCTGCGGCAAGCTCATTAATGCGCGAGGCTCCGTCGAGCAGGCTGTATTCGGTGTGTACGTGAAGGTGGGTAAACGCCATATTAATCTCCCGTTACTGTTGCGCTGACGCTGCCGTCCGCAAAATGTATGACGATCCTGTCGTCTTTTTTAAGTGCAAGGCTTGAGGTGACCGCCTCGCCGTCTTTTTTTACAACCGCCAAGCCGCGCGACAGCAGCTTTTGCGGATCGGACGCTTCAAGCTTTGATTTCAGCTGCAAAAGCTTTTTGTCGCAGTTGTTAAGCAAATTGACCGAAGCCGCTTTAAGCTTTGCGCTTTCGGCGCGCAGCCTGCTTTCATAAGTTGCGGAAAGCGCGGTGTTGACGTCGTATTTTACCCTGCCGGATTTTGAGAGCAGCAGGTTTTTTTCACGGTCTGTCATTGCTTTTCCGGCTGTTTTAAGCCTGCGGTTCACGTTTATCAGGTAACGCTTTATCTGAGCCGAATCGGGCACCGCCAGCTCTGCCGCCGCAGACGGCGTAGGGGCGCGAAGGTCGGAAACAAAGTCGCAGATCGTATAGTCTGTTTCGTGGCCGACAGCGGAAATTACCGGTATTTCGGATTTAAAAACAGCATAGGCAAGCTCCTCGCTGTTGAACGCCCACAAGTCCTCCATTGAACCGCCGCCTCTGCCAATTATTATAACGTCGCACAGTGAAAAGCGGTTAAGCTTTTGGATCGCGTCGATCATCTGCGGCGGAGCGCTGTCTCCCTGAACAAGCACCGGGCAAAGTATTATTGTGATGTTCGGAAAACGTCGCGTCAAAATGTTTTTGATGTCCTGAACAGCCGCGCCCGACGGCGAGGTTATTACGCCGATTCGCTTGGGCAGCTTGGGTATGGGTTTTTTGAACCTTGCGTCGAAAAGTCCCTTTTCCGCAAGCCTTTGCTTCAGCTGTTCAAACGCAAGCGCAAGCGCGCCTACTCCCTGCGGCTGCATATCCTCGATTATAATTTGGTACCTGCCGCTTGGCTCGTACAGCGAAACCCTGCCGCGGCAAATGATTTTCATTCCGTTTTTGGGGGCGAACACCAGCCTGCGCGCGTTGCCCGCAAACATGACCGCGCTGATCAAAGCCTTTTGATCCTTAAGCGAGAAGTAAAGGTGTCCGCTTGAATATCTGTCGGAAAGGTTTGAGATCTCGCCCTCGACAAAAACAGTTTGCAGCTTTGGATCGTTTTCGATAAGTGATTTAATGTAAAAATTCAGCTGGGATACGCTGAGCACCCTCGGTTTTGTGAATTTAGGAGTGTACATTGTTAAGCTTCCTGTAACATAGATAAGCAATGCCTGCGGCGTTGTCGGCGGAAAAAACGGGTTCGGCAAACGCGGCATTGTATTTTTCTGTAAAAGAATTTTTTATTATTGAGTTCGACATAACTCCGCCTGCGTAAACAAGCGGAAGCCCGCCGTATTTTTCAATTAAAGCGTCGGTCATTTTTTCAAGCGTTTTGCGCACGAATTCAAGGCAGTACGCCGCGACATACTCTTCGCTTTTGCCCTCGTCAATGAGCTTTTTGCACCGGTTTTCAACTCCGCTCAGGCAGCAGTCGCAGCCCTTTAAGGCAGGACGGACATTCGGCTTTTCGCTGTTTTTCAGCGCGAGCTGTTCAAGCGCAGGACCGCAGGGAAATTTCAACCCGAGCATAAGCCCTACTCTGTCGATTGCCTGGCCGGCGTTTAAATCAAGGGTTTTTGCGGCAAGAGTAAGCTCAAAGCCGCTGCCGCTGCCGTTGGCAAGCACAGCCTCGGTTGTGCCTCCGCTGACGTGGAACGCCAAAAAACGCTTGTCGAAAAGACCGGTTTTTCCGGCGCTGTAAAGCGCGGCGGCGATGTGGCCTTCCTGGTGCGAAAACTCGCAAAGCGGGATCTTCAGAGCCGCGGATAAAATTTTAGCCGTGTTCTGACCAACGGTGAAACACGGCATATATGAGCCGCTTACAGGGCGCGGACGCGTGGATACGCCGACTGCGGCAATTTGTTTTGTGTCAACCTCGCTTACAAGCTGTTCAAAAAGCGTGTGAAGCTGAGCGGTGTGGTGAAAAACCGCGTCGCTCTGGCGCAGCCCAAGCTGTCCCTCACGCACCGGAAGCAGCTTTTTTTGCTGGGTTATCATCCCCGTTTGGCTGTCATAGAGCGCGGTCGAGGTAGTATAGTTTGATGTGTCGATTCCCAAATAAAGCATGATCAACCCCGTGCTTCGGCAGGCTGCTTGTCAAGGCTTCTGATGTATGAGCCCAAAATGCCGTTCACAAACCGGTATTCGTCTATCGTGTATTTTTTGGCAAGCTCGACCGCCTCGTTAACGCTCACCTTGTTCGGCACGTTATCAAGGTATTTTATCTCGTAAAAAGCAAGGCGTAAAATCGCGAGCGACGGTCTTGAAATTCTTGAAAGAGTCCAGCCGGGCTTTAAAAATTTGCTGATTTCGGCGTCGATTTCGTCCTGCTTAGCCTCGATTCCGGTGACGACCGCCTGAGCATAGCCGCAGACTCCGCCCACAAATAACTCGGAGTTGTCCTCAATTGTGGCTTCGAGCGGTTCGTCGTCAAACGACTTTGAGAACAAAAGCATAAACGCCTGTTCCCTTGCCTCGCTGCGTGTAAGATTCTTTTGTGTTTTTTCTTCGCACATAATTATACCAACCTCATACTTTTAATGAATCCATTATAACACGCAAAATAAGGATTGTAAAGGTAGAAAATAAGGGTTCGGCGCTGAGGACCGAACCCTGTGATCAAAGTTATTTTATCTGAGGCTGATGTTAAAGTCTTTAAGGTTAAGGATAACAGCGTCCATGATCTCCTGAACCTCTGCCGAGCTTAATGTTCTTTCGTTTGAGGAGAACACAAAGCGGATCGTCACGCTGTGGAAGGTATCGGTGTTATAGGTGTCCACAATTCTGGCACTCTTAAGAATTCCGCGTCCCTCGTTCTCCCATGCCTTTTGAAGGTCGCTGAACAGCACTCCCGAGGGAACTATTATGCTGATGTCGTAATCCATGGGCGGATACTTTGAGGGCTCCTCGTAAACAATTGAAGCGTTATTGACTTCGGCAAACGCCTGCACGTCAACCTCGGCAAATACAACGTTACCCTTTTTGTCGAGCTTTTTGCCTACAACGGGGTGAAGAATACCGATTTTGCCGATTTCTTTGCCGTCGAGCATAATTGTGTTGAGGTTTACCGGGTGCTCATAGCCGTGCGCGGGCTCAGCCTTAACAAAGCTGAGTGTTTTATGCTTAAGGTCGTCGGCGATCACAGCAAGAATGTCCCTGAGCTTGAAGTACATATCATAAAGCTCCTCGGTTTTGCTGTAGAGAGTGATCGCGAGCATTTTCTTTTCAACGCAAAGGTTGTTTTCGTCAATGCCTGTTACAACCCTGCCCACTTCAAAAATGCCGAATTCGGGGGCGTAGCCTATGTTTGACTTGACCTGGCAAAGCTGGGTGGGGATCATTGATTTGCGTATAGTCTCGATGTTGGGATTTGTCGCGTTGGCGAGCTTGATGTTAGGTTCGACCTCAATGCCCAGATCCTTAAGCTCGTCATAATATGCCCAAACATAGGAGTGAACCTCGTGAAGGTTATAACGCTTGACAAGGATGTCCTTGATTTTGTCCTCGTTATCCTTAACAACATCCATTCTTACGGGATAAAGCGGCGAACGGGTGGTGTGAACTTCAAAGTTGTCATAGCCGTAAACGCGCGTTATTTCCTCGATGATGTCGGCGTTCATGGAAATGTCCTTGGTGGCTCTCCATGAAGGCGCGGTAACGTCAAAGAATTCGCCGTTGAATTCGGCGGTAAAGCCGAGGCTTCTCAGGGTTTTAAGAATGGTGTCGTTGTCGATGTCAATTCCGGTGTAGCGGTCAACAAAGGCTTTATCAAATTTGAGCTCAACCTTTTCATAGCGGAAGGCGTATTCGTCGGTGAGCGCCGAAACTACCTTTACTCCGCCGTCGTATTTTTTGAGAAGATACAAAAATCTTGCGATCGCGGTGTCGCACATTTCGGGATCAAGGCTCTTTTCGTAGCGCATTGAAGCGTCGGTGCGGTGGGCAAGCCTTACGGTCGATTTGCGGATGGAAGCCGCGTCAAAGGTTGCCGATTCAAGCGTGAGTGTGGTGGTGTCCTCTACGATTTCGGAATCGAGTCCGCCCATAATGCCGGCAATGGCAACAGGTGTGTCATCGTTGCAAATCATGAGCATATTCTCGTCGATATTTCTGTCAACGCCGTCAAGGGTTTTAAATACAAACGGCTTGTCAAAGCGCTTTATTCTGATTTTTCCGACCTTGCGCGAATCGAAGGCGTGCATGGGCTGTCCCATTTCGAGCATGAGGTAGTTTGTGAGGTCAGCAAGGAAGTTGATGCCTCTCATTCCGCAGTAATAAAGGCGGATACGCATATCGACCGGGCTTACGCTGCGCGTGATGTTTTCGACCTGCATGCAGGCGTAACGCTGGCACAGCGGATCCTCGATTTTCATATCGACCTTTTGCAGGTTGTCGTAAGCGGCAACATCCTCAACCGGAATAGGCTTGAGCTCTCTGCCTGCAAGAGCCGCGAACTCACGGGCGATTCCGTAATGTCCCCAAAGGTCGGGGCGGTTGGTAAGCGACTTGTTGTCAACTTCAAAAACAATGTCGTCGATCGCGTAAACGCTTTTGATGTCGGTGCCGTTGGCAACGTCGTCGGTGATGTCCATAATGCCCGAATTGTCGTCGCTGATTCCGATTTCCGCTTCGCTGCAGCACATTCCGCAGCTCATATAACCGGCAAGCGGACGCGGAGCAATTTCAATTTCGCCGATTTTTGCGCCTACCTTGGCGAAAGCGGTTTTCATTCCTACCCTTACATTGGGAGCGCCGCAAACAACGTCGGTGAGCTCGGGATCACCCGCGTCTACCTTAAGAAGATGGAGCTTTTTGGATTCGGGATGGTCTTCTACCGATTTGATCTCGGCAACAACTACTCCGCTGAGGTCGGAGCCTTTATGGAAAATTTCGTTTTCAACCTCGGCGGTCGAAAGTGAAAAGCGCTGAATAAGCTTGATTTTGTCGAGTCCCGACAGGTCTACAAAGTCGGAAATCCAGTTCATTGATAAAAACATTGTACTACCTCCTGTTACGCTTCGTCGTCGGTGAACTGCGAAAGTGCTTTAAGACTGCCGCTGTTAAGGTCGCGGATATCCTTGACCTTGTACTTCATCATCGCAAGACGGGTGAGTCCCAGTCCGAACGCGAATCCGGTGTATTCATCGGGATCGATACCGCCCTCGCGCAGTACGTTGGGGTGGATCATTCCGCAGGGGCAAAGCTCAAGCCAGCCGCTGTGCTTGCAGGACGAGCAGCCCTCGCCTCCGCAGATCTCGCAGTTGATGTCAAGCTCAAAGCCGGGTTCAACGAACGGGAAAAATCCGGGACGCAGGCGAACCTTTACGTCGCGGCGGAACACCTCGGAAAGCATGGTTTTCATAAAGAAAATAAGGTTTGAAATGCTGATGTCTTTGTCAACCATTACGCCCTCCATCTGGAAGAAGGTGTTTTCATGGCTGGCGTCGGTGGCTTCGTTGCGGAAGCACCTGCCGGGGAAAATCGCCTTTATCGGCACGCCGTCCTCGATCATCTTTTTGCCGTATTTTCTGAGAATGGCGTTTTGCGCGGCAGAGGTCTGGCTCTTTAAAAGCTGGCCGTTTTCAAGGTAATAGGTGTCCTGCATATCGCGCGCGGGGTGGTGCTTTGGAATGTTAACTGACTCGAAGCACTCGTAGTCGGTAACTACCTCGGGATAGTCCTCAACTGTAAAGCCCATTGATTTAAAAATAGATTCGCACTGGCGCTGAACCAGAGTAATGGGATGATATGAACCGCGGTCAAGGTTTGCAGGTGTTGTGATGTCAAATGTCGGCATTGATGCGATTTCAAGCTCGATTTCCTTTTTCTTGATTTCGGTGATGCGCTCGTCGATTTTTTGAGACGCAAAGCCCTTAAGCTTGTTAACCTCGGCGCCGAACGACTTTTTTTCTTCGTTTGACAGATTTTTCATGTTTTTGAGCAGGGCTGTTATGCTTCCCTTTTTGCCCAAAAATTCAACCCTGATCTTGTCAAGGTCGGCAAGGTTGCCTGTGGCGGCAAGCTTTTCTTTGATTTGCTGTTTTAGTGCGTCAAAATTGTTATCCATAAATACCTCCAAGTATTAAGTGATCGGTGGTTTTTGATCTTAAAACATAAAAAATCCCCGTGCAGTTTCCTGCACAGGGACGAAAAATTCCGTGGTACCACCCTGATTTTTGCTTACGCAAACACTCATTGAACGTTTAACGGAGTCAGCCGTCGCACCCTACTTTGTTCAGGTGCGCCACTCGGAAGTGAACTTCACAAAATCCGCCTTGAGCGCGCTTTCAGCCGGTGACGCGCCTCTCTTTTCAAAGCCGCAAAATTGCTACTTTCTTCGTCACAGTGTTCTCTGATTAATTATAATATCACGTTTTATTTTATTTTTCAAGAGGTATTTTTAATTTATTTTGACCCGGTAACTCCGCCTATGTCGATTATTGTTCCGCTGTCGCCCTGAACCTTTGGCAGCTCGCCGTTCCATTTGTCGATCTTTTTGTTCTCGATTACCTTGTCGGTCAGCGAATCGTTGATCTTTTTGTTAGCCTGAGCGTCGCCCTCCGCCTTGATTTTCTTGGCTTCGGCGTCAGCCTCGGCGTTTTTGATTTTGGTCTGCTTTTCGGTTTCGGCTTTTAAAAGCTTTTGCTGGGCAACCTGCTTTTCCTCGATCGCGTTAATAAAAGCGTCGGAAAAATCAAAGTCGATAATGTTTACGTCGGTTACGTAAAGTCCTATGTTATTGAGCTTTTCGTTAAGGCCTTTTACAAGTCCGTCCGAAATAAGCGCGCGGTTTGTTACGCTCTGCTCGGCGGTATAGGTGGCTGTGATCGCCTTAAGCACCTCGTTTACCGCAGGAACAACAAGCACGTTTTCGTAGTCGGCGCCGATATTTTTGTAGATGCTGTAGCTTTTTGATGTGTCAACGCGGTAGTTTATCGCGAGAACCGTTTTCACGCTCTGCAAATCCTTTGAGAAGGCTTCGGTGTTGACCTCAAGCTTTTGGATGCGGTTGTCGATTTTTACAACGCTTTGAAAGAACGGGATCTTGGCGTGTACGCCTTCCTGCAAAACTCCCTCGTTTACCTTGCCCATGGTTACGACAACGCCCGTGTGACCGGCGTCAACAACAACCACCGTGTTAAAAAGCACAATTACCGCAACAATTACTATTACGACGGGAATTATTACCTTTTTATAATTAAACTGTTTGATTTTCGGAATGTTAACATTAGTATCCATAATTATCTCCTTATACTGTTATACAGCCTGTCTGCTTCCTGCTTATATACCCCCGACAAGTAAGCGTAGGTCATGACTGTAAGCACATTTTCAAGCCGCTGTGACGCGTCGGGCTGATTAGGCTGATAGCCTGAGGTGACCTGACTGACAATAGACGGGATTTGTGAAAAAGCCGCCCCGCTTTTTGCTGCCTGTGCCGTTACCATGCAAAGGTAGTCATACATTTGCTCCTCGCTGATTATGTCGTCGCTTGTGTCGTCGGCGTCACCGTTGACGATTTTCATAAGTCCGCCGATTTGTTCAAGCTTCATACAGTCGCGCAGCGACGATATAAGCAGTATTCTTGCAAGCTGGCGCTCGCGGTATTTTTTATTGACCGGGCGCGACACAAAATGCCGTTTTACCCAGTTTTGTATTGTGGAAGGCTCAAGCCCCGTTATGGAACACACCTGGCTTAAGGTCAGCCCGTCGGCGGCTTCGATCAGCGGACGGTACTTTTCAAACAGGCTGTGACTTCCGTCAAAAGGGATCGAGGTTCCGGGCACCTTTTGCTGCATTGGTATCCCCCTCTCCTTAAAAGTTTATCTGATTATATCACAGGTTCATTTGACTGTCAAGTACTTTCGCTTGATTTTTTATTTTTTCTACTGATTTTTCATACCAGGGCAAACAGGGACTTATTAATCAGTATGAAGATTTAGCAGATGAAATCAGCAATTTAGTTAAGGCAATACCGCATAATTTAGGTGTGCGGATTGCGAAGTAAGATTTTTCGTCAGGTTGGACAAAAAATCGAGGTAAGGCTGACGCCTTGCCGAGATTTTTTTGGGCAACATGACGGAACAATATTCAAGCAAGGCGTGCGCCGTAAATTGTGCGGTGTTGCCTTAAGCCCAGCGAGCAGTTTTTAAGCAAAAACATGAGGGCTTGTTTGCCCTCATGCGTGTTGGTTTATTAACCTGAAAATCTGTCTTTTGTAATATATTCCCTTGCGGTCTGCTTGCCCTGAACGTTTCCGTTTTTGTCTACGGTGTAGGTTACGGGCATATTGTGCCATTTGCGGTCGGCTGTCTGATATTTGAGCACAGCGTGTGTTGTGCCTGCAAATTTGCCGGTTGCCCTGAATGTATGCAGTCCTGTTTTGCTGTTGTATTCACAGGTGATTTTAGCCGACTTGCTGTCAGCGCGGTAATCCCAGTCAATGCACTTTACCGTTATAAGACAAGCCTTTGCTCTGGTTGCCGATACCGAATATGATGTGTTTACCGTTGCCGCCGAAGCGCTTACCGCTGTTATTGCCGTGCCTGCCGATACCGCGCAGATAGTTGCCAATACTGTTCCGATCACCTTTGTTTTCATGTTGTTCTTTTTCATTTTTATTACTCCTTTATAAGTCGATTTATTTCAGTAAGGTTTTTAGGTTTTGTTTTTGTTTTCCCCTTGACTGTGACTATAGTATATCAAACCCACTGTGACAAAACTCTGACAAATTTACTTCGCGTTCTTAAGAACGGTTATTATTTTATGCCGGCATTTCGCGAGAAAGAATAGAAATAAATCAAGCTGTGAGGGCAATGGGAACAACGTTTGTTTTTTTATGCTTCCTGTATTACGATCTGCTTAAATATTTATATTGATAAAAAAACAACGGGATGATATAATTTAGCAAAGGCAGTGATAAAATGAACATTAAACCTATAGCTAAAATACACAACGACTTCCCCACAAAGTTCGGCTTGCCGAGGCAGAGCGGAATGTCAGAGCATCTGATCTCGCGCGTGGTTATGGAAAAGGAATTTTGCAATCCCGACGCTTTCAGGGGTATAGAAGAATTTGAATATCTGTGGCTGATTTGGGGCTTTGAGCCCATGGGCACGCGCGAATGGTCGCCCACTGTGCGCCCTCCGAAGCTTGGAGGCAACACGCGAAAGGGAGTGTTCGCCACGCGCTCGCCAAACCGTCCTAATCCGCTTGGGCTTACGCGCGTTAAGCTGGTTTCGGTTGAACAAAACGGAAGGGAAGGTATGGTGCTTGCGGTGTCGGGAGCCGATTTGATGGACGGAACCGAAATTTTTGACATCAAGCCCTATCTCCCCTTTGCGGACAGCGCGCCGGGCGCGAGATCGGGTGAGTACGGCACGCAGTACACGGAACAGCTCGAGGTGATAATTCCCGCCGCCGTTCAAAAGCTTTTCGGAGAAGAACAGCTTGAAGCGCTGAAAGAGGTTCTTGCCCTTGACCCGAGACCGGGTTATCAAAACGATCCCGAACGCGTTTACGGCTTTGCCTACGGCAAATATGACGTGCGGTTTAAGGTTGACGGCAAAACACTTACCGTTGTTCAGGCGGAAGAGCTTAACAATATATCCATACAAAAAAGGTTCGGCGATTAACCGAACCTTTTTTAATTATACCGGATGGATTTGATTTTCTTTATCGAGCAGGTCGCCGTTGATGCCTGCTTGTTTGTTGCGTCTTTTTTCAAAGAAATCGAGTGCGACCTTGGGGAACTGAGCGTAGGAAAGAACGTCCTCCTCCTGTTGTGACCACTGTGCGATTTCGCTTCTGAGCTTGTCAAGCTCGGGCTCAAGGCGGTCGGCAGGTCTGCCTTTGATTATCTTCATATCGCCGCAGATCTTCTTTTGAAATTCGGGGTCGATCGGCATAGGCGTTGTGCCGTATTCGCCGGCAACCATTCCCTTGAACTCATTGGTGCACATGCTGTATCGCTTGCCCGTGAGAACGTTGAACACAGCCTGTGTGCCGACGATCTGCGAGGTGGGTGTTACAAGCGGCGGATAACCGGAGTCCTCGCGCACGCGCGGAACCTCCTCGAGAACCTCGTCGAGCTTATCCTCCTTGCCTGCCTGCTTAAGCTGGGAAAGAAGGTTTGACAGCATTCCGCCGGGAACCTGATAAATAAGCGCTTTTGCGTCGGTTGCGAGCATTTTGGGGTCGAGAAGACCCGACTCGATATATTTTTCGCGCAGCGTCATAAAGTAGGCGCGGATTTCGGCGAGCTTGCGGATATCAAGCCCCGTGTCGTATTCGGTGCCCTGCAAAGCGGCAACCATTGACTCGGTAGGCGCGTGTGAGGTGCCGAGGGCAAGCGGACTGATCGCGGTGTCGATCGCGTCGGCTCCTGCCTCAACTGCCTTTAACAGACACATGGAGGCAAGTCCCGAGGTGTAGTGGGTGTGTATTTGCAGCGGAATCTCGGGAAGCGCCGCTTTGATAGCCTTTGTAAGGCTTTCGGCTCTTGACGGAGTAAGAAGCGCCGCCATGTCCTTTATGCAGATCGAATCCGCACCGGCGTCGGCAATTCTTTTTGCGTACTCAACATAGTAATCGTCGGTGAACACCGGACCGGTCGTGTAGCTTATGGCAACCTGAGCGTGGCCGCCTTCTTTATTTGCCGCGGAAATTGCGGTCTTTAAGTTTTTAATGTCGTTAAGCGCGTCGAAAATACGGATAATGTCGATGCCGTTTGCGATTGAACGCTGAACAAGGTATTCAACGCAGTCGTCGGCATAGTGACGGTAGCCGAGCATATTCTGACCGCGGAAAAGCATTTGAAGCTTGGTGTTTTTGCAGTGATCCTTAATTGTGCGGAGTCTGTCCCACGGGTCTTCGTTGAGAAAACGCAGGCACGCGTCATAGGTCGCGCCGCCCCAGCATTCAAGAGAATGATAACCGATTTGATCCATTTTGTCGAGAATCGGAAGCATATCCTCTGTGGTCATACGGGTGGCAATAAGCGACTGGTGCGCGTCGCGCAGGGCAGTTTCGGTAATTTTTATTTTCTTTGCCATTGATATTTCTCCTTAAAGATGAATTAGTTGAGGGTTACAAGCACCTTGCCTGAGTCAACAGCCTCGCCCTTGTTTACTTCAACAGTGGCAACTGTGCCGTCCTGCGGAGCCTTTACGGGGGTTTCCATCTTCATTGCTTCTATGAACACAAGGTCGTCGCCTGCCTTGACCGACTGACCGGCGCTTACAACAACGTTTACTACCGTGCCGGGCATGGGAGCCTTAACCTCGGTGCTTCCCTTTGCGCCCGCGGGAGCGGCGGGAGCGGCAGGAGCAGCCTTTGGAGCGGCAGCCGGAGCAGGAGCCGCGGGAGCCGCGGATTCGCCGAGCTCTTCAACCTGAACGTCATATGCTGTGCCGTTTACTGTTATTCTTAAGTTTTTCATTATTAAGTCCCCTTTATATCAAAAAGTAATATTCTTATACAGAATTAAATCGTGCTGTGCTTCTTGGCTACGGTCGGAACCCTCTTGCCCGAGAGCATATCAAGAGCGGAAATCAAAGCGTTTCTGATCTCGCCGAACTCAACGATTGCGTCAACATAGCCGTTTTGAGCCGCGTTGAACGCCGAAAGGTTTTCTTCGGCGAACTTTTCGGCAGCTGCCTTTTGCTCGGACACGGGGACATTCATCTTGTCCTCAGCCATAATAAACGCGGCGGCTTCAATGTTTACGGGTGAGATAACCGCGTCGGGAAGCGCGTAAACCACGTCGGCGTTGGCGCCTGTGCCTGCAAGCGCAATGTAAGCCGAGCCGATGGTTTTGCCAACGACCACGGCGATTTTGACCGTAGTTGCCTCGGCGTAAGCAGCTGTGAGCTTTGCGGCAGATTTAAGGCAGTCAAAGCCCGTGCAGTCGGCAAAGGTGATAACGGGAATTGAGAAAGCGTCGCAGAAGCGTACAAACCTTGCGGCTTTGTTGGCGGACTTGCAGTCAAGCTTGCCTCCTGTTGTGCGGACAACTCCGATCACCTGACCGCCGATTCGCGCAAGGCGCGTGCGCGCGCTGTCGCCGAAGTCGTCGCCGAGCTTAAGCTTTGAACCGCCGTCAACAAGCTTGCTGACAATGCAGTTTGTGTTTTCGCCGTCGGGCTGTTCGTCAAAAGCCTGCGGAGCCGTAACAAGATTGTTTGAAGGAAGATAGAGCAAAAGCTCCCTTGCCTTTTCGACCGCCTGTTCCCTGTTTTCGGCAACGATTGAAGCGTTGCCGTGCTTTGAATTATATTCAGCCGAAGCGTCAGCGCCTGTAACGTCAAGCGAAAGCTTCGCGTCGTTTGTCATTATTACAAAATCCGCGCTTGCGGCGTTAAGAGCGTTAGTTCCGAGGCAGGTGCCCAAAATTACGGAAATCTGCGGCACAACACCCGAAACCTTTGAAGCGAGCTTTAAAACCTCGCCGCAGCCGCCGAGCAGCTCAGAGCCCTGGCTGAGTCTGCCGCCTATGCTGTCATAAAAACCTACTACGGGAGCGCCGGTTTTGAGTGCGAGACCGTATAATTTTTTAAGCTTTGCGGTTTGCGCCTTGCTTAACGCGCCGCCGCTTATGTCGCTGTTCTGCGCGAAAGCGTACACAGGCATACCCTCTACTGTGCCGAAGCCTGCCACTACCTCGGCAAAGCCCTCGCCCGACTTGGCAAAGGCGTCAATTTCGCAAAAGCTGTCCGCGTCAAAAAAACCTGTGACGGTTTTGTAGGCGGAGGTCGAAGCTATTTCGGCTTTTGCGGCATTGATTTTTTCAATACTCATACATATTCCTCCATTGCTATATACCTGAAACACATAGTGTCACATTATAAATTCATACATAAGATATTATAACAAATTTGGTTTTAAATTACAACAGCTTTTTTCAAATATTTAAAGGCAGTGCCAAAACACTGCCTAAGTCTTAAGGTATTAAATTGTTCTGCCGTTTACTATCGGATTGGCGGTCAGGTTCTTTACCTCTTTTTCGGTGAGGTCGCGCCAGTCGCCCTGCTTTAACATTCCCATTTTTACTCCGCCGATCTGCGTGCGCTTAAGGCGCGCTACCTCGAGCCCTACGGCGTCGCACATTTTGCGGATCTCGCGGTTTTTGCCCTCGTGAAGGATAATTTCGAGTACGACTCTGCCCTCCTCCTTATGTACAACGTGGACAATGGCAGGCGCGGTTTTTCTGCCGTCGATCTCAACGCCTGTTTCAAGCTTTACAAGCTGATCCTCGTTAATTGAGGGGCGCACTGTTACGCGGTAAAATTTGTAGATGCTGTTGCGCGGATGCATTATTTTGTTGGCAAATTCGCCGTCGTTTGTGAACACCAGCATTCCCTCGGAGTCCTTGTCGAGCCTGCCTATGGGGTACACTCTTTCGCCCACGTTTGAAACAAGCTCTGCCACACATTTTCTGCCGCGCTCGTCGTTCATTGTGGTTATAAAGCCGCGCGGCTTGTTGAGCATGATGTAGCGGTACCTTGTCTTTGGCATTACGATACGCTTGCCGCTTACGGTCACCTTGTCGGCAGAGGTCACCTTGTCGCCCAAAATCGCCGGCTTGCCGTTTACCTTTACCCTGCCCTGAAGAATAAGCTCCTCTGCCTTGCGGCGCGAGGCGATTCCGCACTGAGCTATAAATTTTTGAAGTCTTACGGGTTCTTCTTTTTTAGCCATGATTAAAAAATTCCTTTATTTTTTGCCAAAAGCCTGTTTTGGCCTTTTGTATTTTGATTTCGTTTTGGGCAGTCAGCCTGTATTTTTTCAGAAGCTTTCCGTCCAGACGGTACTCTACGCTGCCCACCGTACTACCCTTATTTACAGGAGCATACAAAAACGCGTCGGCGATTATCACCTGACTTACGCGTTTGTTTTCGCCTGCCTTCAAAATAATGGGTTTATTGCTTTTGCAAACCGCCGTTACGCTGCCGCCGTCGCCGCCCACACACGGTATTTCAAGGCTAAGCTCGCCCGGCGAGTACGCCGAAAGCGCACAAAAACCGTAGTCGTAAAGAGCGATGTGGTCGTTCCAGTCGTTTTTGTCGTTTAAGGTTACGCAGATCAATGTAACGCCGTTTTGTTCCGCCGACGACACAAGACATCTGCCTGCCGCCGCGGTGTAGCCGGTTTTGCCGCCGGTACAGCGCGGATCGAGCCGCAAAAGCTTGTTGTGATTATTGTAGCTGACTGTTTTACCCTTTGGCTCAACAAAGCTTACCTTGGCGCTTTTTTGCGCGGTAAGCTCGCGAAAAGCCTTGTTTTCGAGCCCTGCCGCCATCAGCAGTGCAAGGTCATAGGCGGTGGTATAGTGATTATCGTCGTCGAGTCCGCTCGGAGTTACGAAATTGGTGTGCTTCATGCCGATTTGCTTTGCCCTTTTGTTCATCAGCTTTGCAAAGCCCCCGCGTGTTTTGCCGACCGTAACTGCCGCAGCGTTTGCCGCGTCGTTGCCCGAGCACATCATCATTCCTGCCGCGAGGTCATCAAGCCTGAGCTTTTCACCGAATTTAAGATACATTGAGCTGCCCTCGGCTGCCATTTTGCGCGTAAAGGTCACCGTGCGGTTGCTCTTTTGCGCGGCTTCAAGCGTGAGCAGCGTTGTCATAAGCTTGGTGGTGCTTGCGGGCTTCATTCTCTTTTGGGCGTTTTGGGACAAAACCACGCTGCCGTTTTGCGGACAATAAAGCACAAAGCTTTCCGCGCCTGTCACGGGCTTTTGCGCCGCGCGGGCACATACGGGAACGCAGAGCACAGCGATTATCATGAGTGAAATCAGCTTTTTCATAACTATACCCCCTGCAAAATATATGCAAAGGGCACGGCTGCTATTACTCTATATCGTCAATTGTGATTTCGGAAAAATCGTCGGACACAAGCTCCTTGGAGTCGGTCTTATCCTTTTTGAAAAATCCCTTTACCTTATCGACAACATCGGGAACCATGTCGATAAGCCTTTCAAGTCCGTCTCCTCCGCCGTTGACGGAAATAAGGCGGACGTTGCCCTGATATACGGTCAAAAACGCAATAGGCTGAATTGTTACGCCCGCGCCGCTTCCGCCGCCGAACAGGTCTTTTTTCTCGTTCTTTGACGGAAGATCAGATCCGCCCGAGGCAAAGCCGTAGCTCACCTTTGAAACCGGGATGATCAAAGTGCCGTCGGCGGAAGTGATCGGAGTGCCGACGATCGTGTTTACGTCAACCATTTCCTTGATTTTTTCCATGGTTATATTCATTAAGCTTCCGATAGGATGTTCCATAACATTCTCTCCTTCTTCTTCTGTGATCCTTGCTTGTTCTTCCTGAATTATCGCCTTGTCCTTTTTGGTCTTATTGCGCAGGCTCAAAATAAGCCGCAGCGCCTTGAAGCCGTGCTTAAAGACAAGCGCGAAAATCCACAAAAGCCGTATATTCACCCAAAAGTCAAGCTTATATTCCGACTTTCCTTCGGCGTTGAAATCCGGTTGGATGTCTACGCCGTAATTCCTGCATTTTGCCGCGTTTACAAGTATGCTTACCGCAGGATAAACCGACAGGCAAAAGTAGCCGTATTTGACCGCTGTGTCGTCGGCGTCCTCGCCGCAGTAGGTAATGCTTAGCTGCAGGCGTTTTATTTTTAAATGCTTAAAAAAATCCTTTAGTATGCCCTTCGCGAGGATAGCCGCGTTCTTTATGGTATCAACCAGCCACGACAAACCCTTTTCCTTGATGATGCCGGGCTTTTTTTCTTTTTCCTCTTCCTTTTTTTCGGAAGGTTTTTTCTTTGGCTCCTTCTTTTTCCGCTTTTGTTTTTTTGGCTTTTGCGGATAAAGAGTTATTTTTATGAAGCCGATCGTAAGCTTTGCGTTCAGTTCCTCGTCAAAGCTTACCCTTGCGCCGACCGGTATTGCCGTTATCAGCGCGATTACCGCGATTATTCCGATTAATATAAACCAACCTGTCAAGAATAATCACCTCGTCGCGTGTAATTTTTAACCGGGATCTTCTGTTTTATTTTCTTCTGAGGAATTATCTTCCTTTTCATCCTTACCTTCATCTTCCGTTTCGGGCAAGGGCGGAAGCTCTTCGGGACTCGAAACATTGAAACACCTTAAAAAGTGTTCGGTCGTGCCGTAAAGCAGAGGACGTCCGGGAAGCTCAAGCCTTCCCTTTTCCTCGATAAGCCCCTTGGTTGTCAGGCTGCCGATAACACCGCTGCAGTCAACGCCGCGAACCTGCTCGACAAACGCCTTGGTTACCGGCTGGTTATAGGCAACCACCGCCAACACCTCAAGCGCCGCCTGAGACAGCGGAGTGTTGCGGCGCAGATCCATAACTGTGCGAATTTGCGCGGCGTAGTCCTTGCGCGAAACCATTTGGTAGCTATCGTTTAGTTTTATTATCATTATGCCCCGTTGGGAGCTGTTATAATCTTCAATCAGCGAATCAAGCTGTGTTTGAACCTCGGCGTCGGGTAATTCGAGCGCCTGGGCTATTCTTGCAAGCTCAACCGAAGCTCCGCTTGCGAACAGGATGGCTTCGATTGCGGCTTTGATATTAATTTTGTCCATCTTCTGCCTCCCCGTTTTTGTCTAACATACGCACAACAGCGGCTTCTCCGCTTCCCTCAATGCGAATACGCTTGCCCTTGACAAGCTCAAGGGTTGCAAGGAAGGTTGCCACCAAATCGCTTTTGCCCTCGCACACCTCGAAAATCTCGTGATATTCAAGACGCTTGCTGCGGCGCAGCCTGCGCATAAGGTGGATGATTTTGCTGTTGACCGAAACGATCTTGTGCGCTACGATTCCCGAAAAAGCCTGTTGTGACGGAGGAAGCTTCCGCTTTCCCCTGCCAACCGCGCTGATATACGCCTTTGCGATGTCCTCCGGCGGATGCTGACGGTTATAGGTCATGTCGAATTCAACGGGAGAAGGCTCGCGAAAAAACCGGTCAAAGTCATAAATCGCTCCGAGCTTTGCGGCCATTTCACGGCAAACCGCGTATTCAAGAAGTTGACCGGAAAGCTCCTTTTTGAGCTCCTCTGCCTCTTCCTCATATTTTGGCAAAAGCATCACCGATTTGATGTATACAAGCCGCGACGCCATGGTCAAAAACTCGGACGC
Source organism: uncultured Ruminococcus sp. (assembly GCA_902792105.1). GTDB lineage: Bacteria > Bacillota > Clostridia > Oscillospirales > Acutalibacteraceae > Ruminococcoides. Next base: position 28,232 of record CADAYK010000005.1, read on the forward strand.
TACGTCCATTTGATTTTCCTGCATTCTCGATATTTGCTCCATGTACTGGTCAAGAAGCTCGGAAATTTGAATATCATAGATGTCGATCTTATTTTTTGAAATCAACGTGAGGAGCAAATCAAGAGGTCCCTCAAAAGCAGGCAGCTTATATTGTAAAGCTTCCATTATGCCCTCCGTTTATAAGGAAAGTAAACCCGAAAACGGGAGCCTTGCAAGCCAGCTCATTCCGTTTATCAAATTTCCTGACAGGTACGAAAGAACCGACGAAAGCGGACCTGTGAAGATCAGGATGAACAGCAGTGCAAAGAAGATCATCTGGTATCTGTAGAAAAATTCTACCGCCTTGTCAGGCAAAAAGGTGAACAGCACCTTTGAACCGTCAAGCGGAGGAATGGGCAAAAGGTTGAACACGGCAAGGTTAATGTTGACCGTAATATAGAAATTCAAAAACGTAGTAACGTAACCGCCGCCCTCGGAGAACATAAAGCTTGGAGCAAATGCCAGCAAGGCGTAGAACACCAGCATCCCCACAAAGCCCGCAACGATGTTAGAAACAGGTCCCATAAGCGCGGTAATTCCCATGCCGAGCTTAGGATTTTTAAAATATCGTGAATCAACGGGAACTGGCTTTGCCCAGCCGAAGCCGATAAAGAGCATAAAAAGCGCACCGATGGGATCGATGTGGCTGAGCGGATTAAGTGAAAGTCTTCCGCGCTCTTTAATTCCCTTGTCACCCAAAAGGTAGGCTGTTTGGGCGTGTGCCCATTCATGAAGAGGAAGTATTAAAAAAATGATAACAAGCACGGCGAGAATTTCCGCCACTGCAGTTTGAAATGTGAGTTGACCACGTAAAAGTTGCGAAAGCATATAATCCTCCATATACTTAAATATATACAGTTTATATTATACTACAACGCCGCTAAAAAAACAAGTTAATAAATTTTAAAAAAAGACTTGCTTTTTTCTTTATTTTCTGGTATTATAACAAAGTTAGGAATAATAAGTTCAGAATACTAAGGAGGTGCAGACGTATGGCAAAGTGTCAATTCTGCGGTAAGGATGTAAAATTCGGAATTAAGGTTTCTCACTCACACAGACGTTCTAACAGAACATGGAAACCCAATTATGCTTGCACCCGTTGCTTACGTTCCGGTAAGGTTACAAGAGCTAACTAAGTTTACATCTGAGAGGACGGCTTGACCGTCCTCTTTTTTCCATTTACATAATACCGGAAATAATAAAATAATAAGGTTGGCTTTACTTTTACGGTTAAGCCAACCTTTTAATTTCGAAAATATTAATCCTTCAACATCAAATTTAACATAAGCTTTTTGCGCGCGATCAAAAGCGCTACCATACCGGCGGTCAACAAAATGAGGATGACAATTGCGTTTACGGGATTTCCGGTAACGACCTTGACGGTGTTCTGCTTTTTATTGTCGGGCTTTGGTTTTGCCTGATTATTATTATCCTTACCCCCGTTTTTGGGATTATTGCTGCCGGGGTTCGTGACCTGAGCAGCCTTGTCCGGCGAGGTCACATTTGTCGGTGAGGTTGAGGGCTGTGACGGATTGACTGACTTTTGCTCGTCCAAGGTTCCCTTTGATTTAGTCGCCGCCGCGGTTGTGGGTTCGGCGGTGGTAGGCTCTACATAGTTTGAATCGGTAAGGGTGGTTCCCTTTGAAATTCTGACACGGAGCTTTGTAAGGTCGGCAACCTTGAAATTGTTGACTACAAAACACTCACTGTCGCCGTCCATCAGCCAAAGCGTGTCGATCGTAAGGTCGATTTTGGTTATTTGCGGTTCGTCTTCGGGAATGTCGTTTACATCAAAAACAAGCTTAACATAAGGAGCGTCGTCCGCGGAAAAATCAAACAATCCCACGCTGGTGGCGTTATATCTAACCTTGCCTTCTTCAAAATCAACAACACCGGAATCTTTGATTATGGGACAAATCTGCTTAGGGCTGTTCTTCTTGGGATTCAGCTTTAACACCTTGGGATCATAAGACAGGTTCCATTGGGTTGTAAGAATTCCGCTTGAAGCTTTAAGAAAATAGGTTACGGTTACCTCTTTGGTGTACTGGTTGTAATCGGCGTTTGCCTTTCCGAAAAAGTTTGAAATGGCGCTTACAGACAGCGACGGAAATTTCAGCGGTTTAACATAAGTTGTGGGCTGTTCGGTTGTATGCTGAACGGTTTCGCCGAAAGCAAGCGATTCCTCCGCCGTTGTTTCTGCGGAGGTTTCAGGCTCGGTCAGGTCTTCCGGAGACGTAGCGATAACAGCATCCTCAGCCTGAGCGGCAGAGAATGTCATTAATGATTGAAAAACCATGATATTAAGAATAATTAATACAATAAATGAACTAAATATTCTTTTAGACATTGTTATCCTCCGATTAATATAATTATACAAGTTTAGTATACTATAAAATTACGGAAAAATCAAGTATTCAAGCCGATTTTTAAAGTTATACGGAAAAAATCGCGGTGCACGTTTTTTCATAAGAAAAAAACGGACACCCTCTTGCGAGAGTGTCCGAATAAGTTATTTAACTAATTATCAGTTAGTCTTTCTGCGTCTGAAGTATGTTACAAGAACAGCGCCAACAGCAGCAAAGAGAATGATTACAGCAAACGAAGATGCACCTGTCTGGATTGCAGGGTTAGGATTCGAACCGCTTGTTGATGTGCCGCTTCCGGAATCGCTTGAAGCATCGCTTGTTGAAGAACCTGAACCTGAACCGTTAGCTGCAGGAATAATTGTTATAGAGGGCTCAAGATCGCAGGTAGCGCCTTCAGCGGTTTCAAAATGCATTTTAAATGTAGCCTTACCTGTGGCAAGAGTCTCCATGAATGAAGCCTTTACCGCAAGAACAGCTGTGCCGTCATCATTATAGGTAATGGTGTAGTTGGAAGGATCGATTTCCTTGTCATTAACCGAGATGTACTTAAAGATGTCCTTAAGTGAATAAGTGTCAGCTGTGCAAGAAAGCTTGAATTCAAAGTCTTTGCCTGAACCCTTGATCCAACCTGTCTGATATTCAGCTTTTACAAGAGAGCTTTCGGAAGTAGCGGGAGCTACGGTAGTTGCGGGAGCAGTTGTAACCTTTGAAGGATCCATTGTGGGAGCTACAGATTCCTCATAGTATCTGCCGGTGAAGTTACCAACTACGATATAGCCGTCCTTGTTACGGATTGTACCGTACTCGTCTTCTGTGAAGTCATCGGTAAGAACATATTTGCCCTCTTCGTCAACAGTCAGACCTTCCTGCTCAAGAGCCATTTGCTTTGTCGGCCACATACCATATTCGCCGTCACCATACATAAAGTACCAGTCACCATCAAATACGGGCTTACCGCCGGGGATAAGGTCTTCGTTAATTACTGTGATGTGATCGGGATCAAGGTCAACGATCCAAATCATGCCGTCAAATCTCATGGAAAGACCAAATTGTTGCTCAGTTTCAGAGAAGAATACCTTACCGTTTTCGCCGAACTCGGGTGTGAAATCAATAACTTCAGGATGTTTCATAATAGCATCATATGTCTTATCAAATGATTCGTTATCTTCTGCGGCGAATAGTTATCGCTTTCGCCTTCATTATAGTACTCGGCTTTTGAGTTTTTGCACTGGAGAGCCTGTGAGAACTCGGGCTTAGAGCTGTCCGTACCGCCGTCGAGATAGTTGCTGAATACAACTGCCGTAGCTTTCTGCGGAGCGTTGATGCTGTAAAGGTTTTCAAAGCCTTCCTCTTTGTCCATCTCATATCCGGGCCAACCGTTGGGGAATCTGTCGCCGGGGTTATCAGCGGCCTCCCACCAATAGCAGCCTGCTGCGTCGTTGTTGTCTTTGGTAGAATCATTGATCCAACAACCGGGCATTGCCAGATAATACTTGTAAGTTTCTACGCCTGCTGAGGGAGTATACTTACTATGGTCGGTTTTTAGAGCGGCAACACTTGCAATGCTTGTAGCGGCAATTGTAGCAGCCATAGCACCGGCAAAGATAGCGCCTAATACTTTCTTTTTCATATTAATATTCCTCCAATATATTTCCGCTTATAACGGTTATAACTAATTATATAATATAAAAAAACAAAAATCAAGTAGAAATTCTAATATTTAATTAGAAATGATTACAAATTTATCATGTTTAATTTGTCGAATTTTACTGTTTTTTCTTGGAAATAACTATTGCAACAACAACCAAAGCGCCAATTACGACAAAACCTGCCACGCCGATGATCCAAAACGGGAAGCCTCCGGACTGATTGTCTTTGTCAACAAATTTTGTAACATCCTGATAATAGGTGCCGTACTGGTTAACGGTCACTGTTTCTCCGACACGGTTTTGAATGGTTTCGTCGCGGTTTTGAAGCAGGCTGTTGTTAACGGTAACGGCTTCGTGATCGTCGGCGTTAGGAGAGTTCTCCCCCATTCCGTCAACATAATTGATGTAAGCGCCCTGATAGTTTTTAATAAGCTCCTCGTCGTCGGTGATTAAAGGCGGTTCGTCGGAGATCACGGTTTCATCGTTGATTTTAAGGTCGTAAGTCCACTTAAACTTTTTTATATAGGTCATATCGTCGCCGTAAATCTCTTTTATAAACTTGGTGATTTCGGTTTCGCCCGGCTTTAAAACAGTGAACTCAATGTCAAGAAACTCATCTTTATTTGAAAAGTTAAGCTTTGAGAAAATATTAGTCCAGTTTAAAAAAATCTCGCCCTTAACGATGTTTTTTACAACATTGTCAGCCTTGGGAAAATTGACTTTTTCGGAATCGGTTTGAAGAAGGGCAGGGTCAAAATTCAGATTCATTTCAAAGCCTTCGATTTCTTCTTCGGTGTCTGCAAGATAAAGAATATACTTGACCTTGTCGCCGGTTTTAGCCTTGGCTTTTTTATTAATAATTAGCTCGTCTGCCGCGCAGGCGCTTGGAACCGAAGCGATAATCATTGATGTAAAAATACAGGTCAAGGTAATTAAACTGATTAATCTTTTCATAAAATAAACCTCTTGGATATGTTTTTATATTATTATATAACAGATTAAAGATAATTTCAACGAAAACAGTGTGATTATAAGGTGAAAATTCGGTAACAATATTGTAACAAGGCAACAAGCGCCGTTGAGCGCTGTTTCTGTCTTAAAAAATACTTTTTTTCTGCACTTATTTGAGCGGCAGGCGGAAAAATACACAATAGTGCAAAAAAACACCCTCCGCAAGAAACGGAGGGTGAAAAACGAGTTTTTATTTAAACAGCATTAACAAACAGTTAACACAAGCTATATTATTTTACTCTCTTGCGAGCAAAGTAGATAGCTCCGGTTGCAGAAATGAGTACTAAGAGGATAATGATAGCCATAGAAGCATTACCTGTCTGTACTGCACCGTTTGTGCCGCCACCATTGGTGCCGCCGCCGTTGTTAGAGCTGTCCTTAGTTGAATCACTTGTAGAATCGCCGGTAGCAGGCTTTGTTGAAGATGTAGCGTCGGTGTTGTCAGCTACTGTTGTCTCTTCCTCTGTGGGCTCTACTTCTGTGGGAGCTTCTGTGGGCTCTACTTCTGTGGGAGCTTCAGTGGGCTCTTCTGTGGGCTCTACTTCTGTGGGCTCTTCTGTAGGAGCTTCTGTGGGCTCTTCTGTGGGAGCTTCTGTGGGCTCTTCTGTAGGAACTACAGTGGGCTCTTCTGTGGGAGCTTCTGTGGGCTCTTCTGTGGGAGCTTCTGTGGGCTCTTCTGTGGGAGCTACAGTTGTGGGCTCTTCTGTGGGCTCTTCTGTGGGAGCTTCTGTGGGAGCTTCAGTTGCGGGCTCTTCTGTGGGCTCTTCTGTGGGAGCTACAGTTGTGGGCTCTTCTGTGGGCTCTTCTGTAGGAGCTTCTGTGGGAACCTCAGTTGCAAGAATAACCTTACCGTTGTTTACAGCTGAATCGATTGTTTCGATGTTTACTGTGTAAACTTCGTCCTCTGTAAGAGTAATAGCAACATTACCCTCTGTAGCTGTGTCAGCTACCTTGAATACGAGTGTGAATGCTGTGCCTGTACCCTCAAACGGAGTCAAGGTCATCATGTCACCGAAGGATACCTTGTAGGAACCAACAGCAGGATTGATGGGAGCTGCGGAAGCCTGTGCGGGAGCAAGAGCATTGTTGTACTCTACGTTCTGGAGAACGAGCTGATTTACATCCCAGTTAGCTCTTACATAACCATAGCCGTAGCCGGGGTTCTTACCAAAGTCAACGGGAACCTTTACTTCTGTGCCGGGAACGGGCTCAGCTGTAACTGTACCTGCGTTGATTACGAAGTCAGCATCAGCAAGAGGCTCTGTGGGCTCTTCTGTTGCAGGCTCTGTGGGCTCTTCTGTTGCAGGCTCTGTGGGCTCTTCGGGCTTATCCTTGATAACTTCGTTTTCAACGATAATCCACTCTTCGTTAATGAGATCTTCCATTACGAAGTTAAGGGTCTCTTCGCCGCCGTTGATAGCCTTGAATACGAATGATGCGAATTCTTTCTCTGTTGAGAAGTCGAAACCGTCAACGTTAGAGAAGTTGCCGCGGATTACGCCGGGTTCGTCGGTGTTGATGTAAGAATACTCGCCGCCGTCAAATGTGGAAACGCCTGTGATACTAACCTTAGCAGGATCGTATTCGAGTCTCCATGCAGCCGATACAATCTTATATTCATCGGGCTGCTGATAGTCATAGATCAATGAGAAGTCCTCGCCAATGGTCTTTTCGCCTAAATCCTGATTTGCAAAGAAGTTGGAAGTAGCGTTAACCTTTAACTTGGGTTCTTCAGTAGTGGGCTCAACTGTTGTGGGCTCTTCTGTAGTGGGCTCAGCAGTTGTGGGTTCTACTGTAGTAGGCTCAGCTGTAGTGGGCTCAACTGTTGTGGGCTCTTCTGTAGTGGGCTCAACTGTTGTGGGCTCAACTGTTGTGGGCTCAACTGTAGTAGGCTCAACTGTAGTAGGCTCAACTGTAGTAGGCTCAACTGTTGTGGGCTCCTCTGTAGTAGGCTCCTCAGTTGTGGGAGCTTCTGTTGTGGGCTCCTCGCCGGGATAAGTAACAGTGATTGTCATCTTAGCGCCCTGCTTTGT
>CADAYK010000006.1 GCA_902792105.1 uncultured Ruminococcus sp.
ATCGCGTCGCTGACATCCTTTGAAAGCTCCATATTCTGGAACTCTTTGTTGTCCGACAGATAAAGATTAAAGCCTTGAGTTAAGTCAAACTTTGCCTCTGCCGAATCAAATGCCAAGTCAAGAATGTGACCGCCCTTTGTTTTGTCATCCGAAATAAAGTGGAAATGCCATCCGGGAGTGTTAAGACCGTTCATATAATCGGGACAATACAGCGCCACGATCGTTCCCTTGATATTATCGTAATTGAATTCTCTTTGATCGGTGGAAAGCGCCTTGTCAAGAGACTTATAAGGCTTCTCCTGTTTCAGCTCGCTGCGGACGTTCATCTTTTTGAATTCACCCGTTACCTTCACCATATAAAACAGGTTTTTGCCGTTTGCCTCAACCGTTTTATTGAGCTGTTCCTTGAGCTTGTCAATATTTTCCGCCTTTGAAAGGGTTTCGCTTTTATCGTTATCAAAAAATGTAACATTCGAGAATGGAACCGTTTCATTGTTATCCGCTTCCTTAACGGTTCCGTCGCCAAGTGCCTGATACACCTTGCCGTCCAAAACGATCATTTCACCGTTAACGCCCTCAAAGGTACCTATTCCGGTATCGCCGTGCTGCTTTAATTCCTCCACGCCGATTATTCCGTCATAGTATCCCTGTGTGAGAGATTGCAGCAGCGCTACCTGAAAAACAGTTTCCCTGCCGGTATTCTGCTGCGAAGAACAGGCTGATAAAGAAGAACCTGCCAAAGCTCCCGCCAATAAAACAAGCAGTATTTTTTTCATTACTATCACCTTTCTTTATTAAAATAAAAAATTATTTTCCGTTATATCTTATACAAAGCATGGTTAAGTCGTCAAACTGCAGTCCGCCGCCGGTAAAAGCGTTCACCTCGTTTTTTACATTTGTCAGGATCTCTTCCGGCGATCCGTTTGGATTTATGTTTAACGCTTCTATCATTCTGTCGGCGCCGAACAGCTCTTTCCCGCTGTTGTTTGCTTCGGGGACTCCGTCGGTGTAAATAAACAGCGCGTCACCCTTGTTCAGTGTAAACTCATAATTACTGTATACCATACCATCAAAGCCGCCGATTATAAAATCATGCCGGTCATTCATGAGAGTAAACTTTTCACCGTTTCTATATATTGCAGGATATTCGTGACCGGCGTTTGAGGCTATAACCTTTCCTGTATCAATGTTCATTATGCCGAGCCATACCGAAACGAACATATCCGCCTGATTGTTGCTGCAAATACGGTCATTCACAAACTCCAGAATATCGGAAGGACTACCGCCCATAAGGGTACGGTCGCTGATCAAAATTTTTGAAGCCATCATAAACAATGCGGCCGGAACGCCTTTTCCCGAAACATCCGCTATTACAAGCGCAAGATGTTTTTCATCTATTAAGAAAAAGTCATAAAAATCTCCGCCAACCTCTTTAGCTGTATACATTGAGGCAAAAATATCAAATTCTTTTCTTTCGGGAAATGCGGGGAAAATGTTCGGAACCATGCTGTTTTGAATTTGCGTAGCAGTGTTAAGCTCGGTTTTTACGTTTGCCGACGCGCGGGATATTTCATCCTGCCTGAGCACCATATTATGACCACGCTTGGCTATATAAACAGAAATAAAACTGATTACCGTAAACACAAGAAGCCTTGGCAAAAAACCGTTTATCAACATCCAAACTACTGCTCTTGCGGGATCAACACCCAAAGCGGTCACCGAAGAACGCAAGCCGTTTTGAATAACCAATACGGTTCCGTTTTCTATGGAAGGGTAAAAATTCAGGTCAATTATTCCGTAAAGGACTGAGGTCACGCTTGCCGCTGCCAGCAACAAGGCTGATAAAATTGACATCATCAAAGTAAATCCCTTGGAAAAATACCTGCTCGACAAAAGAACGGGAATGATCATAATGAGGATCACGTTATGATTAAGAATGCAGAACAATTGCGTGCACACACACTGCAGGGTAATTATCATAACATATTTCAGCCAGCGTTTTCTGCCCTTATATTTAAAATATAGCATTACAGGCACCGAAAACTCAGCCAAGCCCAACACGGCAAGGACAGTCATTCTTTGGTTAACGACCGTAAACACCCCCGCAAGGTTTAAAATCCACGCGATAAGAAGTATGGAGGCGCAGGAGAAAATAACCCAAAGTGACAGGCGGTTGGAATCATATTCATTTTGCTCAAAAACCGCTTTGGTTTCTTCTGATTCATATATTTTAAAATAGTTTTTTATTCTTCCCAAGCTTATCACCCCAAGACTTTTTTTATCGACAGTACGTTCTGCCCGTTGGTGTAATTATATACTATTGAATCCATAGTCTTTTTTACTATAAAAATACCGAGTCCGCCTATCTTACGTTCATCAGCCGACAACGTTGTATCGGGTTCTGCAATAGTCAGCGGATTAAACGGTTTGCCGCTGTCGATAAACGTAATTATGACCGCCGGCGGATTTTTTTCAAACTCAATTCTTACCGTCGCTTTGCCCTTGCCGCTTTCGTATGCGTAATGAGCTATATTTCCGAACAACTCATCTATCGCAACATCAATTTGCATACGCGTTTTCATCGGGCAATCGATATTATCAAGCTCCGAGTTTATAAAATCGGTAACAGTTTCTATATTGCAAACCTCCGCTTCGACCGTTAGTTCCTTCACGATAATCACTCCTTTTTATAGTCGGGTTTAATTGAAATAATAATACCGGTTTTGCATACCGCAAGCCCGTTATGTTTGAAAACGGTACGGTCTGCGGTGTCCTTCGGCAGTTCTCAGCCATTTGTCGGTTAATACCGGAAATTTAAAGCCCCAGTTTTCGGGCAATGCGTGAGCGACCTGCTTAAAGCCGTTTTTCTTAAGCACCTTCGCGGACGCCCGGTTTTCAAGCATGGTGCTTGCCGTCAGATAGTTCACATCGGTTTCTTCCAGAACATACTTTACCATCAGTCCGAGAGCTTCGGTAGCTATTCCCTGCCCCCAATACTGCGGTAATAAACGGTAACCGGCGCTTGCCTTTGACAGAACCGCGCGGTAACCGTAGATTTCAGCCAAGCCGCAGAAGCTGCCGCCTAAGAAAACGCCGAGTATAAGTGACTGCTTTATACATTCATCGTATAAACGGCTGATAACATATTCCGCGCTGTCATACTTTTTCTCAAATAGAAACGTCGGCAGCATACGGTAAATGTCCTCGTTTTGAGTAAACTCCCGAAGCGCTCCGGCATCATCTGCAGTCAACGCTTTAAGCGTTATTCTGTCACCTTTAAGTACGGGGATCTCGGATAGCAGCTTCTTTGTCATTTTTCAACTCCTTAACACACATAAAACGGTTATCTTCGCAAAGCGGCATTTCGGCGAATAATAAAAGTTCATATTATTTTGAAGCTTTTAAAGCCTGTTTTGCCTTTTGTTCTCTTTCGGCGGCAAAGGTTTCCTTTGTGCCCATGTGCGGATAGATAAATTCCATATATTCATCGGTAAATACCATGTCGCAAAACTGACCTATAACGGTTTGCGGCGGAATATTTTCCGCACGTTTATTCTTTCTGTCAATAGATATAACAGTCAGAGCACCGTCTACAGACATAAAAATAACAAGTATAACGGTAATAATCTTTCCCGGCTTTTTGGGAATCTTCTCGATCGTACGGCTGATTAACGGATATATATATCTTAGCCATACAAGCCCCAGAAAGCCCCAGATAAAGGCAAAGGTAAGGTTTGTTCTGCCGTCAAGATTAAACGGCGTGTCGCTGTAATCCCAGCTGATGCTTCCGAGAAATATTTCCTGAAAATATGAACAGTAGTATTCAAAGGTTGCGCCGATAACAGCCGAAGCGATATATACGATTACATCATTTTTATTGTAGAGCTTATAAAGACACAGGGTTATTGCCACCGCTCCGCCACCGTAAACAGGAATAAAAGGTCCCAAAACCACGCCTACTCTCATCTCGAAATGCCCCTCGACAAAAATTGCCCAGACGGTTTCAAGAAGAGTTCCGAAGAAGCTTCCGACTAAAAACAGCCAGAAAAGCTTGGATAGGCAAAGTCCGTAAGCAAACGGTCTGTCCTCTTTATTCTTGATCTTATTCTCGTAAGTCTCGTTGTTTTTTTTCCTAAAAAGGTTATAATGCTCTTTAATGGCCGAAAGATGCTTTTCGTAATCAAAGGATTCCATATCGGGGAACGCCTTTACAAGCCTCAGCCTGAAATGCTTGCTTTGGATTATTCTGCGCTGATACTCTTCCCTGAGCTCTTCATCGGAAGCAGTTTTTTCTTCATTATCCAAAAGGTTGGAAATATCTTCCATTTTTTTAAGATTGCGGCGCAGCTTTATTATTGTTACACAAGAGATAACAATATCGATTATTATCAAAGCGGTAATAACCGACGGAATCAATATTGCCGCCCAAAACGGCAATGCCGAAACAATTAAAGCAATGGGAACAAAGGCAAATTTAACCAGAACGATGCCCAAAAGACCGAATACAAAGGGTTCCCAAACAGCGACAAACTTATTAAGCTTATACTTACTGTCGGAATAATCCTTCCACTTAAAGCCAAATGAGCGTTCAAATATCATTGAAGTAAAATATTTGTACAGGGTAAGTATAATTGCCGATGTAAAAAACAGCATTATAATATTGTCAAAGCGAAGTACAAAAACATAAAGCAAAACAAAGCCGAAGCCGATCGACGGCAAAAACGGAAGCGTCAAAAAACCCGGATTTGTTATTCGTTTGTTTTTAAAAGAATAATATACCAGCTCGGTAACCCAACCTAAAAATGAGAAAATTACAAATACCCACAGGGATTCCGTAAAAAGTTTCATAGTACCCTCACTTTTATGCAATTACGAATATGCACAAAGTTTGATTTTTACAAAACAAAGCTTTAAGCTGCTTGTTATAATCAGCCATCGCTCTTGCCGCAAAGCGGCAAACCGAGCGGGCAATAAAAATTTATATAATAAACGCAAAGCATAACGGTAATTAATTCAATAAATGTTTCCTGCGTTTATTATATCACAAAAAAGTTTATCTGTCATTATATTTTTTGTATAGATATTGGTAATTGCGTTGTTTTAAAAGATAAAATTTAAGTATGTTTATAATATTGTTATATTCATTGTTTTATGATAGAATATATTTATATGATACAGCAGTTTTAAACTGTTTAACAAAGGAGCCGTACATAATGAACGCAAAACCAGACAAAATGAAAGCTGTATTAAAAAAGATGTTTTCTTTAAAAGAGGATGCAGCTTCACATGAAGAAATACGTGAAAGGCTTTTGTCCGGCGGAATAATAACCGGAACAAATATGTGCGTATTGATTTGCGCAATGCTGATAGCATCGGTCGGACTGAATGTAAGCTCTACCGCGGTAATTATCGGAGCAATGCTGATTTCACCTTTAATGGGCAGTATTCTTGCAATGGCTTACGCGCTGGTTTCAAACGATTTCAAGCTTTTGAGAAACCACGCCGTAGGATTCGCCATGCAAATCATAATCAGCCTGGCAACCTCGTTTCTGTATTTTTTATGTACTCCTCTAAAGGAAGCCACTCCCGAGCTTCTGGCGAGAACCTCTCCGACTTTTTTTGACGTGCTTATAGCCACGGCAGGCGGAGTTGCCGGTATTATCGGTCAAACACGAAAGGGCTTGTTCAACAACATTATTCCCGGTGTGGCAATCGCCACAGCATTGATGCCGCCGCTGTGCACCTGCGGTTATTCCATAGCAAACGGCAACTGGAAAATGCTCGGCGGCGCGGCGTATCTGTTTATCGTTAACGCTTATTTTATCTTTTTGGCATCCGCTGTTATTTTAAGCCTGCTCAAAACGCCGAAAGTAAAAGAACTGACAGAACGCGAATGGAGACGGCTAAGATTCAGAATGGTACGCAACACCATTATAATCCTGATACCGAGCCTTATACTCGGATATATAATGATACAAGGCTCATAAAATCCGTTTATAATCAAAAGTGCCGACCTGCATAAGGCCGGCACTTTTTATATTACAGAATTCAGTTAATAATAAAATTCAAAACGCAGCTCTTCCTGCATAAGGATCATCAGCGGGATCCCGAGCATTACAGGAAATACGGTTCCGTTGAGCATAATGGTCAAAAACAGCAAAGCCGAATCTACTCCCGAATAAGTCAGCATTACGGCAGGCGTTATTATTCCTGCTTCGATCACGGACGAAATAATTGTGACCGCAAGCAGTTTAAGAATATCTTTTCCGGTTCTGAGATGAAAGCTATTCTTAAATATCTTTAAACGGAAAAAGTAAAACACAAAAGGTCCCAGAAAGTTTGCCGCAAAGCCTGCGATCGATGACCATCTTAGGCTGTCACTGATTATATCGCCAATTAAATTGCCGACAGCAAAGGCTATACACCCCGGGATCCCGAAGAAAATGCCGTAAACAGGCTTAAGAAGCATGACCGGTCGAATATCGGTAAAGCCGGGTATCACGCTCATAACCTTAAAAGGAATGGCAATTATCAGATAAACCGATATCATAACAGCGATCAGCACACACAGCTTTACGGGCTGCGGAAGCTTACTGCTTTTCAACATCACTCTTCAACCCCCTTTTCCCCTTAAATTCTATTATCTCTATAATACTTCCGGCTACAATAAGAATAGCTCCGGTTATATTGAACGGTGTAAGAGTAGCACGATCTATCAGAGTTTCCGGAAGTACAGTTCCCCATATAAGCGAAAAAACTATTTCGAGCGAATAAATGATCGTCGCTTCTGTCGCAGTGGCACGCTTTTGAGCGAAGATGTTCAGGGTTTGCGCAAACGCTATGATAAAATACGCATATATAAACAAGCTTGCTATTATTGTGCCCGACCATGGAATCGAGGCAAAGGTCTCGGGCTGAAGCACAAACCAAATCACAAAGCTGAGCGCTGATACAAAAACAGAAATGAAAACCGACAGCGAAATCGAATCGTGTTCACCGGCATAATCATTCAGTTTTACAATAAACACAGCGCGGAAGATGCATCCAAGCAGCATTAAAATCAAACCGACAATGGAAAGATTTGCTAAATTACCGCCCAATGCAATAATAATTCCCGAAAGCACCAAAGCTACGGATACCCATGTTTTTGCTCCGACTGTTTTTTTCATAGTGATCAAAACTACCGGAAGCACAACTACCGTCATCGAAAATGTAAAGGCTCCCGAGGATACGTCAAAATGCTTTAATCCGTAAAGATAAAGGATATTATAAATGCAGTTTAATACGCCTAAAAAAAGGCACCGTAAAATCAACTTTTTGCCGCTGCGGCGTATTTCCCTCTTAATGCGCCTGAAAAAACACGCGGCAAGAATCAGCGAAGCTATCGCGTTGCAGATAAATGTCGTAGCAAAGGGCAGCACATCATCAGGTATACACGAAAATATGATGACCTCTGTTGACCAACACAAAGTTACACAAATAAGGCAAATATTCGCCTGTAATTTGTTCATCCCAATCCCCCTTATGAGTAAAGCTGTATGTAAAAATCAAAAACTGTCAGGGCTGATCTGTTTTACCGCCGTTATGCTTTCGTCCCTGTAAGAAACCGGGAAGGGCTTTGCCCTGTTTTTTAAGACTTATATATTCCGCTGTGGCGGTAAACAAAACATCGCCCGATGAATTAATGGCGGTTTCCATACTGTCCTGAATGACGCCGGTTATAAAGCCCACGCCGACAACCTGCATTGAAACCTGATCGGAGATACCGAAAAGCGAGCACGCCAGAGGAATAAGCAGAAGCGAGCCTCCGGCAACTCCGGAAGAGCCGCACGCCGCAAGCGCGGACAGAAATGACAGCAAAAGCGCCGCGGGAAACGAAACCTCTATTCCCAAGGTATGAGCCGTCGCAAGAGTCATAATTGTAATTGTTACCGCCGCTCCGTCCATATTGATTGTTGCGCCGAGCGGAATCGAGACAGAGTACATATCGCGGTCAAGCCCGAGCTTTTCACACAAGCTCAAATTAACCGGAATATTTGCAGCCGAGCTGCGCGTAAAAAACGCTGTAAGACCGCTCTCGCGCATACACCGGAAAACCAGCGGATAAGGATTGCATCTGAGAGATAACGCAACAATCAAAGGATTAATAATAAGCGCAACCGTGAGCATAGTACACACTAAAAGGAGCATCAGCTTTCCGTAGGTCACAAAAATATCGATACCGCTTTCCGATACCGCGCTGAATACAAGACCGAGTATGCCAAAGGGAGCAAGGTTTATGATCCAGCGTACCACCTGTGTAACAGCGTCGGAAAAATTCCGCATAACCTCCCGGGTGATCTCCCCTGCGAAACGTTTTAAAGCAAGGCCTATGATCACCGACCAAAACAGTATTCCAAGGTAGTTGCCCTGAGTAAGAGCCTCAACGGGATTGGCAATAATGTTCAGCAGCAAGCCGTTAAATATTTCGCCTACGCCGGCAGGCGCCGCAGTGTCGGTCAGCAATTCTTTCGATAACGTTATCGTCTGCGGAAAAATAAAGCTTGCAACAACTGCCGCAACCGAAGCGAGAACAGTAGAGAACAAATATAAAAATATGACCAGTCCGAAACGTCTGTCAAACTTAGCGCTGCCCTGGCAAAGTGACGCCGCAACCAAAACAGCGACCAGTACGGGAGCAATAGCCTTAAGAGCGCCGACAAACAGCGTTCCGAGCATAGCGATCCATGACGCCTGAGGAATTAAAAACGCCAGTCCCGCGCCTAAAATTATGCCGATAATAATTCGCAGGATCAGGCTTGATTTGTTGTAGATATTAAAAATCTTTTTTATTGCTTTCAAAACGTTCCTCCACAAAAAAAGGTTTTTGTATACCATTCTCTATTAAAACACTTTAAAAAAGATGTTAGCGGAAAATTTCGCAGAACAAGGACGACAACGCAGTTATGCGGAATTTAACGCAACAAATGTTAAAGGGTTTTATTTGATAATATTATTATATTCTGCTATAACAAATACCCTTTTGTATTGTACTACTTTATCATGTAAAAGGCAACAAAAATTCCCAAAAATATGTGCATAAATACAGTTGAAAACATATTAAAACTCCGCGGCATTGTTGACGTTGCCGCGGAGCACTTTTATATTTGTCATATGATTTTATAAGCCTGAATAAGCGGTTACCGAATATCGAGATAATCGGTAAAGCGTGTAATGTTAAAAATCTCCATAACCTTATTATTTACGTTCTTGAGCACAAGACCGTTTTTGCTTTCAAGCATATCGCTGGCATTCAAAATAGCTCTCAGCGCCGCTGAGCTAACATATTCCACGCCTGCCATATCAAGTATAAGCGAGTCGTGTTTTTCTCCGAGCTCGTTTATTTTGCTCTCAAATTCATTTACTGTTACATGGTCGATTTTGCCCTCGGGCGCAATTACGGGTGTACCGTTGTCTTCAAAGATATTGATTTTCATTATTCTTTCTCCTTTATTTGTTTTTCTTTCAGCAAATCGCTGAGTATTTGGTTGCCGATTTCATTGAATTCCTCGTTGCGAAGAAACATTTGCATTCCAAGCAGCTGCTGTACTGTGTATGAATTTTTCAGGTATTCCGAAAACTCACCGGGGCTCAGCGTCTTTCGCTTTTCCGCATCCTTCGCGTTTACTCCCCTGAACAGCGAGAAAAATATATTTGTCCAATTTGCGCAGTCATTTCCAAACCGGTTTTCAAATTCCGCCTGCGCCTGTTTGTCGCCTTTCAGCAAAGCGTCATGCGTTTTGCTTCGGGCGTAAAAGCCGCTAAGATCCTGCGCTTCGTCATAAACACAGCCCTTTTCAGTGCGCAAAACACGGTGCGGCTTTGCTTCAAAACCATCTGCCGATATATTCAGCTCCAGCACTAAGCCCTCTGCGAGCAGGGGTGTAACTTCATTGCGGAAATGGAAGCAAAAGTTGCCTTGTCCGTACAGCAGATACGCATTTTTGTAGTACTCTTCCTCGCCGACTGCGTGAGTATGCTGTGAGATCACCACATCGGCGCCGTTGTCTGCCATGCGGTGAAACCTGCGGCGCATTTTTTCGCTGTTATAATGAGTTCCCTCTATGCCCCCGTGATAGAGTACGATAAGAAAATCACAATGGTTTTTCAACTCTTTTATTTCTTCGCAAACCCTGTATTCGTCGTAAAGGTTCACGCCCGGGTAATCTTCGCGCGGAGCATTCTCAAACTGCTCTGTGGCATTATAGAGAACAATTTTTCTGCCGCTGTCCTCTATTTCGGCATAAGCCTTGACGGATGACGAATTGTCTCCCCAACCAAAATATCCGATGCCGTTTTCGGAAAGCGTTTTGCAGGTATCAAGGTAACCTTGTTTTCCGTAATCCATGGAATGGGTGTTACCTAAAGAAGCATAGTCAATTCCGAGATTTTTAATTGCCTTTATTGAGGAAACGGGAGCTTTTATACTCGGACCGATTTTTTCAACCGGATGCCCGCTGTC
Organism: uncultured Ruminococcus sp.; assembly: GCA_902792105.1. Taxonomy (GTDB): domain Bacteria; phylum Bacillota; class Clostridia; order Oscillospirales; family Acutalibacteraceae; genus Ruminococcoides. Next base: position 10,502 of record CADAYK010000006.1, read on the forward strand.
GGTAAAGCAGCCCTCAAAGTTACATACGCGGTAATCTGCCGAAGCAAACAAATCACAAAGCGTTTTGCCGAACAGTTCCTGAATATCTCCCGACTCAAACAAATCGCAGTTGCACGGCATGGGAAGCAGATCGCCGGCGATGATTATTTTTGTGCTCTTCATAATACCTCCTTTAATAATCCATGTTTATTGTCAGAACATTTTGACCGTTTTCATATGAATAGCTGACGTCGCTCATCAGCTTCTTAACAATAAATAATCCCAAACCGCCGGGCTTACGCTTATTAAGCGGCTGATCGATATCCGGCTCCTTGACGTGTAACGGATTAAAAGGTTCTCCGTAGTCCTTAAAAACAACAGTCATTCTTCGATCGCGTGACTTGGTGATGATTTCGATCTCGCCGCCGTTTTCATAAGCATAGGAATCTATATTCGCAAGGATTTCGGATGATGCTATTGTGATCCTGTCTACCGTTGCGCTGTCGCAGCCTGCTTCGGTGCAGCGTTCGGAAATGTATTCTGTCACACTCTCAAAGGTATCTTTTGAAAGGAAAAACTTTTTACTGTCGGGAGGCGCCACTTCAAGCTTTTTCTTGAATGACAGTGCCAATACCGTGACGTCGTCATATTTGTCATTTCCTTTTTCAAACTCATTTACAGCTTTGCGCAGGGACAACACTAATTCCTTCTGGTTTTTTTCCTTGTTCACCGTCAGAACATCAATAAGTCTGTCATTGCCGAAGAAGCTCTCGTCAACCGCCTGCGCTTCCGAAACACCGTCGGTGTAGAGAACCAGCTTGTCGCCGGGATTAAGCTTGATCTTGTTTTCCATATATCTCGCAAGCCGTTTTCTTCCGAGAACAAAATTAGGCTCTGACTTCAAAAATTCGGGTTCTCCGCCGTTGCGGATAATAACCGGAAAATTGTGTCCGGCATTTGAGTATGACAAAACGCCGGTGGTCAAATCAATGCAGCCTAACCAGCAGGTTACAAAAAACTTTTCGGGATTTGACTGCTGCAAATACCTGTTTGTATGTTCAAAAACCTTGTCTGTAAAAATTAGCGACTGCGAATACACCTTGATCAGCGTTTTTGATAACGTCATAAACATTGCCGCCGCCATTCCGTGACCGGACACATCTCCCACTACAATAGCCAAATGTGTATCGTCAATAAGAAAATAGTCATAAAAGTCACCGCCGACCTCGGTTGCCATTCTCATGTCGGCATAAACTCCGTAAGATTCGTTATCGGGGAAATCTCTTGACAAAATGCCTTTCTGGATATTTTGCGCCACATTGAGCTCCGCCTCGGTTGACAGGTTTATGCTGAGCAGCTCGCCCTGCCTGATAGTGAATCTTTTGCTGTTGGCTGAAAGATATACCGATACGATCACCATGCTGATAGCCGTAAGTATGATAAAGCTGCGGCTTTGAAGTATTAAAACTACAGTTTCATCCGTAAAATCAAAAGCGGTTTTTACAATGGTTAAAAAATTATAATTGACAATACCTTCATCGTCAAATAACGGCGGAACGATATTCATGCAACCGATATACATCATTAAAACGCAGGCCAAACCGGTGATCAACGTAAAATACGGCCGGAAATAAAAGCTGTTTATAAAAGGCAGCATAATAAACAACAACGCTATTAAGTCTGTAAAGCCGCAAAGGTAAAACAGCGACGCCATAATAATAATATTGTTGAAATATTTGATCCAAGGATAGCATTTTTTGCGAAATACAGCGTTCACTATAATTCCGGGCAAGAGCACGATTCCTGCTCTTATTCCGAAAAAGAACCGGGTATCGTCCCAACCGTTTGACAAAATGTAAATCAAGATAGCCGATTCAAAAGCGGTCATAATCAGCATATAGACAAAGTTTATGCGTTGCTCGGCACCTCGAAACAAACCCATTGTGTACTTAGAGAGTTTCTCCTGTTTTTTATTTATGAAATTAAAAATCCTGCTCACCACCCATTCTAATAACTTACGGCAACATTTGTAACATTGAAGCCCAAAACCCTGTTGTAGTTGATAGATGAGCTCAACATTCTTACAAGCTCCAAGCCGGTAATGCGCTTTCCGCTGTTGTCGATAAAATCGGTAGGATCAAACTCCGCGCCGTCATCGCGCAAACGTACATTTACCTTGTCAGGCAACACACGCACGCAAACATCGACGGCGCTGTTGCCGTTGGATTCCGAGTAATTAGCAATATTGTGGCATAATTCCTCAACCGTAACGCCGATTGCGTTCGAGGTGTTTTCGGGAACGTTTTGCTGTTTACAAAATTCCATCGCTTCCTCCGAGGCACGGATCGCCTCGGGGATTTCATTCTTTATAGAAAAGTCATAGATCACTCCGTCCTCTTCCTCAATACCGAGAAGATTCTTTTTGTGACGGATTTTTTTGCTGACTGCCATGGCAATCAAGGTGATGATCACGGTAACTGCTTTGGAAACCGGGAAGGATACCCACAGCCAGTATATATCATAGTGAGCAAACCAGAACATCAGCGGCACAATGGTGAGCACGCCGTCAAGCATTACCAGCAAATTGGCAAGCCCGCGCTGTTTTGTCGCCTGGAAAAACGTTCGCATAACATATATTACCGCAAGAATGGGAATATTGATTGAGAAAATGCGGAACGTGACGGCAAAAATCTCTGTAATCTGAGCATCTGTAAGTCCGTACAGAGAGGCGAGCTGAACCGGAAACAGCTCGGAAACAATAAGCACGACCACGGAAAGCGCAACGGTTACGATCATACCGTAACGCAGCGTAAGCCGCTGACCGTTGGCGTCCTTTTCTCCGTAAAGTGCGCCGAGTATCGGCAAAAGCGTCATTGACGCGCCTTCTACCAAAATAAACGCAAGGCTGTTCAGCGAAAAAGATACCGAGGCAATTTTGCCTCCCAACACACCGGTATATGAAAGAATGATCGCGTTTGTAAAGAACAGGCGCAGGAAGTTGCACACATAAATCAGCGCCGAAGGAAGTCCTACGCTGAAGATCTTGCCGAGCATTTTGAGCTTTTTAAACGCGGCTTTTGTGAAGTGCACCGTGCGCTTTTCAGCCTTAAAATATATGATAGTCAAGACAGAGCCTGCCAAATATCCAGTTACCGTAGCCCAGCCGGCTCCGGCAACGCCCCAGCCGAAAACCGCCATATAGAGATAATCGCAAAACAGATTGATAATATTTGAGACAACAGGCAGCACTGTGGCAAGCTTGCGCAAGCCGTCGGTTCTGGCGTAGGCGGCTGTTTGATTCACAATTGCAACAAGCGGCGTCAGCACCCACAGCGGCAAAAGATAATCCACGACCAACGCGGACAGCTCCTCGTTGCCTTGAGCAAGCAGCTGAGCGGTGGGAATAATAGCAGCTATTCCGATAATGGAAATCAAAACTGTTGAAAGTATACCTGCCCAAAAAGACAGAGTGAACGCGGTGTCGGCAGATTTTTGATCACGCTTGCTCTTGTAGATAACGGACAGCGTGTTGCCGCCAAAGGTAAACATAGCGATCGGGATACTGCGTAAAAACACGATGGATGTCGTAAGATTTATGGCATACAGCTGTACCGTTCCGAGAATTTGGCCAACCATTATGCCGTCCAAAATGCTCGAAAGGTAATTTGATGCTGTCATTGCCAAGGTCGCAACCAAAAGGCTGCGGTATTTTTTATTTAGAAGTGTACCGTTTCTTTTCATTGTAAATACCCTTCTTAACGTTTGAGATTATCCTTGCGGAAGAACAAAAATCCCCTCAAGACATTGATAAAGTCGTTAACATATTTTTCGTTGCTCGCGTTCCAGAAAAAGCCCATGCGCGCGAGAATTTGCGTAGTGTAGTGTGCGCTGCACGGAAGCGCCGCGATTTTTTTGCCGTGAGCGGTGTTCATATATGCCGTCATGCTCGAAAGAATTGCAGCCTTGTCGGGATCCTTCTGCGCCTCGTTGAGCGCCGCGGCAAACACATCATATTCAACAAACTCGATGTTGTTTCCGTTCTTGTTCATCTGGCGGATGATATCGCCGAGCGGCAGTGTGTGATTGTTGACCGCGTTGAACACACAGCAAGCCTGCGGTGTTTTTGCCAGCTTCAGGAAAGCCTCGCAGGAGCGGTCGATCGGTCCCATGCAAACCTGGTTTTCAATCATTGCATATGGGAAGCAGCCAAGCAGGCTGTAGCTGCGCAGTCTGCCCATAAAGTTGTTTGTAAGGAAGTTGATCTGGAATTCGCCGTCGGATTCACGCGCGGCAAGAGTTCCCACGCGGATAACCTTGGCGTCCAAACCTTCGGCGGCGGCTTCAAGCACCTTGCGCTCGCCCAAAAGCTTTGACGAGGTGTATTTGTTGTCAAGTGTCTGACCAAAGTACAGCGACTGTTCGTCAAGCTCTCTGCGGCTCAGTTTTTCGACGTCGTCAGTTGTGCCGGAAACCGAAACCGTAGAGAAATGGATCAGTCTTGCGCCGGTTTTTTCACACAGCTTAACACAGTTTACCGCGCCGCCGACGTTGATATCCTCAATGTCAGTTCCGTTTGAAAAATGCTTTACATTAGCCGCGCAGTTAAAGACAGTGTTTACCGGCAAGGCTTCAAACGGTTCAAAATATTTGTAATCGGTAACGTCACCGTTAAGAACCTCTACTCTCTCTTCAAACTCCTTTTCATAATCGGTGCCGAAGTAGTAGAACATAATATTTTCGAGACGTTCGCGGGCAGTGTCGAATTTGCCCTTGCGAATCATACAGTAAGCCTTTCCGTTTTCGTTTTTAAGGAATTCCGCAAGCAGATGAGCCCCCATATAGCCCGTCGCTCCCGTGATCATTACGTTGCCGAGCTCACGCAGCGGCTCGGACTTGAACGCGTCAACGGTGTTTTGTGAAAGCAATTCATTTATTTTTGTGTAATCATAATTGTCAAAGTCAAAGAGCTTGCCCGTATCATTGACCTCGCCGTCCTTGAACAGCTCTGCCAAGGCGCGCGGAGTGGTGTATTTAAATACATCTCCGTAGGTTATCTCGAACCCGTTTTCAGAAGCGTCAAGCACAACAGAGGTAACGATAAGCGAAGTTCCGCCGATTTCGAAGAAGTCATCGGTTGCGCCTACCCTGTCTAATTTAAGCGCCTTCTTAAAGGATTCGCAGAAGAATTCTTCGGTAGCATTGGCAGGCGCGGCATACTCTCCCAGACTTACGGGTACCGGGTCGGGCAGCATCTTAACGTCGGTTTTGCCGTTGGCGGTAACGGGCATCTCGTTAAGTTGAAGATATGCTGTGGGCACCATGTAGTGCGTAAGGTGTTTTTTCAGTTCGTCACGCAGAGCGTCAATGTCAATTTCGGAACCTGCGGTAAAGTAGGCGCAGAGGTTGTCCTGACCGTTGAGCTTACGGATAATTACCGCAACCTTTTTAATATTCGGCTGAGCGGCTATCAAGCCCTCGATTTCTCCGAGCTCGATCCTCAGACCTCTCAGCTTGACCTGATTGTCAAGTCTGCCTAAAATCATAACATTGCCGTACCTGTCCCATTTGGCGTAATCGCCGGAGCGGTACATACGCGCGTTGTTAAATTCCACGAATGCCTCGGCGGTTTTTTCGGGAAGATTTTTGTAGCCCTTTGCCACACCCGTGCCGCCGATATACAGTTCGCCCGTAACGCCGTAGGGTAAAGCATCGCCGAACTTATCAACGATAATTTCATGATAATTTAGAAGCGGTCTTCCTACGGTGACATAATCTGCGTTTGTCAGATCCGCCGCATTGCATGAAACCGTAATTTCGGTAGGTCCGTATGTGTTTACGATTTTAATATCCTTTGAACACTTTTTGATCTCGTCCCTGAGCGAAATCGGGTAGCCCTCGCCTCCCGACATAACGAGTTTGCACTTTGCAAGCGCGTTTTTGAACGGCTCATAGTCCATATACTGCTGCAAGCGCGAGGGAGTAGCGTTAATACAGTCTACATTATATTTTTTCATAAGCTCTGCCAGTGCGCGCGGGTCGTTCATCTCGTCTTCCGCCGCGAACACAAGAGTTTTGCCGTTGCAGAAAGCCGCCGTATGCTCCTTAAAGGACATATCAAACGAAACGGTAGTCACCGAAAGATATGAGGTTATGTTGTTTTTCAGATAATAAATATGTGAGTTAGCGGGATGCGCAGTGAGGTAATTGCATATTCCTCTGTGGCGCAGCATAACTCCTTTAGGCTTGCCTGTTGAACCCGAGGTGTAAATCATGTAGCTGAGATCTCGGTCGCTCATTGTCACATCCGGGTTTTCCGTTTTTTCGCCGTCAAGGATTTCATCAACGTCAATCGCCTTGTCAGCAGGATAATCAGAGAGCTTGTCTTTAGTTGTGATAATAAAAGAAGCTTCACTGTCGTCAATAATATGGTTGATTCTGTCCGCCGGATACTGGGGATCACAGGGAATGAACGATGCGCCTGCCTTGTTTACGCCGAACATACAGGCAAAGAAGCAGCTTTCTCTCGGGAGAAGCAGCGCCACGCTGTCCCCTGTTTTGATTCCTCTGTCAATAAGATTATGAGCGGCTATATTTGCTTTTTCGTTAAGCTCGCGGTAAGTAAGAGTCGCATCCTTGGCAATCAGCGCTGTTTTTTCGGAATTCTCAGCTGCGCTGCGCTCAAACATTTTATGCAGCAGTGTTTCGTCGAGCTCAGCCTCAGCCTCTGTCTTGAAGCCGTCGAGAACCTTTTGCTGCTCTTCGGGGAGCTGTAAAGCGTCGCGTACAGTTTTTGCCGATCCTCCAAGCAGATTGAGAGTGTATTGCAGCTGAGCGGTGAAATTCTCGATCACAGCATCCTCAAACAATTCCGAGGAGTACTGGATCATAAAGTGAAGACCTTTTTCCCCCTTGCGTATAACAATGCCTATATCGCGGCTCATTTTTTGCAATGGTGAATACAGCTCCACGCTTAAACCGTCCCTGTCGTATGCAGGCGGATTCCACATAAAGTTAACGCTCACGTCAAAAATCGGATTCCTGCTTTCGTCACGCTGCTTTACAAATTCTCCCACAACATCCTCAAACGGCAGATAAGCGCCGTAGGTAGCGTTGCGCACGGCGGTGCTGACAGACTGCAAATAGTCATTGAGATCTAAAGAGCGTACAGGCTTGACCCTCACCGGAGCGGTGTTTACAAACATACCGATAACATTCTCCGCTTCCGCGGCGCGCATATTGGTCGGAATGCCGAGCACAACATCCTCGGAGGCAGTGTACTTGCCGAGCACCATAGAAACCGCCGAGAAAATCAGCTCAAATTCCGTTACGCTGAAGCGGCGCGCTGTGTTGTCGATGGATTTCAACTGTTCGTTGGTGTAATCAAATTTAATTTCCCTGTCGGACAAGGGATGCACCTTCGGGCGCTTACCTTTAACGGGCATTTCGTTAACAGGCACTCCGTCTGCGAAAAGCTTGCGGTAGAACGCCATTCCGCTCTCGTATTTTTCGCTTAAGCTGTCATCGTACAAATCGGATAAATCTATCTCTGAGGCTGTTATCTCATTTCCGTTTAATCCGTCGATCAGTTCCTTTGTAAATGTCTTTGCCGAACCGCCGTCAAAAGCGATGTGATGGATCGCCAAATGCAAAATCACACTGCCGTCGTCAACAGCATACAGGAAAGGACGAACAGGGATGGCTGTATTAAGGTTGAACGGCTCGGCGTAGTTATCTATAATGTTAATTACTTCCTCACGCGAGGCGGCTGTTTTTTCAGTAATAACGGGCAGCTTGTCTGTTAAAATACGCACAGGCAGACCGTTTTCCTCGCCGTAATACGAGGTAAAGGCTTCATGAGCTTTGAATACGGCATTAAGCGAGCTTTTAACGGTTTCAATGTCCGAGCCCTTAATAACAGCGGCTATGTTGAGGTTATATACAGTTGAGTTTTCGTTGAGTTTTTGTTCCAAATACATTCCGCGTTCAGACGGTGTAAGCGGATAAACCCTGACCTTTTCTGCTCTCTTTACGCGATTCTTTTTGCCTGCCTTGTTAATCAACAGGCGTTCGATCATCCGCGGAGTTTTTCCGGCGAAAATATCGGAGGTGGCAATTTTGTAAATGCCGCATTTATCCGACACCATGGCGCACTTGATCGAGTCGCCGCCGAGCGCGAAGAAATCATCGTCTACTCCGACGTTCTCAACACCGAGAACCTCCTCAAAGGCAGAGCAAAGCACCTTCTGCATATCGGTTTCGGGCGCTATATATTCGTTCTTAAAGCTGCCTGCCTCGGGTGCTGTAAGCGCGTTTCTGTCAAGCTTTCCGTTTTGATTTACCGGCAGCTTGTCAAGCTTTACAAAGAACGCCGGGATCATATATGGAGGTAACTTTTGGGATATTGCTTTTTTCAAATCGTCGGCGTCAACAGGTGAATCTTCAACATAATAAGCAACAAGATACACCTGTCCGTAATTATTTTTAAAATCCTTAATTGCAGCGTCGTGAATTCCGTCGGTCTGTTTTATAATCGTTTCTATTTCACCGGGCTCAACACGCTGACCGTTTATTTTGACCATCCAGTCCTTGCGGTTTAAGTAGATTATGTTACCGTCATCATCCTTTTTGACTATGTCGCCTGTTTTAAGCAGCTTGGAAAACCCGTCACGCTGAGCGAAAGGATTGTCAACAAAGGTCTTTGCCGTTTGTTCGGGCAAGCCGACATAACCGTCCGCGAATATTCCGGCAAGGCACAGCTCGCCCTCGTCGGCTTCTTCCCCGTTATCATCAAGAATATATGTGCGAATATTGCCTATGGGCTTACCGATAGGTGTGTTTTCATAGGGCTTGTCAATTTTGAAAGCGAGCGCCGCCGAGGCGGACTCGGTCTGTCCGTAAAATACGATCAGGTCAAATTCATCACTGTAGATTCCCGAAACGCGTTCGCTGCCGGTCACCACGGTTTTCAGGCTGTTGCCTTTTTGCTTGAATACCTTGAGCATTTTGGGGCTGATAAAGGTACGGTTTATTTGATGTTCTTCAATAAAATCCGCAAGCAGCACAGGGTCGCGCATAGCTTCAAACGGCATTAGATAAGCCGTTATTCCGGCGCAAAGCGGAGCGAAAACACCCTGAACAGACGCAACAAAGGTAAACGGTGCGCCTAACGCCGCGCGTGAGCCCTTGGGCGACTTGGTGTAATCGTTGTAACGGTTTACGGAATCCGTAATGCTCGCGTGCGAGTGCAGCACGCCTTTGGGCTTTCCGGTGGAACCGGAAGTGTATATCAAAAGTGAAGGATCCGAAGGCTCGGGAATAACGATTTCGCTAAACGGAGTTTCGCTTTCGATCCCGCGCAAAAATTTAGCGTTAATCACTGCCTTGGCTGAGCAGTTGTCACGGATAAATTCCAAACGGTCCTCGGGATAAGCCGGGGACAGCGGAGCAAACGCCGCGCCGACCATCCAAACCGCGTACATCGCCGCTATGTATTCCTTGTTACGCGGCAGTTCAATGGTAACAAAATCACGGTTTTTAATGCCTAATCTGTTAAGCTTTGCAGCAATTTTGCGCGCGTAATCATCAAGAGTGCGGTAGGTAAAGTAATTATTTTTCCCCGAATCCATAATTATGGTAAAATCCGGGAATTTACTTACATTCTGCATAATTTGGCTGATAATACTGTTCATAAAAACTGACCCCTCTTTTTAATTATGTTATATACTTTATTATAATACACTTTCCGAATAATGTCACGTGTTTTTTTGTTAAAAATAACGGATTTTTAACAGCAATTCGGATCGTGCCTTACAGTTAAAAAGTATAGCATACAGACTGTACCAACACTGTGACAAATCCGTGATCACAACGCTCGAAAAATAATTTGTGAGGGGTAAATGCCGGAAAACCGGGTAAACCGATTATACCACAACGTGAATGGAAACAATGAGCGTGAAGGTCGCGAAAGCAGGAAGAAATAATCGGATGGCACATGGGTATACATACGCCTAAATGCCAAGCCGGTTGACTATGATTTGAACACGCTGATTCAGGAGAACCGGCAGAAGATGAAAGCGGTTACGGATAGAATCACGGAGAAGTATTTTGGTTAGAACACAAACAATCCCTCACTCTATTCTGAGTGAGGGATTGTTATCTTTAAAGAAAAGAGACGGTTAAAAAACCGTCTCTAATGGTCGAGGTGACAAGATTCGAACTTGCGACCCCATCGTCCCGAACGATGTGCGCTACCAAACTGCGCTACACCTCGAAGTAAAACAGCCCCGAATAATCGAGGCTGATGGCTGTGGAATAGGGATTCGAACCCCAACAAACAGAGTCAGAGTCTGTCGTGCTACCGTTACACTATTCCACAAAATATGTTGCTTCTCGTTCGCAACAATAATTATTATAAAGCATAGATTTAAAAATGTCAATACCTTTTTTTATTTTTTTCTGATTCTTACATCTTTTCCAACAAAATCAAGCTTTGTTGACTCTCCGACTATTCTTGATACAAACCTTTGGGTATAGACTTTTTCAAGCTCGCTGAGCGTCAGGTTGGTGTTGATGATCAACGGCTTGTGTCTGAGCATCCGGGCGTTAAAGATATTGTAAAACTGGGCGACGGTAAACTGCGTTTTAAACTCGGTTCCGAGGTCGTCGATTATAAGCAGATCGCAGTCTGTAAGCAAATCGGCAAGCGATTCGTCGTCTGAGCGGGAAAAATACTGTTTTTCGAGCTTTTGGGCAATTGCCGGCGCGGACACATAAACAACGCCGTAGCCTCGGCGGATCACATCGTTGGCTATAGCGAGCGACAGGTGGGTTTTCCCGAGTCCCGTCGCTCCCCTCATAAGAATGCTTTCGGATGAAGCCGTAAAGCTTGCGGCATAGCTTTTGCAAAACTTAAAAATCTTCTCCATAAGCTGATACGGCGACATTCCAAGCTGATAATCAACTTGCTTATCGTAATAATCAAGCTTGAATGAATCAAAGGTTGAAAGCGACAGCGGCGCTGTGCGGTTAAGCTCGTCGCACGCCGCGCTAACAAGCGCCTGCTTTAAGCAAGAGCACACAACCGTTCTGCCGTCTGTATCATAATAACCGGTATCATTGCATTTTTTGCAGTTGTAGTCAGGTTCAAGAGCATTTTCGGGATAGCCGTATTTTGCAAGCAGTTCTTTAAGCTCGCGCTGCATTGCAAGGTTGCTGTCGCGCAGCTTCTCCATTTCGGAAACCACATCTCCTCCCCTGAGCACGGCGCGTGCAGCCTGCACTCCGCTGTTTGTAATCCCTTTGTCAAGCTCACGCGCGCGCGGACATTTTTCAAAAAACTCCGCTTTTGTGCGTTCAGCCTGCTTTTCAGCCTTTATTCTTCTTTCAAAAAGTTTGTCCGCCGCTGATTTTTGTACAGTGCTGTTAAACCCCATTTTTTATCCTCATTCTATGTAATCAAGTGTGTTGATTTTTTCAAGCTCTTTTATATCGTAAGAAGCGTTTGATTGTTTTTCGGGCTTTGACGTCTTTGACTCGAACTCTCTGAGCTCTTCAAGGTTAAGTATATTTGAAGCGTGCCAGCGCCTGAGGATACCGTCAATGTAATTCCATTTGATCGTGTTGTGCTTGTCAACACAGCGTTCATAGGCCTCGCGCAGCATCGCCTGCGAAAACTTCCATTCCCCCACCCACTTTGAGCTGTATTCAAGCTGTTTTTTTGTAGGAGAACCGGCGTTTTTTAATCCGAATGCCGAGGAAACTATCGAAAAGCTTTTGCTTGCCTGATGAGCCTGACGGATTTTATCGTCCGCCGCCTCAACTGAATTTATCCCCTCGTCCGCCCATGACACACCGATTTTTTCCACCGTTCGCATATTAGCCTTATCTATGCTTATGCAATACTGGATAAGCATAAGGATTACGTCAAGATGAAGTCCGCAGGTGTCCTTGAGCATCAACAACGTTGCCGTATCCGAGTTTGACAAGGTTTTACCGAGCGCCGCCTGTGCCTCCTGAACAAGAATTTTAAGCTCATTGTCTACGGCAAGCCTTTGTGCGGTAAAAACATAATCGGGCTTTTGCGGCTTTGTTACAACAAACCTCTTCTTTGCTTCATTTACATCGCGCGCGATTTCGCCGGCTGTTTGCGCCTGCTGTTTAGGCTGTACCGGTTCTTCTTTTTGTACGGGTTTAACCGGCTCGGCTTGTACCGGAGTGAAATCGCCGTCAGCCTTTTCAAATATGCCCATGCTTACCCAATACTCCAAAGCCTCGGGAATGTCGGTAACGTTTACTCCCGTAGCCGCTGATATGCTGTTTTTATCAAGCTGTCCTCCGGCGTTTCTCAAAACATAAAGTAAAACCTTTAGCTTTACCCCGTCCGAAAACTTTAAGCCTTCGTCCACTACCTTTGAAGGCACGGCAAAAACCGAATTCCAAGCTCCCAAATTTATCTTAACTGACATTATATCTACTTCCTGTAATACTAATTCCCGATTGAAGGCAGACTTATATACAGTAAAGATTGTCTGCCTTTTTATTTGGTATTAGTATAATGTGGTAAGGATTAGTATATCACATAATTTTCAGTTTGAAATAAGAAAATAGAATTATCTTGATTTTTTTCGGAAAACTAAAAGAGCCGCTTTAACGGCTCAACTTAGTTTAAATATTCAAACTGTGTTCTCAGCTGTTCACAACTTCCCTGATTGCATTTAAAAGCTCGTCATAGTTTTCAAACGCCGGAAGGTCGGGGTTGTCTTCCTTGATCTTATCCGGGCTCTTGAACAAAAAGCCTGCCTTGCTTGCTTTGATCATTCCGAGATCGTTGTAGCTGTCGCCGCCGGCGATCGTGTCGTAACCGATAGACTGCAAAGCCTTTACGGTCGTGTACTTGGAGTTTTCAACTCTCATCTTATAGTCGGTAACCTCGCCGTTTTCGCCGATTACAAGCGAGTTGCAGAAAATCGTAGGCCAGCCGAGCTTTTTCATTAACGGCGAAGCAAACTGTGTGAATGTGTCGCTGAGGATTATAACCTGGCAGAACGAACGCAGCTCGTCAAGAAACTCCTTCGCGCCGGGCATAGGATCAATTGTTGCGATAACATCCTGAATCTCTTTTAAGCCGAGTCCGTGCTCCTTCAAAATTCCGATTCTGTATTTCATCAGCTTATCATAATCGGGCTCGTCGCGTGTTGTCTTTTTAAGCTCCTCAATGCCGGTAGCCTTAGCGAAGGCGATCCAGATCTCGGGTACCAATACCCCTTCAAGGTCAAGACAAGTTATATACATAGTAAATTCTTCCTTTCGTGCAAATGTATTATTTTTGAAGCGTTCCCTGGCTTGCGCACTTTAAGTATTCGTTGATAAAGCCGTCAAGATCGCCGTCCATAACCCCCTGAACATTACCTGTTTCGTATCCGGTGCGGTGATCCTTAACCATGGTGTACGGCATGAACACATAACTGCGAATCTGGGAACCCCAGGTGATTTCCTTTTGAACGCCCTTGATATCCTCGATTTTTTCAAGATGCTCGCGCTCCTTGATTTCAACAAGCTTTGAGATAAGCATCTTCATGGCTACATCGCGGTTCTGGTACTGGCTTCGCTCAACCTGGCTTGCCACAACAATACCGGTAGGGATATGTGTAAGACGAACAGCCGAAGAAGTTTTGTTTACCTTCTGACCGCCTGCTCCGCTCGCGCGGTAAACGTCCATTTTGATATCCTCGGGCGCGATATTGACCTCGATGTTGTCGTCTATTTCGGGCATAACCTCAAGCGAAGAGAAGCTTGTGTGGCGGCGTCCTGCCGAATCAAACGGCGAAACACGAACCAAACGGTGAACGCCTGCTTCGCTTTTAAGATAACCATAGGCGTTTTCCCCTTCAACAAGAAGCACCGCACTTTTCAGTCCGGCTTCGTCGCCGTCAAGGTAATCAACCTCTTTCACCTTAAAGCCGTGAGCTTCAGCCCAGCGGTTGTACATTCTGTAAAGCATTTCCGCCCAATCCTGAGCCTCGGTTCCTCCCGAGCCCGCGTGGAAGGTAAGAATCGCGTTATTTTTATCGTATTCGCCGGTAAGCAGTGTTTGCAAACGCTGCTTTTCAAGGCTTTCTTTGACCGCGTTAACTTCGTTTTGAGCCTCGTCAAGCAAGGAAAGATCCTCTTCCTCGTTGGCAAGCTCGATCAGCGCGGCAGTATCCTCATACTTGGTCACAAGGTTTTCATAAGCCTCAACCTTACCCTTGAGAGCGCCTGTTTTTTGCAGAACCTGCTGAGATTTTTCAACATTATCCCAAAAGCCCGGCTCGGTCGCCTTGAGCTCAAGCTGCTCGATTTCTGACTTCATCGCTTTCATGCCCAAAGCGTCGGACAAATCGTCGATTTCGGGCTTGAGTGCCTGAAGCGAAAGCAGTAATTCTTCAAACTGTACCATAAGCACAAACCTTTCTACTCTACATTTTACCAAGTTATTATTATAACAAATATATTTGAAAATGTAAACTTTTATTTTTAAATTTTATTATTATGTTTATATGTTGCAATTACGGGAAAAATTTGTTATAATATTTTAATAAGATTATACGGAGGATTTTATGGAATTTAATGAATACAAATGTCCCGTATGCAGCAAGAACTTCACTGACGGAGATGACGTTGTAGTTTGTCCCGAATGCGGAGCCCCTCATCACAGAGAGTGTTATGAAAATACCGGCCACTGCTTTTATGAGGACAGGCACGGCGAAGATTTCAGCTTTGAAAACACCGATACCGGCAGCGGTTCGGAAGATGAAGAATATCTTGAGTGCCGCAACTGTCATTTTCATAACGAAAAAACCGCCTTTTACTGCAACCGCTGCGGAGCACCGCTGATTGATGTTAACGATCAGGCTCAAGGCTCTCAGCAGAATTATGGCTTTAACGGGCAGGCTCAAAACAACCCTCAGGGGAATTTTCAGGGAACGCCCTTCGGCTTCGGCGTGGGAAATATGTCCGCGTTCGATCCGCTTGCCGGAATGAACGCCGAGGAAGAAATCGCCGAAAATGTTAAGGTCAGCGAGGCAGCT
Organism: uncultured Ruminococcus sp.; assembly: GCA_902792105.1. Classification (GTDB taxonomy): domain Bacteria; phylum Bacillota; class Clostridia; order Oscillospirales; family Acutalibacteraceae; genus Ruminococcoides. The sequence goes on from CADAYK010000006.1 coordinate 25,549, forward strand.
AAATATATCGGAAAAAACACACAGTATTTTCTGGCTGTATTTAAAAGGATCCGCGATAAAACCGGAGCAAGATTCAATTTTTCCGCCATGGTATTCGCTGAGGTTTATTTCCTTTACAGAAAAATGACGGTTTTGGGAATAGTTTTATCCCTTGTGATGATTTCAAGCACCGTTGCTTCAACGGCGGTAATGATGTCACCGGACTGGATAAACCAATACAACAGCGTTTTGTCGTCAATGCAGTCGGGCGTGTCGGTATCTTTCTTCTCGGAAGAATTTTCCTTTATGTATCTGCCTCTCGCGCTTCAGGTGCTACGGCTGTTGATCAGAATATTCTCCGGCTTATTCGCTAACAGACTGTATTATTCTCACTGTGCAAAGAAAATATCGCAAATAAAATCGGAAAATCCGGACGATTTAAGCAAAACTCTTGAACAAAAGGGCGGCGTAAATCTTCCTCTTGCGGCAAGCTTTTTCGCGGCAAGCATTATTATTTCTTATTTAGGAAACTTTTTAACCCTGTATTAATACAAAGAAAGGACAAGTATATATATGAAAATCACGAAGGCTGTAATCCCGGCGGCGGGCTTCGGAACAAGGGTTCTTCCTGCCACCAAAAACTTCCCGAAAGAAATGTTCCCTATCGTTGACAAGCCCACGATCCAGTATATTGTTGAGGAGGCTGTAGCGGCAGGTATCACAGATATTTTGATCATCACCAACCGCGGCAAAGGCTTGATGGAGGATCATTTTGACCGTTCACCGGAGCTTGAAAGTATTCTTGAAAAAAGCGGCAAGGATGAATTTCTTAAACTTGTTAAGAGCATTCCAGACCTTGCGAACATCAGCTTTATCAGACAAAAGGAAATGAAGGGACTCGGTCACGCCGTACTTAAGGCAAAATCATTTGTCGGCAACGAGCCTTTCGCTGTGCTGTTCGGCGACGGCGTTATCGTAAGCGAAACCCCGTGCATAAAGCAGCTCATCGACTGCTACGGCGAATTCGGCGAAGGTGTTCTCGGCGTTAAAAAGGTTGATGAAAAGGATATTCACAAATACGGTTCGCTTAAGGTTGAAAACCTGCACGACAATGTTTTCAAGTGCACCGATATGAAGGAAAAGCCCAAGACAAAGGAAGAGGTTCTTTCGCTTTATTCCATTCTTGACAGATGTGTGCTTCCTCCCGAAATTTTCGATATTCTTGAACATACCGAGCCCGGCGTTGGCGGAGAGATCCAGCTTACCGACGCAATGCGCGAGATTGCCGTTACAAAGGGCATGACAGCAGTTGAATTTGAAGGCAAACGCTACGACATGGGCAACAAGTTCGGAATTTTGCAGGCGCAGATCGAAGTGGGCTTGCAGCATCCCGAAACAAAGGATCAGCTCAGGGATTATATCAAAAACCTTGCTGCCGAGCTTTAATAAGACAAAAATATAAATCAGGCGGTAGTGACCGGGTGTCATTACCGCCTTTATTATTTGAATCTGTTAATTTAGTAAATTCGCAGCATCGGAATCATCAATGCCGTAAATCAAGGCTTTTTCAACCCTTTTAAAGTAAAAAGTTCGGTAGCCTTCTGCATTTGGGTGCAGGCGATCAGCATTATAAAAGTATTTTTCGTTTGCTTCTTTGTTATACGCCTTTAAACCACTGTCGATCATATTAATATACGGGATTTCCCACTTTTTCAAAACAGGAATTAACTCGTTCATAAACTCAATTTGCTTTGTGTTAGTTTGAAAACTATTAGTTGTCATTTCATGAGTTATTATAAACAGCTTTTTTGCATTCGGGTAGCTATTTGTCAAATGCTGACAAATAGCTTCAAGAGCACCGATTGTGTCTTTTGTATTAAAATCATTATCAAATCCGATTGATAATTCCCCTAAGGGATAATCTTTTGAAATATCGTTTATACCGCCGTCAAAAATAATAACATCATAGTCTTTTTCAAGAACATTCATTTGATTACAAATACTTTTTTTATATAGAGTGGAAAGCGTTGCGCCTGATAACGCACCATTTGTAATCGTCATACCATATTTATCACGCAGGTATTCTCCTATGGCATATCCGTTGGAACCATATCCGCGCATAATACTGTCGCCGCCGATATAAAGCTTTTTTCCTTTCAGAAACTTTTGTGAATCAAAACCGGACACCTCTATAAACCTAATAAAACTCTTGTACTGTTCCCAGCCCGAGGCATAACGCATAAGTATTGCTGTATCAGCTCCGTTAATATTTCCTTCACCGTCAATGTCAGCAGCCTTTATATTCTTTAATTTTACAAAAAAGCCATCCCATCCGGATAAATAACGCTGCAGAACAGCCGAGTCAATACCATTAACCTTGCCATCGGAATTAATGTCACCAACTAAAAAACTGATGACGGGATCATCCGGCGTATCAGTTGTTGAGTCAACTGCCGGCAAAGATTCAGTAGTAGGCTCTGCTGTTGTTATTTGTTCACCGGTTGGTTCTGTTGCCGTATCAATTGTTGAGTCAATTGTTGACATAGATTCATTAGTCGGTTCTGTTGCAGCTTCCGGTTCCGTCAAGCAACAATGAAACAAGTGTCAACAACACAAAATTAAAAACTAAAAAGAGCGATCGTATAGAAATAGAGTGCTTTTTACACGCTCTCTTCACATGAATTCACCTCATGAATGCCAAAAAATGTATATTTATCACTAAGTATTTATAAATATATAACATTTTTGGCTATTTGTCAATAGGCAAAAGAATAGTTTTATGTTTTTCATAAACGGTATAATGCATAAAACCGGCGATTTTTGCAGCCTCTATACCCTTTTCAATTCCAACGCCTACACTGCTTTTGTTATGCGCGTCGGTACCGACCGTAACATATTTTCCTCCCATATCATGAAAAAGGTTGATCAGCTCCTGATGAGGAAGCGTTGTTTTTATCGGCTGAAACAAACCTGAAACGTTAATTTCAAGAGCTTTATTATTCTTAATAAGAATTTTATATATTTCCTCTATTTGCGCGATATGCTGTGACAAATCCGGGAAAGCGCCTGTTCTTTCAAAAATATACCTTAAAGGATATGTAAGGTGCGACAGGCTGTCAAAATGTTCAAATGACGCTGTTTCGGCAAGCTCATAAAAATATTCTTTTAGAATTTCATGAACGTCAACCTTTGAGTAATCCATATAGTAAAAGTCGTCGCGGTTCCTAAGGTTATGAACGGAAGCGAGGATAAAGTCAAAATCGGCATATTCCAAGGCATGCTTTGTCTGCGCCGTATCGTGCATGGGTTCTCCCAGCTCAATACCGCAAATCACCTTTAGCTTACCCTTGTATTTTTCCCTTGCTTCAAGCGTGTCCTTAACAGACTTAGGGATCTGTCTGTCAAAGCTGCCGAATTCACAGTTCTCACCGCAATTGATATACGGCGCTTCGCAATGGTCGGTCACCGCTATTGCGGAAAGTCCGCGCTCAATCGCAGCGCGGCACATCTCGTCAACACTGTTTTCGGCGTCAAATGAATTATCGGAATGTGTATGAAAGTCACATAAAATCATATTTTTAATTCCTCCCAAAAAAATAATAGCATAACAGGTATGTTTATGCAAGATTTAACTTTACTTTAATATCAAAAAATTATATAATAACCATGTATATAATCAACCGCCATAAAACAAGGAGGAAGTTATGAAAGCAATTATCACCGTTATCGGTAAGGATACCGTAGGAATTCTCGCTAAAGTTTCGGAAGCGTGCGCACAGGCAGGCGTCAACATTGTTGAAGTAACGCAAAGCGTGCTTCAGGATATGTTCGCCATGATCATGCTTGTGGAAATCGACAAGGCAACTATCGGCTTTGATCAGCTTAAGGATAATCTTAACAAGGTCGGCGAAGAAACCGCAACCAAGATTCACGTTATGCACGAAGACATCTTCAACAGCATGCACAAGATATAAAAAGCGGAAGGCTGGTATTTTATTATGCTCGAAACCAAAGACATCCTTGAAACCATTAATATGATTGACAACGAAAACCTTGACGTAAGGACGATAACGATGGGTATTTCGTTGCTCGACTGCCTTGACGAAAACATCGACAAGGCATGCGTTAAGGTTTACGACAAAATATGCCGAAGCGCAAAAGACCTTGTAAAAACAGGTGAGGACATTGAACACGAATACGGCATTCCGATCATCAACAAAAGAATTTCGGTTACCCCTATCGGAATGGTGGCAGCTCCGTGTCAAAGTCAGAAGATCATAAAATTCGCCTATGCGCTTGACAAAGCCGCAAAGGAGCTCGGCGTTAACTTTATCGGCGGTTACTCCGCGCTTGTTCAAAAGGGCTTTGCGAGCGGCGACTACGCGCTGATCGAAAGCATTCCTCAGGCTTTGAGCGAAACGGAATTCGTTTGCTCGTCGGTTAACATCGGCTCAACAAAGGCAGGCATCAACATGGACGCCGTTAAAATGATGGGAAAAATCGTTAAACAGACTGCCGAAATAACCGCGGACAGAAACTGCATAGGCGCCGCAAAGCTTGTTGTATTTTGTAACGCTCCCGAGGACAACCCGTTTATGGCAGGCGCTTTTCACGGAGTCGGTGAAGCCGACACTGTAATAAACGTCGGCGTATCGGGTCCCGGCGTTGTAAGAGCAGCTCTTGCCAAGGACGGCGCCGGCAAGGACATCACCGAAATTGCCGACATGGTAAAGAAAACCGCATTTAAAATAACCAGAATGGGACAGCTTGTTGCCAAGGAAGCAAGCAAACGCCTTTGTGTTCCTTTTGGAATAGTAGACCTCTCCCTCGCTCCGACTCCTGCGGTAGGCGACAGCGTGGCATACATCCTTGAGGAAATGGGACTTGAAAAATGCGGCTGTCACGGCACTACCGCAGCGCTCGCGCTGCTGAACGACGCTGTAAAAAAAGGCGGCGTAATGGCTTCAAGCCACGTAGGCGGACTGAGCGGCGCATTTATTCCGGTTTCCGAGGACGCCGGTATGATTGCCGCGGCAAAGAGCGGACACCTTGACATAACCAAGCTTGAATCAATGACGGCGGTATGCTCGGTAGGCCTTGATATGATTGTTGTTCCCGGCGACATAACTCCCGAAACAATTTCGGCAATTATAGCGGACGAAGCCGCGATCGGCATGGTCAACACCAAAACAACTGCCGTTCGTTTAATACCTGCGGTCGGCTTTAAGGCAGGCGACGTTCTTGAGTTCGGCGGACTGCTCGGCTCAGGTCCGGTAATGCCTGTAAGAGCAGGCTCGCCCGAGGTGTTCATTAACCGCGGAGGAAGAATCCCCGCTCCGCTTCAAGCTCTTAAAAACTAAGTATACAACAAAACGGAGTGGTTTTTCACTCCGTTTTATTTTGCTCTTCCCTTTGTTCGTCTTTTTGCTCTTCTTTTTGCTCTTCTTTTTTATCCTTTTTTGTGTTCTGCTGTTCGTTTAAAATTTCCATAAAGCCTGCTGTTACGATAGCCGAAGGCAAGGCTATGATCGCGACTCCTAACAGCGCCGACAAAACCGTTATCATTCTTCCGGTTGTTGTGATGGGAGAAATATCGCCGTAACCCATTGTCGTAAGCGAAACCGTTGCCCAGTAAATAGCGTCAAGATAATTTCTGAATGAATCCGGCTCAACGTTGAACATTATAAGCGCGGAAATCATGATGTACGCCATAGCCAAAGCTCCCACGGTAATCAACGGGCGTTTTTGCTTTTTAAAAACAGCCTTGATCAAATTTATGCTTTTTGAATAACGCACCGCCTTAAAAACCCTGAAAACTCTGAACACTTCAAAAAGTCGGAACAGCTTTAGGATTTTAAAGGTGTTGCTGATCAATGAAACCGACGGAAGTATACAAATAAAATCTATTAACGCCATGGGAGTAATCGGATAAATCAAAAAAGAAAGCCGTCCTTTGTTCAGCTTATAATCGGCGGTTATAAAGCGCAGAATATAATCAATTATAAAAATAAACATGACGATTTTGTCAATTACATAAAATACAATGTTTTCACCCTTGAATGCCATCGGTACAAGACTGAGAACAATTACCGCAATCATAAACAAATCGTACAAGTTGCTGAACACGTCGTCGAGCTTTGCAAGTTCAACAATTTCATACAAACGTTTCCTCATTTGACCACCTCTGAATAATTATAATATGTAAAATAAATAATTTCAATAACAATATACGCGGATAAACAAAATTTTACGTAAGGTCTACAATTTATCTATTGTTATACTCAATAATTTATGATACAATAATTAAATAACAGAGCCGTGTGATGCGTCCGGAACAATTGAACCGGGTGCGGACGGTACTCCGGAGAATTCCATTTTGGATGCCGAAGGTGCAAACAGTTTTCTGTGAATCTCTCAGGCAAAAGGACGGAGCTTTTCAGCAATATTGCTGTTTCTTCGGAGCAGGCGGTTTAACCGCGGCTCTTTTTTCTTTATTAGAAAAATGATAATATTATGAGGAGGAGAAAGAATGTGGGATAGCTTTATTTCCACGGTAGAGAATGTAAACAACTTTGTACACGGCATCGTTTGGGGCTGGCCGGTAATTATCCTTATTTTGGGAACAGGAATTTTGCTGACGTTCCGCACACGTTTTTTACAGATTTTTCACTTTGGCGACTCGCTGAAAACCACAATCATCCCGGCGCTTAAATCGCTCGGCAGAGGACGGACAAAGGATAACCGGATCAAATCTGTGTCGCAGTTCGAGGCTTTTTCAACCGCAATTTCAGGCACTGTCGGAACCGGCAACATCGTCGGCGTTATATCCGCGATTTTAACAGGCGGTCCCGGCGCTGTATTCTGGATGTGGATCTCGGCGTTTTTCGGCATGGTCACCAATTACTCCGAAAATGTGCTCGGTCTGTACTTTCGCAAAAAAGACAAAAAGGGCAATATTTCGGGCGGTTCGTTTTATTACATAGCTTACGGTTTGAAATGGAAATGGCTGGCGTACTGCGCGGCTATATTCTGTGTGTTCGCTGCTATCGGAATGAGCGGCGTTCAAACCAACAAGATCTCCGGTACCCTGACAAACGCTTTTACCGGAATTACAGGCGCCCAAGACGAGGGAATAATAAAAGTTGTTATCGGAATCGTCATTGCGTCGGTTACCGCTGTTATTATTATCGGCGGTATTCAAAGGATAGGCAAGGTCACTTCCATGCTCGTTCCGTTTATGTCACTGCTGTTCATTATTCTTTCGCTTATCGCTATCGGAACGCACTTCACCGCTGTTCCACAGGCTTTCGGACTTATTTTCAGCAAAGCATTTAACTTTCAGGCGGCAGGCGGCGGTATTTTGGGCTATACCTTTGCACAGGTGATCACAAAGGGTATGGCGCGGGGTGTGTTCTCAAACGAAGCGGGGCTCGGCTCTTCCGTTATTGCCCACTCGGCTTCCGAAACAAGAGAACCCGTAAAGCAGGGTTTGTGGGGTGTATTTGAAGTATTTTTCGACACCTTTATAATATGCACGCTCACCTCGCTGACCTTCCTTACAACCTTCGACTTAAACAAGCTAAGCGCGACAATGGACGACACAAAGATGTCTATGTCGATGTTCTCAACAAACTTCGGCGGTTTCGGAGCTGCTGTATATTCAATCATTCTTCCGCTTTTCGCATTTACAACAATTATCGCGTGGTCGTACTACGGCGAAAAAGCGATCGAGTTCTGTTTCAGCCGTGTTTCCGAGGATAAACGCAAGTACTCGGTAATTATCTTTAAAGTTTTCTATGTTATTCTTATCGCGGTTTCAACACTTATTCAAAGCGATTTGATTTGGGCAATAGACGACACCTTCAACGGACTTATGGCTGTGCCAAACCTGATATGCCTTGTGGCGCTTAACGGTTTGGTCGCGAAGATCACCAAAAACTACTTTGACCGCAAGAAAGGCGCAAAAATCGAACCTATGCTTTCGGCGTATCCCGAAATAAACGAGGAGTTTAAAAAGGATATTATGAGCGAAGAGCAAGAATTTAATTAACCAATATATAAAACCGGCTCACCGAGCCGGTTTTTGACTGTAGGAAAACAGAAAATACAAGTTTATAAATTTAATACTAATTCCTGATAGAAAGTAGACTTATATTTTGCGAGGATATTTTTCGCAAGACAAGGCTAAGGACGCAGCAAGGCTGGCGCCTTGCAAGGACGACAACGCAGTATTGCGGAAAATAGACCGCAAAGATTGTCTACTTTTTATTAGGTATTAGTATAAGACCGTTTACGTTTTTATTTCCGCCAGCGAGGCATTTTTATACGACTCGTCGTCGGTAACCTCACTGATCACCTTCAAAAAGTCAGGAAAGCTTATTTTTCCGTCCTCGCTGCTAAGCTCAATTTCAACAATTGCCCTGTCGTTCCAAAACGGATAAACATCAATTTCATAATAACAGTTGTTGTAAGTAAGACAATATCGGTTTTTGCGTATCTGACGCTTGGCAGTGTCGGCGTTCATAAGCAGAGTAAGGTATTCATCCTTAGAAAGGCGTTTCTCTGTTTCAACACGCTTTAAACCGCTTATTTTCCTTTTAATTGTTTTAGTATAGATGTAGTGACCGTTTTCACCGCGCTGGCGTACGCGGACTTCATCATTATTCGGCGAATTAAGATAAGTTTGTATTATCTCAACGCGCTGACAGTTAGGAAGCGAATCAAGATATTTAATGTCAGGATATTCAATCAAAAACTTCCGCTCGATCTCAAAAGGCTCGGGCTCACCCAAAAACACGGAAATCTCGGTAATCAGACGCTTGATTTTAAATTCAAAATCCGTTTCATTGTCGATAACTCTAAAATGCGGATGCCCTGTCCATGCAGAGATCAGTTTATCGTCTAACTCAGCCGCCTGCGCCGCAGATTCGGTTCTGGCGGAATTATTGGCGGTTGTGTAAAACTCCTCCGCCCCCTTTGCCGCTGTAACAAGGTGAAAAACCGCATCGTAATTGTCACGCAGCTCAACCTCGTTGTAATTCAAATCCTTTAATACAGTGTTGAATTCCTCCGGCGTCATATACGCCTTACCGTCAAGCACTCCGCGGTCGCATACAATAAGTACTTTTTCGCAATCCATTGTAAGGGCAGCCTGCTCAAAGATTTTCTCTTTTTCTGTTTGCAGGCATATCTGACATCTTTGAAAGTCCGAATTTGTTTTGCACGTCCACGGCGCTACTCCTCCCGTGATGAGTTCTGTAGCTGTTTCGGGCACAAACAAAACGGTGTAGCCGATTTCGGTAAAATAACTTTGTATGCGGCTCATTGCAGTTGATTTTCCGGCGCACGGACCGCCGGTAATGACAATTTTTATTATTTCTTTTTTCATACAAACTCCGTTAATTTAATATGCAGTTTGGGGAGGGCATAAGCCCTCCCCCGTTTGATCAATAAAGTGTTTTAGCTATAGGAGCGTTGGGATTTACCTCGGGATTCTCGGTGTAGAAGGTAAGGTAATCGCCTGTATCAAGCTTGGAATCATCAATAGTGATCCACATCTCGTTTTCAACAAAGCCCTTATAATCCTTTGTCTGTGTAGCCTTATTGTTAGAAACAATAACGTTGTATGAACCTGCGCCGCTGTAGGTAAAGTCATAATCATACCAACCTGTATCGGCATTCAGTGTCGCGGTCTTTCCGGGCCATGTGCCGCCTGAATAGTTGCCCTTGTCCTTGCCTTCAAGGTCAGCGCCCCAAATCCAGAGCCACGGAGTCCATTCAGCGCTTGTATGCTTTAAGTGAAGCTTAACGTCAAGGCTGCCTGCTACATAATAGTAATTGATAACCAGCTTTGCGCCGTAGCGGAACTTACCCTCGGTAATTTCGGGAAGCTTGGTTTTATCAAGAGTGTATCCCATTACCTTATACTCGCTTGTGGTGAAGTCGTCGCCGACTCTGCCGCTGAGTTCAACAGAAGGAGTAAGGTTCTTTCTTTCTCCGTTGGTGTCATAATAGTAATAGTTAACCTGAACAGTACCCTGTGCAACGCTGTAGCCTGAAATGTACTTCATAAGCATGGTAACGTCGCTGATATTAACACTGCCGTCGTAGTTGAAGTCAAAGTTTGATTTATCCTGATCAAGGATACCGGCCAAAATCTTCTGAAGAGCGGTAGCGTCTGAAATATTGGTTCTGCCGTCGCCGTTAACGTCGCCGTAATTTCTAATGCTTTCGGGAACATAGTTATCATATACATAAGTTACTTCGGCGGGAGTATTTGAGTATACGCCTGTTTCGCTGCCCTTAACGCTTTTAACAACATAAATATTCGGAACAGCCTCGGAAGGTGTAGTTTGATAACCTGAGCCTATGGCGCCCTTAAGTGTTACGGAATCAGCAAGCTTGTCGCCCTTTTCGTTTGTAAAGTTAACGGTAACTGTGCCTCTGCCGTCGTCAAGAGCAACCTTATCAAAGCTTTCCTTGTCAACCGCTACGATCGAGCTGTTGGCAGGAACCGTAAACTTTGAACCCTTTACGGTTTTGATCGCGTCAAGTCCGGCAATGTTCTCGTCGGCAATAACTACCCATTCCGCAACCGAAGTGTCGCCGAGTGTGGAATTGATCTGGTTGGAACCGCCGTTGTGAATAACGGCAACCTTCTTCCATTCGCCCTCAACATCGTTGGTTACAACATAAGCGAACGAGTTGGCCATACCCGAAAGGTTCTTGCCGAAGAAATTGAACGCGCTTGCGTAATTGTTTGTGTCTGTATTGAACGGAGTAAAGTTCTTTTTGATCTTGATCATACCCTGATAGTAGGAAACAAGATCGCCGTAACCAACAAGATTCGACCAGTTGATCTTATTGATTTCGGGAGATGATTTGTAAGAGTTGGTGTCGCCGAACTTTGTACGAGCCATCTCGTCACCGGCAAGATAGAAGGTTGCGCCCTGAGAGGTGTTCAAAACAGCGGAAGCCATCTTGCTGAGTCGTACACCCTTTTCGTTGCGCTTGCCGTATTCGTCGCCTGTTGCCGAAGCTGTAAGCTGATCGTAAAGCGTAGCGTTGTCATGGCATGCCGCGTAGCTTACTACCTGAGCAGGTGAAAGCGCTTTCCAGCCGTTGTTAATAGTTGTGTTTGCAAGGAAGCCGCTGCCTACGTTCTTGGCGTTTTCTGCGTTGCCCGCAATAAAGCCTTTTTCCTTGATATCAAAAACGCTGCCCTTGATACCGTCGCGGATCTTGTCGTTGAAGAACGCAACTCTTTCGTTAAGCTTGGAAGCATTCTTCTGAATAGCCTGATAGAATGTAGCGCCTGTGCAGGTGGTTTTCTCGTAAGTAGAAGTGCCGCCTGTCCAGCCTTCGCCCCAAATGGTAAGACGCGGATCCACCTTGTCCATTTCGTCGCGGATGAGATTCATGGTTTCGGTGTCGATAAGTCCCATAAGGTCAAAACGGAAGCCGTCAACATGATACTCGTTGATCCAGTACATACAAGAATCGATGATGTACTTTCTGGTCATCAAAAAGTCGGATGATACTTCGTTGCCGCAGCCTGAACCGTTAGAGAAGGTTCCGTCGCCTTTAACGCGGTGATAGTAGAAAGGAACCGACGCCTGGAAGCAGGAATCATCCTTGCCGCAGGAATAGGTGTGGTTGTAAACAACGTCCATAACAACCGAAATGCCTGCGTCATGGAGAGCCTTGATCATTCGCTTACACTCGTTGATCCTTACGTTGCCGTCGTAGGGATTTGAAGAATAAGAGCCCTCGGGAACATTGTAGTTCTGAGGATCATAGCCCCAGTTAAACTGATCGTCGGAGCCTGCCTCGTTAATTGACTGGAAGTCATAGAACGGGTTGATCTGTACGGTTGTAACTCCAAGCTGCTTTAAGTAATCAACACAGGTAGAAACATTGCCTTCATTGTTGAGGGTTGTACCTGTTTCGGTAAACGCGAGGTACTTACCGCGGTAAGTGTCGCTTATGCCGGAATTTTTGTCATAGGAGAAATCCTTAACATGGATTTCCCAAACCTGAGAGTCGGTCTGCTTGTCAAGAAGAACATGCTTGTCGTTGTCCCAGCCGCTCGGGTTGGTTTTAGACAAATCACAAACCATTGAACGTTTGCCGTTTACACCGGTCGCCACAGAATAAACATCCTGTGTTTCGGCTGTTTGGATCTCGCCGCCGTAGGGAGCTGCAGCGGTTACGGTATAGGTGTAATAAGTGTTGACGATGTTGCCCGGTACGGTCGCTGTCCAAACACCTGTCCATCTGTCGCCGTCCATCAGCTTTGTCATAGCGATTTTACCGAGGTTAGCGGCGCCCGGCTCCGAATCGGATCCGGTAGCGTAACGGTTAAGTGTTACTTCTGTAGCTGTCGGCGACCAGATTTTGAATACAGTTTTTTGCGGTGTGTAAACTGCTCCCAAATCATCGCCGTCATAGCCGTATGTTGCGTCCAGTGCGTGCGCTGCCTGCGCGTAGTTGTTTACCGCAGCAGCAGTACTGCCCGGAGCTGTTGCAGCAAAGCCCGATACAACGCTTGTGGAAGCAAGCATACATACGGCAAGTGCAGAAGCAAGTATTTTCTTTGTGCCTCTCATAAATATCCTCCTTATATTTTTCCGCTGTATAATAGTTTCAGCGGTTTTTTACCAATGTTTTTGTTACCTGCCTTGCGCCGGTCAGAGCGGCAAAGCATGACATCATAAGTGACTTAATTTAGTATCACTTGTAATCGGATTGTGACAAATTATCGCCTGTAACGTCCATTGACGCTCTTAGCTTCTTTTTACGTCTTATGCGTGAATAAACAGCGGATACAATGCAAAGAGTAAGGATAGCACCCGCGCCGATATATACATAGATAACCAGGTCGGCAAATGGATCGGGCTGTGTCGAGTAACGGAAAAGTATGGTTTGCTCGCCTTTTTTAAAGGTTCCCACGGTGTTGTTCGGAACCTGAATGAGGTTCATGTCCTCATACTCGTTCTGAACCGCGGTGTATTCCTCGCCCTGCTTGCCGGTGAGAGTTTTCTTGTCGAGTATTTTTCCCGTGTCCGCCATATATATCAGGTTGACGCGGCATTTGTCCGCATCCTTTTTGTCAGCCTTTTTATAATAATAATTAACCGTAATATCGTGGTCGGAAACCATTCCGGCTCCGTTTGAGGGAAGCTTGCCCATGTCAAGATTGTAGCCTTCAACCGAAGGTATCTCGGGAGTGAAATAATTTTTGCCCTCCCTGTTCTTAATTACATAACTGTCGGCGAGCTGCTTTTTTCCGCTCTCGTCTACGAAATTAATTGTAATTGTAGATTTTTTTCCGCTGTACTCCTCAACATAAACATCAACAAACTTGACCTCGGGGGAATATTCGCCCGTTAATGTTCCGTTTGATGATTTCATATCATAGTCAAGGCTTTGAACTATTTTGGAAACATCATAGCTTGCGCCAATGTCGTCGGTTACAACCTGGGTTTTGATTTTTTCCTTGTTTTTGTCGTTGTAGTAATTGATAACCACAGCGCCCTCGTAATCCTCGATACCGGCGGATTCATAGCTTGATTTATCAACAAGAACTGCGGCGGAATGAGCGGCAACCTTTACGCTTCCCGAGCAGGTGCCGAGGTTCCTCAGTCCGGCGGTATTTTCGTCGGCGATCTTGATCCATTCTCCGTTTACGGTAATGTTTTGCTCGCTGTCCGAGCCGTTAAAGATAACGGTGACCTTGTCCCACTTTTTGCTCTCGGTGTTAGGTACGGTGTAAGCGCAAACTCCCGACGGAAGATTATCAAGTGAAACAATATTGTTTGCGGTCATGGCGGTGGGATCGTTGAACGCGGCAAACGTCTCGCGGATTTTCATAAGGCCGCGGTAATACTGAACAAGATCGCTGTATTCGTCAAGGTTATTCCAGTCAAGCTGGTTTTCTTCACGGCTGGAAGCATAAGAGTTCTCGTCGCCGTCCTTGCTTCGCGCGAACTCCTCGCCGCCGAGAATAAACGGAATGCCCTGAGAGGTGAAAACAATTGCCGCAGACAGCTTGTTCATATTGACAAGCTTGTCGTTGCGTTTGCGGTATTCCTTATTGTCAAGCACCGAATCAACGAGCTTGTCATACAAAGCCTCGTTGTCGTGGCAGGAAGCGTAGTTAACACACTGTGTGGGAACGTTTGCCCAGTTGCCGACGCTCATTCCCAAAAAGCCGTTTTTGATACCCGAACGGCTCTTGCCGGTCTGGACAAATCCGGGCTCGTTTCCGAAAACACTGCCCTTGATCGCATCGCGGATCGTATCGTTGAACGCGCCTATGCGGTTGTCAAGCTGATTAAGATTATTCTGATTGGCAAGCAGAGTACCTTCGTCGCAGTTTGTTTCAAGGTTCCACGCCTCGCCGTACATCAAAATGCGCTTTCCGCTTCCGTCCGGATAAAGATGGTCAAGAGCACTGCGGATCTGGTTCATTGTGGTTACGTCGTGAAGTCCCATAAGGTCAAAACGGAAGCCGTCAATATGATATTCCTTAGCCCAATAGGTTACGGAATCTATCATATATTTTCTGAACATCAAATGCTCCGAAGCGGTATCGTTGCCGCAGCCCGAGCCGTCGGAAAATGTTCCGTCGTCGTTCATTCTGTAATAATAATTGGGGACAGTGTATTGGAACCAGGAATCGGTTGAGTAGGTGTGGTTGTAAACAACGTCCATAATAACACCTATTCCCGCGCTGTGAAGCGCCTGGATCATCTGCTTGCATTCATTGATCCTAACGTTGCCGTCCTTGGGATTGGTCGAAAAACTGCCTTCGGGCACGTTGTAGTTAACAGGATCATAACCCCAGTTGTACTGCTTCATTATGTCCTTGCTTTCGTCAACCGAACCGAAATCATACATCGGCATGATCTGAACATATTTTACGCCGAGCTTCTTGAGGTAATCGACGCAGGTAGGCGTGCCTCCCTGGATACCGTCAACCGTTGTGTTTTTCTCGGTGAACGCTGTGAATTTGCCGCGGTTTTTCTGAGAAACGCCGCTTGACTGAGAAGAAGAAAAGTCTGCTACGGAAATTTCCCATACGCTGGCGTTCGTCTGCTGTGCAACATAAACATGGTTGTCGGCTTCCCAGTTTTCGGGATTGGTCTTGCTTAGATCTACTACCATGCTGCGCTTTCCGTTAACACCGCAGGCACGGGCATAAACGTCGCCCGTCTGTTTCACACTTTTTCCGTGGGTAACGGTGTAAGTGTAATATTTTCCGGCAAGATTTCCCGGAATTGTCGCCTCCCAAACACCTGTGGTTTTGTCGAGAGTCATCTTTTTGGTTTTAATTGATTTGCTGTCGGAACCGTCGTCGTAAATGTCCAGACTTACTTCATCCGCCTTGGGCGACCAGACCTTAAAGGTCGTGGAATCCTTTGAATACTCTGCGCCCAAATCATCCCCGTCATAAGCAAGCTTGTCAAGCTCGGCGGCATAAGCCTTGTAGTCAGCCGCGCCGACGACCTGCAAATCTGTTGATACTACACCTGTAAACATAGCTAATGTTAATACTCCTGTCAGAATTTTTTTTAAAAGCAATATAATGCCTCCTGATAAGCACATTTATTATAATATTTTATCACAAAACAGTACATTATTTAATTCTAAAATAGAAATTACATTTTTCTCCTGCCTGTTTTCCTGTAGAAAATTCAAGCCATTTTTAGTGTATTTTGACGATAAAATAACATCTTCGATTTCCTCTGCCGTTCGTTTTAACAAAATTTGTTTATACAACACGGATAAACAGCGAAGCCCGGCAATTATATTTCTAATAAAGAAAAAACGGTGCTACCCGTAAACCGGATAACACCGCGTAAATTTATTAACGTTCAAGATATTTACGGATCTGCTCCTTGTCCCAGTCTCCCAAATCGTCCACACCGGCAAGGTACTCGTTGTGGTGGCGTACCTCGTGGTGAAGTATTTTTACAAGCTGATTATAGAGTCCTTCCCTTGTGCAGTTTCCGTAAATGCGCATAATTGAGCCGTAATAGAACACAATGGCGTTGCCGAGCGAATTGCGTATGTATTCGCCCAGAATAAACAAGTCGTTATTTTTTGCCATAGGGTGAATTTTGGACTGCGGCAGCAGCGAAAGACCTCCGTTGAGGTCACGGTACAGCTCGTAAGGCATGCTGTCCGCGATTTCGTCGAGCATTTCGGCGACTTCTTCAAAAGTAAACATAATTCAAATAAAGAAAATTAATAATCAAGATAATCCTTGAGTTTTCTGCTTCTTGACGGGTGGCGGAGCTTTCTGAGCGCCTTTGCTTCGATCTGGCGGATACGCTCACGTGTAACGTTGAACTCCTTGCCTACTTCCTCGAGGGTTCTGCTTCTGCCGTCCTCAAGACCGAAGCGGAGCTTAAGCACCTTTGCTTCCCTCGGGGTTAGGGTTGACAGCACATCGGAAAGCTGTTCGCGGAGCATTGTGTGCGAAGCAGCGTCGGCAGGTGCCGGAGCGTCATTATCGGGAATGAAGTCTCCGAGGTGGCTGTCCTCCTCCTCGCCTATCGGTGTTTCAAGAGAAACAGGCTCTTGGGCAACGCGCATTATCTCGCGAACCTTGTCAACCGGCATATCGATTTCTTCGGCGATCTCATCGGGCGAAGGCTCGTGACCGTTTTGGTGAAGAAGCTGGCTTTGAACCTTTTTGACCTTGTTGATGGTTTCAACCATATGAACTGGAATTCTGATCGTGCGTGCCTGGTCGGCGATAGCTCTTGTAATAGCCTGGCGGATCCACCATGTGGCGTAGGTTGAAAACTTAAAGCCCTTGGTGTAGTCAAACTTTTCCACAGCCTTGATAAGTCCGAGGTTGCCTTCCTGGATCAAATCCAAAAACTGCATTCCTCTGCCGAGGTAACGCTTTGCTATGCTTACCACAAGTCTGAGGTTTGCCTCGCTCAGGCGCTGCTTGGCGGTTACGTCGCCGTCGGATATCCTGATTGCCAGCTCGACCTCTTCCTCGCTTGTAAGCAGAGGAACACGTCCTATTTCCTTGAGGTAAACCTTGACCGGATCGTCGATCGTCATGCTTTGTTCAGATGTTGTAGTCGTGCCGTCCTCGTCCTTGTGCTCAACAATGCCGAGCTCAATATCGTCAATCTTGATATCCTCAAGGTCTTCGACGATCTCAATACCCTGCGATTCGATCGTGTCATACAGTTTTTCGAGCTTTTCCGGATCTATGTCAAGCTCTCCTATAGCGTCAAGAATATCCTGGTTTGTAAGCTGTCCCTTTTGTTTTCCAAGCTCAACCAGTTCTCTTACTATAGATTTCTTTTCCTGCGGCATACTATCCTTCCTTTCAGGCGACTACATCCCGGAATTCAAATATTCTTGAATTTCCTCGGCAGTCATATTTGATAAATCTTTTTTATTCAACTTTCTGCTTTCTTCGTTTATGGTTTTAATGTATTCATCAAGCGCGCTTCGCGTTTCCGCTATCGTGCTGTGTTTGGACAATATTTTATAAACGCGCGACCTTTCGTCCTCCGAAAAATCGGCGGTAAGGTTGTTCAGCGGATCAAGACCTTGGCTTATTCTGTCCGAAAAATAGGAATAATACCGCTTCATAAGCTCATTTTGGAATCTTTCCGGTTCTAACCTTTCGTTGATATATCCAACCGAATCGGGATTTTTTATGAGATAAGCAATCAAAGCCTCCTCAGCCGAGGAGCTTCTCGGCTTTTTGACGTGCTCCGTGTCGAGCCTGTCACCCCTGCCGCTTAAATCATTTTGGATCTTGCGGACTTCGTTTCTTCTGTCTTCCCTGTTTTTGCGCCGTGTAATCGAATTGACCTGACGCTGAAAGGAATCCTTGCTTATCTCGAACTCCTTGCAAAGCTTTGATATGTAAACCTCGCGTTCTATGGGACTGTAAATTGCAGCTATAACCTTGGCGGCTTCCTCCAAAAAACGGACTCTGCCGTCAGGAGTGTTCAGGTTGTAATTGCTTCTTAGCTTTTGAAGCCTGTATTCAACATCGTTTCCGCTTTTTTCGATTAAAGCTCTGAACGCTTCGGGACCGTCGGCTCCCTTTGACTTAATAAACTCGTCGGGATCCTTACCGCTCGGCAAAGTCAGAATTCTTATAAGCAGACCTGCGCTGCGTAAAATGGGAATAGCGCGCGCGGTTGCCTTTTGACCTGCTTCGTCGCTGTCGTAACAAATGACGACCTCGTCGGCGTAACGCTTTATAAGCATAGCCTGCTCCTTTGTAAGAGCCGTTCCCAATGTTGCCACCGCGTTTTGAAAGCCTGCCTGATTCACGGCTATGACATCCATGTAGCCCTCGCAGAGAATCAGTGTGCGCGAGCCGGTATTTTTTGCATTGTTAAGCGAAAAAAGATTGTCGCTTTTCTTAAAAACCGGAGTGTCAGAGGTATTAAGGTATTTTGGCTTTTCGTCGGTCATAATTCGTCCGCCGAAGGCAATAACATTTCCCCTGAGGTCAATGATCGGAAACATTACGCGGTTGCGAAATCTGTCGTACACACCTTTGCCGTTGCGCTGTCTGACGGCAAGGTTAGCCGCTACAAGTTCGTTTTTTGAAAAACCCTTTCCTATAAGATAATCGCAAAGCGAGCTCCAGTCATCGTCGGCAAAGCCGAGCCCGAAATGACGGATCGTACGGTCGGTAAGCATTCGCCCGTGAAAATAATCAAGTCCGCTTTTTCCGTCGGGCGAATTCAAAATTTTATAGTAATACCTCGCCGCCTCGCGGTTTGCCTCATAAATACGGGTTCTCAGCCTGCTCATGCTGTCGTCATAGGAATCCTCGGGCATATCCATTCCGGCGCGCTGAGCCAAAAACTTAACAGCGTCGACATAATCAAGATTTTCCATCTTCATCACAAAGGTAATTACATCGCCGCCCACTCCGCAGCCGAAGCAATAAAACGAGCCGTTTTCGGTATAGATATTGAATGAAGGAGTTTTTTCGCCGTGAAACGGACACAAGCCAACCATATTTCTGCCGCGCCGTTTCAGCGTGATGTACGACGAAACAAGCTCGGTTATATCGTTTCTCAGCTTTAGCTCCTGCAAAAAGCTTTCAGGAAACGCCATTGAACTCCTCCTTTCGCCTTCCTATTATCTTTTTACGCCAAAATTGTATTTTATCCTTTAATTTTTTAAAAATTTATTCAAAAACAAAATATTTTTCTTCGTTTCCGTGTGCCTGCACCTCACCTGCCGTAATATCGGCAAGCTTCTTGTTCAGTGCCGGTAAAAGCTCGGGCGGCATATGAAACTTAATAACAACGTCCGCTTCATACAAGGTATCGTCGATCACGCCGTCAGAATCCATAACGACCGCGCTGACCTTTCCGTACTGATTGTAATTGCAGCAGAGCGAGCACAAAAGACAGCTTTGCATCTTAATAACCTGACCTGCCTCAAGCGCAAGCTTGGCTCCCTGGGAATAAGCGCGGACAAGCCCGCCCTTTCCGAGCAAAACACCGCCGAAGTATCGCGTTACCACTACACAAACATCATAAACTCCGTTTTTCGTTATGACGTCAAGCACGGGCATTCCCGCCGTGCCCGAAGGCTCGCCGTCGTCGCTGTAACGGCGCAGATTGCCCTCACGCAATGAATAAGCGTAAACATTATGACGTGCGTCCCAGTGCGCGGCACGTATTTTGTTGATAAACGCGGTTGCGTCGTCCTCGGTTTTTACGGGCTTGCAATAACCGATAAACCTTGAACGTTTTTCAACAAACTCACCGCTTGATTCTGTTTTTACGGTTTTGTAGCTGTCAGACATAGGAACCTCAAAAAATAAATACTTAGTATAAAAGTGAAAACAAGGCGGCACGAAGTGCCGCCTTTGTAGTCTGAAAAATGAAATTACTTTTCGATATTGAAACGCTTTTTGAATCTGTCAACACGTCCGCCTGTATCAACAAGCTTCTGCTTTCCGGTGTAGAAAGGATGACACTTAGAACAAATTTCAACACGAATGTCCTTCTTTGTTGAACCTGTTTCAATAACATTACCGCAAGCACAAGTAATTGTTGTCTGCTCATACTTAGGATGGATATTTTCTTTCATTATTTTCACCTACTTACTTTACACAAATAACAGATTGATTATACTACATTTGTTTACAAAATGCAAGTGTTTTTTAAAAATATTTTATTTTTGCCGTAAATCAAATCAACTGTCCGCCTCATAGTCGGCAAATTCTTCAAGGCACATATTCAAAGTCCGCATTTTTTCAGCAAAATCCTTTCCTACATACCTGTACAGCGAGGGTGAGTAATTGTGATGAGTTAATTCCTCTTTTTCTTTGGGAAACCGCAAAACAAAGCCGAAGTTTATTCCCTCGCGTTCCAAAAAAGCCTTGGTTTTTGAGTCGCTTACGTCAAAATCGATCAGCATGCCAAGCTGAGCTTCGCTTTCGCCCGCCTTGCTTACATCCGCCGAAGCAACCGCCGCGGCTTTGACACGGGAATATTTTTTATTTTTCTTTACCTCGTCAAGCTTTTTCTCAAACAGTTTTTCCTGCTCATCATAGCTCAAATAAGCGCTTTTTATTTTCAGCGTTATACCCTTTTTGGCCGCCGAGTCAACCATATCATTTAAATCCGGCAAAACTATGCTGTTTACCTTAAAGCCGCCAAAACCGGCAAGCTTGGGAACCTCGTCCTTTTCAATCGGGTATCGCGAGCTGACAATTCTTAAAAGCTCGGCGGAATCATGCGATTCATTTGCCAAAACAGCAGAGGACTTTCCGTCCTGACCGGTCTGTTTTATCACAACAAAAACCAAAACAATGATCGCGGCGGCAATTACCGCGGCGAGGGCGGCAACGACCTTGCCATATGACCTTATAGGCTTGATTTTTCCCGTTTCATAGGATTCATATGCCTGTTTGCGCCGTTTTTTTGATTCATTATACCGCTTTTTCTCGGACGGGGTAAGTCCCATATTACACCTGCTTACTTAATTTGCTTTGTATCAATTTCCTCTTTTGCCATTGCGACAAACTCCTCAAGCTTCATTGCGCCGAGGTCGCCTTCTTTTCTGTGACGAACCGAAACTGTTCCCGCTTCAATATCCTTGTCACCGATAATAAACATATAAGGAACCTTTTCAAGCTGAGCCTGGCGGATCTTATAGCCGATTTTCTCGCTTCTGCCGTCAACCTCCACGCGCATACCCTCGGCCTCGAGCTTCTTCTTAACGTCGTAAACATAATCAAGATGTCTGTCGGCAACGGCAAGCAGCTTAACCTGAGTGGGAGCGAGCCACAGCGGAAAAGCTCCGGCGTATTTTTCAATGAGCAGCGCAAGAGTTCTTTCATAGCATCCGATCGAAGTGCGGTGGATAATGAACGGATGCTTTTTAACGCCGTCACGGTCAACATATTCCATGCCGAATTTTTCGGCGATCATCGGGTCGATCTGGATCGTGATAAGCGTATCCTCTTTGCCGAAAACGTTTTTGATCTGAATATCGAGCTTCGGGCCGTAGAACGCAGCCTCGCCGATACCGATTTTGTAGGGGATTTCAAGGTGATCGAGGATTTTGCCCATCATGCCCTGAACTTCGTCCCATTCTTCCTGTGTGCCGATATACTTTTCACGGTCGTTGGGATCCCACTGTGAGAAGCGGTAGCTTACATCCTCGTAAAGACCGAGAGTTTTAAGCATATAGGTAGCAAGCTCAACGCAGCTCTTGAATTCGTCTTCGAGCTGTTCGGGAGTACACATGAGATGTCCCTCCGAAATAGTAAACTGACGCACACGAATAAGACCGTGCATTTCGCCCGAAGCCTCGTTGCGGAACAGTGTTGAGGTTTCGTTGTAACGAAGCGGAAGGTCGCGGTAGGAACGCTGCTCGTTAAGATAAGCCTGATACTGGAACGGGCAGGTCATGGGACGCAGGGCATAAAGCTCGCCTTCATCCTCGGCGTCGGGATCGCCGAGAATAAACATTCCGTCCTTGTAATGATCCCAGTGGCCGCTGATTTTATACAAATCACTTTTCGCCATAAAGGGAGTTTTTGTGAGCAGCCAGCCGAGCTTCTGCTCGGTATCCTCAACAAAGCGCTGCAAAAGCTGAATAACTCTTGCGCCCTTGGGAAGAAGGATAGGCAGTCCCTGACCGATGTAATCAACAGTGGTAAAGAACCCGAGCTCGCGGCCGATTTTGTTGTGGTCGCGTTTTCTCGCTTCTTCCATCATCTTCAAATATTCCTCAAGCATGGAGGCCTTCGGAAAAGCGATACCGTACACACGGCAAAGCTGAGCCTTGTCCGCATCGCCCCTCCAATAGGCGCCTGTGCAGTTTGTAAGCTCAACAGCCTTAATGGGAGCAACGCTCATAAGATGGGGACCCGCGCAAAGATCGGTAAATTCACCCTGCTTATAAAAGCTGATGTTCTCGCCCTTGCCGCTGTGTTCCGAGGCAAGCTCAACCTTGTAGGGTTCGTTCATCTCGGTAAGCTTTGCCACCGCTTCGTCCGCAGGAAGCTCAAAGCGCTCGATTTCAAGGCCTGACTTAACTATCTTTTTCATTTCCGCCTTGATTTTCTGCAGGTCCTCATTTGAGAAAGGCTTTTCAACGTCAAAATCATAATAAAAGCCGTTTTCTATAGCCGGGCCGATTGCGCACTTAGCGTTCGGATAAAGTCTTTTAACCGCCTGGGCAAGAACGTGCGAGGCGGAATGCCAGAAAGCATGCTTTCCGTCGGGATCGTCAAAGGTCAAAAGCTCAAGCTTGCAGTCCCTGTCAAGAGGCGTTCTTAAATCCTTTACCTCATTGTCTACCCTCGCGGCACAAACACTTTTGTAAAGTCCCATGCCAATTGATTTAGCGATTTCGGCAGGCGTTACGCCGTTTTCAAACTCTTTTACAACGCCGCCCTTTAACTCAACATTAATCATTATTATTCTCCTATCTGCGTGAAATATAAAAATCCCAATACCTCGCGAAAGGTATTGGGACGAATTTACTCGTGGTTCCACCCAAGTTCGGTTAATACTAATTCCTGAAAAAACAGATCGTAAAAATCGTCTGCTTTTTATTTGGTATTAGTATAAAAACCCTCATTCTCCTTAACGCGGAACACGTTGCGCCATTTCCTGCGCAAGGCTCAAAGGCGGTAAGACGCAAGTCCGAATATGAAGCTTTCAGCCTTTGCTTCACTCTCTGAAATCGGATCATGGCGGCTGTTGTCCTTATCTTAGCCGTTAAAAATATAATAACACTCTGTTTTGACAAAGTCAAGGCAATACCGCATAATTCAGGTGTGCGGATTGCGCAGCAAGATTTTTCGTCAGATTGTACAAATAAATCGAGGTAAGGCTGTCGCCTTGCCGAGATTCAGATCATTGATCTCATTAAGTCTGCGCTCGTAGTAGTCATCATCTTCTGCCGCGGAGTTTTGTTTATCAGTCTGCTCTTCTGCGGTATCGTAAGCGGTTTCTTCTTTTACCCTTTCGGCTTTCTTAGCCTTCTTCTCTTTTGAGCTATGTCCGGCGGATTTCGCTTTATCAAGCATACGCTGAGCATCCGAAACAGACTTTTTCTCAGCCTTCTTTGACTTCTTTTCGTTCAAGCTGTTTTCATCGGTTTCGTCATCATACGGAACTGTAAGAGGAGCCTGAATATTTTCCTGTTCGTGCTTGGTAAAGTACGGAATAGGTTCGTCTTCATCTTCATCTACCGAATAGCCCATTATAAAGTCATCCATGCCCTTGGTTGTTGACATATAACCGCTGTCCTCTTCGGTATCAAGGTCGTCATCCTTTGATCTTTCAGAGAATACCAAATCATCATAAGAAGCTGTGTCGATGTATTGCTTCTCGCTCTCGGAACGGTCAAGTATTGCAATATCTTCATCGGTAATCTTCTTTTGTGATCTGATACGGTTCAAGGTTTTGTCATCGGCGGGAAGACCGTCAATAACCTCGAACTCGTCCTTTGTGTATGAATTTGAGTACAGCTCGATAATAAACGACATTGCGTACAAGCCGAGAATAATAAACTGAACAGCGGCAAGCATTGCCGAATACTCAAAGCCCTCTTTTGCAAGGCGGAGAACCTCGTAAACGCCGAACACTACGCTTACCGCTACAGCAGGCAAGCCGTAAATAAAGCAGGCTTTAACAGGGTTTCTGCCCTTTATTCTCGAAACGATCATAGAGTTGGAGAACAAATAAAGAGTAAGGAAAATATAGCAGAACATTGAGGTTAAGTCTCTTGAATAGATGGAAGCCTTGGTAGCCATCAAAAATTCAGAAACAAGCTCGGAGCATCCCCACAATGACGGGAAAACAAACAATATCGAAATATTGGAAACTATGCTTTTGCCCTGAAAATGCACCTTGGAAATCAGCATAAGCGCAACACCCGCGGGAAGCGAGAATACAGCGCAGATGATTATCATCATATAAAACTCGCTGTCAATGCTGTTTGAAAGAGCAGCCGAAAATCTTGCCGCGGAAGCCGCAATAATCGACGCTCCGCCCAAAAGTGCCAAAACACCGGCAAAAACATTCTTCTTAACAGGATAAACCGGAGCGGTCTTACGGTCAAATATGTTCATGATAACACAAACGACGAAAAGACCGATCGCAATACCGATTACGGTATAAGTGATGTTCATTGCGTTCATTCCGAGGAAAAGTCCGTTGCCGTCAAGCCCGAAAAGACTCATCAGCTTGAGAAACATCATGGCAAGGAAAGCCGGAATAAACGGGAATACAGAATATTTTACTTTCATAAATAGTCTCCACCCTGATTTTAATTTAAGTTATCTTTGCTAAAATGCGTACATATAATATTTTAAGCCAAATGTACCATATTGTCAAGAAGAAATACTGAATAATAAAACAAATATATAGCTATTTTTATTGTTAAAAAGGTGGTATTTTAAATGAAACGCAGGCTTTTTATGCTATTATGCTTTTTTACCGCCATGGCGCTGTTCCCTGTTGTATCACTGAATTTCAGCAGCCCGGCAAAAACACAGAAGCCCCAAAAGGACAGCGCCGAAGCTGTTTGTAACGCGGCATACGCCTTTTGCGACAGCGGTTTCTGCGACGAAGCTATTCAAGCGGTTACAGATATTATTAACACAAACATTCATACAGGGCACGCTTATACCGAAAATAAAATTTCTGATAAAGAATTATACAACAGGATCCTCAAGGGATATAATTCTAAATCGGAATTATTATACACAAATGGCAGGATTCTATACATCCCCGTTTGTAAATGCTCAAACGGTTCAACTCAAATTTCGGACAAATATAATTATATTATTTCCGCCGCCTCGCCGTGGGACTGCTTTTCGGACAATTACGGCAGAGAAAACAACTGCGAAGGCGTCAGCGCCGACGGAATAAACTATTTGTGCAAAAACGGATTTGGCAAAAAAGAAGCGTTAAAATGGTATCTTCCCGGTTTATCCGATTGATTTATCCGAGCGAATATGGTATCATAAAAATGGAGGTATACCATTATGAAAAAGATTATTGCCATAGCGCTTTTACTTGCCGGCGCGTTAGCTTTAGCGTCTTGCGCCAACCAAAATTCCAAAACTGTTTTTGCCGATATGTTTGAATTAAGTCAAAAAATGCTTACCGCAGACGAAACGCTTCCGATAATGATGACCGTAAGCAGCGACGAGGATAATGCCGAACAAAAGTTTAAAAAGCATTGCGATTTTGACTATTCAAAGGTTAAAAGCTACTTTTGGTCTTATGAAGAAACAGGAATGCCGTATGAAATTGCGGTAATTGAGCTTAAAAATGAATCTGACTCCGAAGCTCTTGCAAACTCGTTAAAAAGCCACGCAAAAGCCATAGGAGCCGACGAAAACAAGACCGAAATCACCTCAAAGGGCAATTATACCGCGCTGATAATTTGCGACCAAAAGGACAAGGTTAAGGAAGCCTTTGACAAATATGTTAAATAGGCGAAACTGTAAACGATAAGATAAAATACTATGATCACCGGAGTGAATGAATTATGAAAGTGCTTATGATTAACGGTTCTCCGCACAAAAACGGCAACACCGCGGTTGCGCTGAACGAAATGGAAAAGGTATTTATAAAAAACGGCGTCGAGGTCGAAACCCTGCACATCGGCAGCAAGGCGGTACGCGGCTGCATAGCCTGCGGAAGCTGCTATGAAAAGGGCAAGTGCGTTTTTGACGACGAGGTCAATCTTGCCGCGCCTAAGTTTGAACAGGCCGACGGTCTGGTTGTTGCCTCCCCTGTCTACTACGCCTCAGCCAACGCTACGCTTGTGGCGTTTTTGGACAGACTGTTCTACTCAACCCACTTTGACAAAAGGATGAAAGTGGGAGCTTCGGTCGTAGCAGCAAGGCGCGGAGGTCTGTCCGCGACCTTTGACGAGCTGAACAAGTATTTTACGATTTGCGGAATGCCACTGGCTTCAAGCCAATACTGGAACAGCGTTCACGGAAGAGCTCCGGGCGAAGCAAATCAGGACGCCGAGGGCTTGCAGACTATGCGTGCGCTGGCGGACAATATGACGTTTTTGATGAAAAGCATCGGGCTCGGAAAAGAAAAATTCGGACTCCCCGAAAAAGAAACGTGGATCCCGACGCATTTTATAAGATAAACCAATCATTTAGCAAGGCGGCTCGTTTTTATGAAGCCGCCTTATTTTATGTTCAAAATATTTTATTATTTTCGAAAAGCCTGCAAAATCAACCCTTGTATTTTATTGATCCTGCTTTGGAAGCTTTTTGAAAAAATCCGCCGCAAAGGCAACAGTAAACGGAACCGAAAGCAAAAGCGAAACGGGCTGAGCCTCTTGTATTCCGTTAAGTCCCCTTACAGCCGACAAAACCAACAGACTCGGGATAAACAAAAGTCCGCTTCTTATTGCCGAAAGCAAGGACGCGCCGAGCTTTTTGCCTGTGCTTTGAAGCAGCATTTCGGTTGTCATGCACGGCGGCAAAACAAGCATAGCCAAGGACTGCAACACAAGCGCCCTTGTTCCGATTTTGATAACCTCGGGATCATCGCGGAACAAGGCGATCAAGCTTCCGGAAAAAATAATCAGCAAAGCGCAGCCGAATATAATTATAGCTTCCGAAATCAGCGCTGTAAAGCAATAGCCTTTTCTGATCCGCGAGTATTTGCCCGCGCCGAAATTAAAGGCGGCAACAGGCTGAAAGCCCTGACCTATTCCCAGCGATATAGAAAAAGCAAAGAAAATAATACGCGAAACAATGCTCATTGCCGCGACTGCCGCGTCGCCGTAAACCGCGCATTCGGCGTTGAGAAGCACGGTCGTCAGGCTGTTCAAGCCCTGTCTGAGCATACTCGGAAAACCCGTTGCGACAATGTCGCCTATTATTCCCCAAGTTACCTTTGAAGCGTAACCAAAGCTTATTTTTGTTTCGGTTTTTCCGCTGAGGAACATCATAAGCAAAACGCCCCAGCTTATAAACTGGCTGATAGCGGTGGATAATCCGGCTCCGGCGATATTCAGTCCCAAGCCGAACATTAAAACAGGATCGCCGAGCATATTCAGAACCGCGCCGGTCATAAGCCCTATCATTCCGAGAAAAGCCTTGCCCTCATAACGCAAAAGGTTGTTTAGCGTCAGACTTGAGCTCATAAACGGCGTTGAGATCAATATGTAAAAAATGTAGGTCTTGGCGTAGGGAGCAATGGTTTCCGTGCTGCCGAGGAACATTACGATATTGTCAAGCCAGATAAAACCGGTAACGCTGATCAGAATACCGCACAAAAAGGACGAGAAAAATCCGACCGAAGCATGGATCGACGCGCTTTCCTTATCGTTCGCGCCCAATGCTCTTGACAGTATGCTGCCTGCCCCGTTTCCGAACATAAAGCCAACTGCCTGGATTATCGACATAAACCCAAATACTATACCTACGGCTCCGCTCGCGCTTGTGCCGAGCTGTCCCACAAAGGCGGTGTCCGCAAGATTATACACATTAGTTATCAGCATTGATACGATCGCAGGCACCGACAAAGCAAGAACAAGCCGTGAAACAGGCGTTTTTGTCATTTTATTGTATTGATTTGTCTTGTTTTTCTGACTAAACTGCAGCGGCATCAAATTATCCTCTCGTACCTATTCTGATAAATATTCTAATATCTTAAAACGCCGTTGTCAACATTCCCGCCAATGTCGCGAAATTTTAAATATTTATTTGCATTTTTACTTAATATAGTATAAAATACTCATATAACATCTTTTATTGAGGTTCTAATATGATAGGAAGACTGAAAAATAAGAAAAAACGTGTTTTTGTTCTTTTTGCAATTTTATTGTCAACACTTGTTTTTTCTTTGGTTTACATTATAGTAAACGGACAAACATATACTTTTGTCACTTTTTACGCTGATCCGGAATGCAACTTCACCGATATAAAGGTCGAAATTATGGACGAAGATATATTATCGTTTGAAACTTTCGGTATTAAAAATAAGTATGGCAGCGATTTCGATGCAATTACCATAAAAGCCAAAAGCATGGGAGACACAGCGGTTACTTGCCATTATACGTATGAAGACGGATCGGAACCGTTCGATGAGCAGTTTTATTTTACCGTGCTGCCGTTCAACGTTATATATGACAGAACAAATGACAACTTTTCGGGATACGAGGTATTGTTACCGTGCTTCTTTATTAACCTTGTTACCTTGCTGATCATACTCGGAATGTCCTTTTTTGAAAGGACAAGAAGCGGGCGCTATTCCTATTCGATGGTAGCTTTAGGCGGTTTGATGCTGTATGTTTTGGGTACGATAATCTCTTTTATCGCCCTGCCGTTTTTGTTAAACCACAGCTTTAATGTCGAAAGCTTCTTTGAACTGGTCTCGCTTTTTGTGTTTGAGGGGCTTCTTTATTCCGCAATAGTTTTCCCCGTTTTGTTACTGCTGTCTATCGCGTTAGGCATAAGCAATTTGTGGCTGGTAAAGCATGAGGGTTTCAGACTGCCTAATTTGCTCGGCATATTTTTGGGTTTATCGATCATCGCCGGTTTTTTTGCGATCGCAGTAATGATCATAAACGATTATGAAGGCGGCGAATTAGAGGTAAAAATTTACACCCTAATATCAGTTGCTGCTATTTACATCTTCTGTTATTTTGTAAACATGCTGTTGTCAACAATTTTGTGCTCGATTTTTGCGGTCGGGTACAGTATTCCCTATGATGTTGACTACATTATAATCTTGGGCTGTGCTATTCGCAAAGACGGCACGCCTACACCCATTCTTCGCGGCAGGATCGACCGCGCTATTGAATTTGAGCAAAAGCAGTTTGAGGTCACGGGAAAGCACGCGGTGTTTGTCCCGTCGGGAGGTCAGGGCAGCGACGAGGTGATTTCCGAAGCGGAAAGCATGAAGCAGTATCTTATTTCACAAGGAATTCCCGAAGAACGGATTTTGCCCGAAGACAAAAGCGTTAACACTTATCAAAATATGCTGTTTTCAAAGCAGCTTATTGAAAAACAGGTGGAAAGCCTTGACGATGTTCACATTGCCTTTGCAACCACAAACTATCATGTTTTCAGGGGATATACCCTTGCAAAAAGAGTCGGTATGGCGGCACACGGACTTTCGGCAAAAACAAAGCTTTACTTTTTCCCAAATGCTTTTGTGCGCGAGTTTATCGGATTGCTGTACGCCGAACGCCGCAGGCACCTGATTTATCTTTTAATTACCGTATTGACTTACACTGTCCTGACATTTCTTTTTTCATAAGCAAAAGCCGGCTCGTTATGAACCGGCTTTTAATTTCTAAATTAGAATTATTCAAGAACCTTGACCTGATCTGCAGGAACTTCAAGTATACGCGCAAGAGTGTTTTTATCAAGACGAAGAACTCCGGTTACGGTAACCTTAGCGTCGTCGGCAGGATAATCGTCGGGAAATTTTCCGTCGATAATAGCCCAAGAGCAGCCTTTTCCTTTTCCGTTTCCGTCTTTTTCCTGAATCGTGCAGTTGCTCATTCTGCGGGCGTTTATGCCGGTAATCTTAATTACCTTGTCGTCCCACTTGTTTTCGCCCCAGTCTTCAAGAAAAGCTTCCATTCCGGCAAAGTCGCCGTCTTCAATAGTGAGGTCGGGCTTTGAATAATCAACATCATCGGTTTTTGCTGCTTCCGTAGCCGGGCTTTGAGCATCCGAGCTTTGGACGGTGCTGCTTTGAGCGTCAGAACTTCCGGTACCGGAGCTTGAAGCATTGCCGCCGCATGAAGCAAAGGCAAACAGTGCAAAAGAAAGTGCCAAAATGAGTGACGTAAATTTTAATGTCTTTTTCATAAACAATTCCTCCGTTTCAGAATATCGGATTTTGTGCGCTTTACGCATATATATTCTAACACAAATAACAATAATCTGCAACAAAAAAATAAATATTTGTAAGACAACGACAACAGGACGGATCGCTCCGCCCTGCCGTCGTAAAAAATATAAAGAGAGGGGTTGGTGAAATAATCTGCCCGGCGGCAGTTTATACTAAAAGCCGGTATTTGGCTTTTAATACACTTAGCCGAAATAACGCAAACTCAAATAATATGTATTATACCGATACCTGTATAAAGGACAAACTTCCCCAAGACTCCGGTCACACTTTTTTAATTTTTTCTTTCTATTATTTAGACGGCGCAAAA
This sequence comes from uncultured Ruminococcus sp., assembly GCA_902792105.1. Classification (GTDB taxonomy): domain Bacteria; phylum Bacillota; class Clostridia; order Oscillospirales; family Acutalibacteraceae; genus Ruminococcoides. The sequence goes on from CADAYK010000006.1 coordinate 56,224, forward strand.
ATATAAATGGTTTAAAAAACAAAAAAATTATTTAAATTTTAAAGGCTTTCCGTTTTTACATGGCGGAAAGCCTTTTGACTTATATTATCTGTAAAATAATCTGCTCGCCGTCCGAGGTAACGTTGATTGCGGTCAAGCCGCCCTCGCCGTTTTCGATCATAGCGTTGGCGATTTTCTCCTCTACCTCACGGCGTATGGTGTTTCTGAGGTCACGTGCGCCGCTGTTGCCTCCGCATGATTTTCGGGAAAGATATTTACACGCTTTGTCGTCGTATGTAAACTTGATTTTCTTTTCCTCCAGCGTGGGAACATATTCGCTGAGCATAAGACCTGCGATTTCGTCAAAATTCTCCTCGGTAAGGTGATTAAACACGATCACCTCGTCCACACGCGCCAAAAACTCGGGACGAAGGAAATCGGACAATGCCTTCATAACCTTTTCCTTTGAAGCCTCCTCGGAAGTTTTTCCAAAGCCGAGCGCGGAATCTCTGCCTGCCGAACCCGCGTTTGAGGTCATAACGATAACGGTATTTTCAAAGTTGACCGCTCTGCCGTGCGCGTCGGTGACCTTGCCCTCGTCAAGGATTTGGAGAAGGATATTGAGAACGTCGGGATGAGCTTTTTCAATCTCGTCAAAAAGCAGCACGGAATACGGGCGGCGGCGAACCTTTTCGGTCACCTGACCTGCCTCATCATAGCCCACATATCCGGGTGGTGAACCGATGATTTTTGACACGCTGTGCTTTTCCATAAACTCGGACATATCAAGGCGGATCAGCGTTTCGGGAGAATCAAAAAGCTCCTGACTGAGCACCTTAACAAGCTCGGTTTTACCGACGCCTGTGGGACCAACGAATATAAATGAAGCCGGACGGCGGCGCGGAGAGATCTGGCAGCGGCTGCGCTTAATTGCGCTTGCAAGCTTTTCAACAGCCTCATCCTGACCGATGATTTTCTTTTTGAGCTCGCCCTCCAAATCGGCAAGCTTAGCAAGCTCGTTTTCGCGTATTCTCGAAGCCGGAATTCCTGTCCAAAGCTCGATAACCTTTGCGATATCCTCCTCGGTAACGCGTGCGACAAGCTCGTCGGGATCAAACTTTTCAAGCTCCGAATCAATTTTCGCGAGTTCGGTATTAACCTCTGCAAGCTTCTCGTAATCTACCTCTTCGGCGCTCGAAATGTCATCCTTGCGGCGAAGCAGCTCGCCCTTGTCCTCCCTGAGTTTATCGCAGTGCTCAAGCTTTTTGTTTCTCAAAGCAGCGCAGGCACAGCTTTCGTCCAAAAGGTCAATTGCCTTGTCGGGCAAAAACCTGTCGGTAATATAGCGTTCGGACAGAACTACTGTTTTTCTGACAATATCGTCGTCCACAACAACGCGGTGGTGGTTTTCATAATAGCTCTTTACGCCGGCAATTACCTCAATGCTCTGTGCAATTGAAGGTTCGCCAACCTTTACAGGCTGAAAACGGCGTTCAAGCGCGGAATCCTTTTCAATATATTTGCGGTATTCGTTAAAGGTCGTAGCACCGATAACCTGAACCTCACCTCTTGAAAGCGCGGGTTTAAGTATATTCGCGGCGTTCATTGTGCCTTCGCTGTCGCCCGTTCCTACAAGTGAATGAACCTCGTCGATAAACAGTATGATATTGCCGCTTTCTTTTATCTCGGAAACCAAGCCCTTGATTCGGCTTTCAAACTGTCCGCGGAACTGTGTTCCTGCAACAAGTGAAGTAAGATCCAAAAGCTGGATCTCCTTATGCTTAAGCCTTTGAGGAACATCGCCGTTTGCAATACGCAGCGCAAGTCCTTCGGCAATAGCCGTTTTACCGACGCCGGGCTCGCCGATAAGACACGGATTGTTTTTGGTACGCCTTGAAAGGATCTGAATAATACGTGCGATTTCAACATCTCTTCCGACAATGCGGTCAATTTTTCCCTCGCGTGCTTTTCTGGTCAGATCCTCGCAGTAAAGGCTGATATGTTTTCTCTTTTTTTCTTTCTTTTCTTTTTTACCGGTTTGCTGTCCGCCGGGATTCTGGGTATTTTGAGCGTTTCCGCCGAAAATATTTTTAAAGAAGTTCGGGAAAGCCGGCGCGCCGTGTGAAAAATCATCGTCGTCGCTTCCGGGAGCCTCTTCCCTAAACTGTTCCATTTGGTCGGCAAGATTATCGGCGCCGAGCTGTTCCATAAGCTGCGACATATCGCCGTCCTCGCCCATTCCCTGCATCAGGGTATTCATTTGATCCTGAACTGTTTCAAGATCCTCATCCGAAATACCCATCTTACTGATCAAATCCTCAACGGGCTTTATGCCAAGCTCCTTTGCGCAGGTCAGGCAATAGCCTGCCGTCGGAGCGTCCTGCTGTGTATTATTTGAAACGAAAACGACTGCCTGCCGTTTTCCGCATCTGGTGCAAAGCATATTATATTCCTCCTATCTGTATAACCCTTGTCATACACAATATTTAGCTTTTATATTATAACCTAATCAATACATTTTTGCAATATTTTTACTTCGCGTTCTTTACGTTTATTATATTTTTAACTTATGCATTTCGCGAGAAGGCTAAGCTTTTACAAAAACAGTTGCTTTTTTACTTCGCGTTCTTCTTGTTTATTTTTCTTTATCGGCTTTAATTTGTTTTATAATCAGCACGGCGTACATCACAAGTGCGAAAACCATTGCCGCGGCGGTTACAACAAATGTAAACATAATCAAACTCTCGTTTTGAATATTGAAGGCTGCCTTCAGGAAAATTATGACGCAAACCGAAATATAAAAAATCAGTGTTGCAACTTTACCGTACCACCTTGCGGGCGGCGGAGTAACCTTCATGATCAACAGTATAAGCCCGCCCAAAAGCATAAAAAACTCCTTGCCGATCATCACAAGCATTATAGGCAGCAGCGACGGCATATAGATCAGCATACAAACCGCAACGCTGACAAGAGTTACCTTGTCGGCGATCGGGTCAAGTATTTTTCCGAGCGGAGTTACCTGACCGAGCTTTCTTGCAAAAAAGCCGTCAAGGCAATCGCTCAGCCCCGAAGCTCCTATGCAGATCGCGGCGGCTATATAATTCTTATTCAGAAAAAAATATACAAACGGAGCCACAAGCAAAAACCTTAAATATGTCAGCAAATTCGGTATGGTCACCAAATCCGCCGGTTTGAAGCTCCACTCATTTTTTTCCATTATTCTACCCCCTGAAAAAACTACTTAAAAAAGCAAAAAAAGTTAAACAAGCTGCCGTAGAAGCTGCTGTTGTTTAACGCGTTTGGATTAGCGGTGATAACGACAACAGAAAATATGTTCACGGCAATTAACACAATTACTATACCCTCTATAAGTCCGGTAAAAGTTCCGAGAATATGATTGATCTGACTGATAACGGGAATTTCAAACACTCTCAAAGCCTTGCGAACCAGTATTTTTAAAAGCACTAAAATAATGATAAAAAACACTGTTGACAGCAGCAGCGAAATAATGCCGACCGTAAGCTCTCCGACTGGTTGTTCAATGCTTTGAACAACCGAAAGAGTTTTGTCCTCAGGCAGCTTGATTCCGTTTTGAACATCGTTAATCGTAACTCCGAACAGCCCGGTGATCTGCTTTATCAGCCCGGTGATCCAGTCCGGCGCGCTGTTAAGGCTGGTGTTTACCGCCGTGTCAACGCCGTAAGTATCAATGGTAGTCTGCAATCTGTTTATTACGCTTTGCTTAATAAAGCTGTCGTAAATCCAATGAGCCAGTCCGTTTGCCAGCAGTCTTGATATAATTGATGAAGCGATTACAGCCGCAAAGTTTAACAGCGTTGAGGCAAGTCCGCGCTTATAACCTAAGAAGGCAAAAAATATAATCAGTAAAATTATAAGTATATCGGAAATCATTTTTTCTCCTATGCTCCGCAAATCAACTGCGGATATCCATCTATATTTTTACGATCAGGCGGAATCACCGGAAGCCTCCGGCGAATATCTGTCAAGGTCAATAAGCCTTATCTGGTTAATACTCAGCACATATGCCTTGTTGTCCGCTGTCATGATCATTGTTCTTGCGCCTGTGCCGGCGTCGCCTGTAAACACAAGCTTGCCCTCGCTGTTATAAGAGTAAATATTATTGCCGTCAAGCACAGCTATTGTACCCTTAAATACCGAAAGAGATTCTGCGCCGTAGGGATTGTCAACCGTCAGCGTTTCGTCTCCGCTGTTATTGTATCGTACCAGCGTGCAGCTTCTTCCGTCGCCGCTTTTTGAAAGCGCAAGCACAAATGAGTTTTCGGCAGTACTGAAACAGTAGTTTACAAGCAGCTTGTCGTTATAGCTGACTGTTTTAAAATCCTCCTTGCCGTCGGTAATGACATAAGCAGACTTTTCGCCGATAAACACCGAACGGTTACCGCCGATGTATTTGCAGTCCATTACCGCGTCGTCGGGAATGCTGTACTGCGAAACCGGCTTTTCCTGCTTAAAATCAAGAACATAAATGCCGGTTTTTACCGCGCCGTTATCGGAAGTCATTCCGCAGGCAACGCATCTTGTTCCGTCGCTGTTAAGCGCTACGGAAGTTATGTAAAATTCCGAAAAAGAATATTTAAATACACGGTTATTATTTTTGTCATAGGCGCACAACTGGCTGAAAAAGCCGTTGCCCTCGCTCACAAGACAGTAAACGCCGTTAGACGCAATGTCGCCCGTATAGATTATTCCATCGGCGTCACCCGAAAACAGGTTTTTGTCGTAATCGTGGATCTGATAGCTTTTTTCGCCGATCCCGTAGGTCAAAAACTTATTGTCGGCTGATTTCATAACAGGCATTGAAAAACGCAGCTGAACATTTGCGACCTCGCTGCCGGAGCTGTTAAGGGATATAAACGAGGTGTCGGAAGCATAGGCTACCCTTCCCTGGTTAACACTGAAATTGCGCGCCTCGACCTCTGAACCGACAATGTTTACCGGGTAACCCTTGCCCGCGTTGCCAAGCACGTCATAATTCCACCAAACGCTTAGGTTATCCCATGAAAGCTTGTCCCTGTTGGAAAAAGCCAGAACTGTCAGCCCGGCAAGCAGCACGGCGCAGATCCCAAGCACGATTCTTTTTTTCGCCTTTGGCGAAAGGTCGGTTTTTTCCTGCTCGTAATCGTCAAGGGGAACATCCTCATAGCTTAAAACCTTGCGGTCGCTCTGTTTTTTGCGTTCCTCATAACGGCCTTTTATTTTTTTCTTTTTATCTTTATAATTTCCTTTTATCTTGTTAAACATTTGTTCACTCCCAAATGAGCATTTACTCATAGTTAACTTGATTAAGGTACAATCCGCAGGCAGGAGCGGTCGGTCCGGCAAACTGCCTGTCCTCTTTTTCTATGATCGACGGTATTCCGTCCGGGGGGATCTTACCTTGCTGAATTCTCAGCAGCGTTCCCACCATAATTCTTACCATATTATATAAAAATCCGTCAGCCTCAACCCTCATGACAACCATATCGCCGTCGCGCGTAACCGAAAAAGCTTTTACATTCCGGGTAAAATCACCCTTTTCGCGGGTGTCACGGGTACAGAAGGATGTAAAATCGTGCCGTCCCACATAAGCCTGCGCCGCCTTGTTAAGCAGGTTTTCGTCAATATTGTAACGGTAATGCAGGGCATATCCGTCAAGAAAAGGATTACGGACTTCACTGTTCCAGATCTTATAAATATATTCCTTGCTCTTACAGCTGTAGCGCGCGTGAAAGTCCGGCGGCACCTCGATGCAGTCAAGTACGGCAACCGAAAGCGGAAGCCAGCGGTTAAGCGCAGCTTTAAGCCGCTGCGGCGGGATTTTATGTGTTGTTTTCAGACTGACGCAATACATATTGGCGTGTACTCCGCTGTCGGTGCGGCTGCAGCCCTTTATATCAAAGCCGCTGCCGATAATTTTGGAAAGCGCGTTTTGAAACGCCTCCTGAACGGTGTAGGCGTTTTGCTGGATCTGCCAGCCGTGAAACGCCTTTCCGTCATAGGCTATAGTCAGCAAAAGATTTCTCAGACCACAGCCGGAATCATTATATTGCATACAATTACTCCTGCAATTACAAGCGCTGTCGCGATAAACGAAACAGTGTCCCGAGCGCCCATATGAATTGATTTCATCCTTGTTCTTCCGGCTCCTCCGCGGTAACAGCGGCACTCCATAGCCATAGCTATGTCATAAGCACGTCTGAACGCGGACACAAACAGCGGAATAAGTATAGGCACAAGCGCCTTTACACGTTTGATTATATTGCCCGAGTCCGTGTTCGCGCCTCTTGCCTTCTGAGCCGACATTATTTTGTCGGTTTCCTCAAGCAGTGTGGGAATAAACCGCAGAGCGAGCGACATCATCATCGCGACCTCGTGAACCGGAAAATGAATTGCCTTTAGCGGCTTCATCAGCCGTTCGATCGCGTCGGTAAGCTCTGTGGGCGAGGTTGTGAAGGTAAGACAGGAGCTTGCGATTATCAGGCAGGTGATCCTGACTGAAACAAACACGGCGCGGTTGATTCCGTCCCACGTGATCTTTAAGATCCACCACTGCCAAAGAGGTTCACCCGCTCCGTAAAAAAGGTTGAGAACCGAGGTGAAAATAACTATGAATATTATTACCTTTAAGCTTTTAAGATAAAACTTAAACGGAATTTTGGTAAGAATCAAAACAAAAGCGATAAACGCGGTTGTTATTGCAAGTGAAGCATAGTTAAAGGCACAAAAAATGATGACTATATAGGCGATGAACATAAGTATTTTTCCGCGCGGGTCAAGCTTGTGAATAATGCTGTTGCCCGGAAAATACTGTCCGAAAGAAACGTCCCTGACCATTAAGCTCCCTCCTTCTTCAGCATGGGAGTAAGCACCGACAAAGCCTCGTCAACAGTCAGCACGCCGTCGGGCACATCAAAGCCCTTTTGCTTTAGATCCTGCATTATATTTGTGATCTGCGGAACCTGCAAGCCTATTTTTGACAGCATATCGCCGCGGGCGAAAACACTTTTTGTTTCCTCAAAGGCAACAAGCTCCGATTTATTCATCACTATGATTTTATCCGCCACGCGCGCAATGTCCTCCATTGTGTGCGACACCAAAATAACCGTGTTGCCGCGCATTTTGTGATAATTTACGATTTGCGACAGCAAAATTTCGCGTCCCATCGGGTCAAGCCCGGCTGTGGGCTCGTCGAGCACCAGCACATCGGGATCCATTGCGATAACTCCCGCAATTGCCGCCCGGCGCTTTTCGCCTCCGGACAAATCGAAGGGTGACTTTTCAAGGTGGCTTTCCTTAACACCGGCAAACTCGGCAGCCTTGCGCACCGCCTTGTCGAGCTCGTCGCCCGTAAGCCCCTTGTTTACAGCTCCGAACGCGATGTCCCTGTAAACGGTTTCTTCAAAAAGCTGGTATTCCGGATATTGGAAAACCATTCCCACACGGAAGCGTACATTTCTTATTTTCTTGGGCTCCTCCCAAATGTTCCTTCCGTCGAGCAGCACCTGTCCGTCGGTTGGTCTGATAAGCCCGTTCAGCATTTGTACAAGTGTGGATTTTCCCGAACCCGTGTGACCTATAATACCGATAAACTCACCCTTGTTTATCTTTAAATTTACATTGTTGACCGCGCGCTTTTCAAACGGCGTATCCTTGCCGTAGGTAAAGCCGAGGTTTTTAAGCTCAAGAATACAACTCATTTCATTGCCTCCTCAAGCATTTTTACGCAGTCCTCTCTTGTAAGCGGAATGCGGTCTATCTTTACGCCGCAGCCTCTGAGCCTGTGCGCGAGCTCCGCTGCCTGCGGCACGTCAAGTCTGTGCTTTTTAAGCAGCTCAACCTGCGAAAACACCTCGCCGGGAGTTCCCTCGGTAAGCACCTTTGCGCTGTCCATTACAACAACTCTGTCGGCAAGCACTGCCTCGTCCATGTAATGGGTTATAAGCACAATGGTTATCCCCTTTTCCTTGTTGAGCTTTAACAGCGTTGACATAACTTCGCTTCTGCCGCTCGGATCGAGCATAGCCGTGGGTTCGTCAAGCACAATGCACTTGGGCCGGATCGCGAGAATTCCCGCAATGGCAACCCTTTGCTTTTGACCTCCCGAAAGCTTATCGGGCGCGTGCATGCGGTATTCATACATATCCACCGCCTTTAACGCGCTGTCAACACGCTGTCTTATTTCCGCGGGATCCACTCCGAGGTTTTCGGGGCCGAAGGCTACATCCTCCTCAACAATGCTTGCGACAAGCTGGTTGTCGGGGTTTTGCAGCACAAGTCCAACCTTTTCGCGGATGTCCCAGGTTTTTTCTTCGTCAGCCGTGTCATCTCCGTCAACATACACTTTGCCGCTGTCCGGCAATAGCATTGCGTTGAGATGCTTGGCAAGTGTGGATTTTCCGCAGCCGTTGTGACCGATCACAGCCAAAAACTCTCCCTCGCTGATTTCGAGCGAAACATCGTCTACCGCGTTTATATGCGGTTGGGGGTCGGTTTCTTCGGCATACGAAAAACACAGATTTTTAATTGAAATAAAAGCCATTTATGATTTCTCCCAGATCGCGGTTGTGCCGCAGGGCAATATAAGTCCCGTGTCGGTCACCCTGAGTCCTATTTCATCGCTTGATACCATGCCGCCGAAGTCCTTTTTCAGCAGCACGCTCAAAAGATACTCCATTACCGCCGGCGAAAGTCCGGTGGTGTAAGAGTTAAGTATAAAAAATACCGGGTCGTCGCTTAAAGCCTGCCTGCACAGCGTCACAAGCGAAAACAGCTGTTCCTCAAGCTTCCAGACCTCGCCGCCGGGACCGCGTCCGTAAGAAGGCGGATCCATAATTATTCCGTCGTAACGGTTGCCGCGGCGGATCTCACGCTGAACAAACTTTACGCAGTCGTCAACCAGCCACCGCACCGGCAAATCGGCAATTCCGCTTGAACGGGCGTTTTCCTTTGCCCACTGAACCATACCCTTGGATGCGTCAACATGACACACCATGGCGCCTGCCTTCATACAAGCAAGCGTAGCGCAGCCTGTGTAGCCGAAAAGGTTCAAAATTTTAAGCGGACGGTTTTCCCCTTTGATTTTGTCGGCGGCAAAATCCCAGTTTACCGCCTGCTCGGGAAAAACTCCCGTGTGCTTAAAGCCCATGGGCTTGATATTCAGGGTCAAATCGCGGTATTTTACTGTCCAGCGGTCGGGAATTTTCCTGTAAGTCTCCCAGTGACCGCCTCCCTTGTTTGAGCGGTGATAGCGCGCGTGCGCCTGCCGCCACAAGGGATTATTCTTTCCTGTTGACCAGATTATCTGAGGGTCGGGACGGATAAGGATAATATCGCCCCAGCGTTCAAGCCGCTCGCCGTCAGAGGTGTCGATCAACTCGTAATCCTTCCAATATTCCGTTAAACGCATTTTTATTCCTTTACCATTAGTTTTTTTTCTTCGATTCTTTAATTGCTGCATCCATTACTTCTTTAGCATTATAATAACGATCTGAACGATCGTACATAGATTTTTTAATAATGTAATATTTGTCGTCTTTTATTTTACCATCTATATATATCATTCCATCCGGTTCAAAAACAACCGTTCCAACTTTATTAAGAAAATTATAATCTGCTCCAGAAAAACCAAGATGATCTCCTTTTTTTTCGTATTTCACAAGAATATAATCACACTCATATTCATAATTTAAGCCTTTATATAATTCATATTCTATCTTCTTTTCTGAAACCTCAAGATCTACATAAATATCCTCACCTGTGTTGGGTGAAGTATAAGCTAATCTATTAACAAATAATCCACATTTTTTTGCCAGAGATTCCAATTCATCTATTGTTTTGTCTTCTGTGCAGTGCAAATAATATGCTTGGAGTGTAGAGTATCCTCTTGGAATATCAATAGGCTTTTTCTCAGTTTTTTTCTTTTTGATTTCTTTAGTTGATGACTCTGTTTTTGAAACTGAGTCTCTTTTAGAGCTTGGTTGGACTGTCGTAGAAACAGTCTCGTTCATCTTTAAAGTTTGTTCTTGTGTAGATTGTTCTTGTGTAGTTTGTTCTTGTGTAGTTTGTTCTTTGCTATCTTGTGTACTTTCAAAAAAATCTTCATTATAATTATATTCTGAAATTTTGCTCGTGTGTTTTGAATTAGCAGTACAACTGGAAAATAATACTATTGAAAGAAGCATTATTAATAGATTCATAATGATATGCTTTATTTTCATAAAAAGCTCCCAATTTAAACTAATAATATAATTAGTTCCCCTATGATTTTCTCTTAGTTGCCGAATAAATTCGGCTGAGTCGCGGAACCGATCACCGTGCCCTTGGGAAAGTCGTAGCCCAGATGCCTGCAACCCTCGGCGGTTATACACCTTCCGCGCGGTGTTCGGCTTAAAAAGCCGATTTGAAGCAGATACGGCTCGTAAACGTCCTCAATTGTGACCGCTTCCTCGCCGATCGCCGCGGCAAGGGTTTCAAGCCCAACCGGACCGCCGTTGTAATATTTTATAATAGCTTCAAGCATACGCCTGTCGTTTTGGTCGAGTCCGAGCTCGTCGATTTCAAGCCTGTCAAGCGCGGTGCGCGCGGTTTCACAGGTTATTACACCGTCGCTCATAACCTGAGCGAAGTCGCGCACTCGTTTTAGCATACGGTTTGCGATTCGCGGTGTTCCGCGGGAACGCGAGGCGATTTCCAGAGCGCCGTCGTTATCTATCTCGATTCCGAGGATCCCGGCGCTTCGCGTTACGATTTGCCCGAGCTCCTCGGGAGTGTAAAGCTCAAGGCGCAAAACAACGCCGAAGCGGTCGCGCAAAGGCGCCGTGAGCTGTCCTGCCCTTGTGGTGGCTCCCACAAGCGTAAAATGCGGAAGCGGCAGGTGGTAAGAAGCCGCCATTTGCCCCTTGCCCGTGATTATATCGATCGCGAAGTCCTCCATTGAAGGGTACAAAACCTCTTCAACGGCACGGCTCATGCGGTGTATTTCATCTATAAACAGCACGTCGCCCTCGTTCAGGTTCGTCAAAAGCGCCGCAAGGTCGCCGGGCTTTTCAATTGCGGGACCGGATGTAATGCGGCATGAAACGCCGAGCTCGTTGGCGATAATGCCGGCGAGTGTGGTTTTGCCGAGTCCGGGAGGTCCGTAAAGCAAAACATGATCAAGGGTTTCATTCCTGATTTTTGCCGCTTCGATAAACACCCTGAGATTTTCCTTCGCCTTTTCCTGCCCGATATATTCATCAAGGTTTTTCGGGCGAAGCGGATTATCACCCTCGGCGGCGTCCGCGGGAATTTCGGAGGTGTCCGTTATTCGGTTTTCAAAGTCAAATTCATCCGAAAATTGCATATTACTCATATTATTTTCCCTTATTTACGTCCCATTTGACGCAAAGTCATAGCTATTAACTGTTCAACCGGCAAACTGCTGTCAAATTGAGACAGCACAGGCGTTACCTCGGAAGGCTCGTAGCCGAGAACACCCAAAGCCTCGATAGCCTTGGGAACATTGCCCGAAGCCACAGCCGCTGCCGAGCCTGTTACGGCTTCCATGCTGTCGGAACCGCTCATAGCCTTTGCAAGCTTGTCCTTGAGCTCAAGTATGATTCGCTGGGCTGTTTTTTTGCCCACACCCTGAGCGCGGGTTATCGTTTTAACATCATTTGAAGCTATCGCCATAGCAACCTGCTCGGGGCTTAATTCCGACAAAATCGCGAGCCCTGCCTTGGGACCTACACCGCTTACGCCGATCAACGTTTTAAAGGTTTCAAGCTCGGTGGTTGTGGCAAAGCCGAACAGCTCCATAGCGTCCTCGCGGACATTAAGATAGGTGTACAGCATAACCTCGGTGTTGGGTTTGATCTGTTTAAGCGTATTTATTGTGGTTTGGCAGTTGTAGCCTACTCCGCCGCATTCAACCACAGCGGTGGAGGGCGTTGTATGAATCAACTTTCCTCTTACTGAGTAAAACATTCTGTCTCCCTTAAATTTATACTGTTTTATCTATTGATAATGCGTTCCGCTTTGGTATATTCTTCTCCTAAGCTCCGAGCCTGCCGCCTGAGCGTGGCAGATAGCGATCGCAAGAGCGTCGGCGGTATCGTCGGGCTTGGGAACCTCGCTCAGCTTCAAAAGCCTGCGCGTCATTTCCATAACCTGAGGTTTTTTTGCCTTGCCGTAGCCCGTTACGGCTGTTTTTACCTGAAGCGGAGTATATTCAAAAATAGGAATTTTCAGCTGCTGCGCCGCAAGCAAGGTCACTCCTCTTGCCTGCGCGACCTTAATGGCGGTCTTTTGGTTGGTTTGAAAATACAGCCGCTCAATAGCGAGCGCGTCGGGACGGCAGCGCTTTAATATTGCGTAAAGCTCGTTGTAAATATATTCAAGCCGCTGATTAAAATCCTCATGCGCCCGGGTTTCTACAGAGCCGAAGCCTAAAGCCTTATAGGTGTTTGACTGAAAGCTTACAGCCCCCCAACCCACGATAGCGTAGCCGGGGTCGATTCCAAAGACTACCAAAAAAATACCTCCGTACTTGAAAAGGGTATAAAACCGCATAATGATACATTCTATATGATTATAGCACAAATGCAAGCGTTACGCAACATTTTTTAACTCTTTTTCAAAGTGATTGTCTTACCTTCATAGCTAAGGTCAAGAAAATTGCCGCGCGGCGTGTATTCAAAGCCGTAATTTTGGTATATTTCCGGCATAAATATCACAAGCTCGCTTTCGCCGGCAAGATATTTTCCCGAGATTTTAACAGCTTCGTCTCCGCTTTGTATTTTCAGACAAGCATATTCTCCGCTGAAATCAAGAGAAACGGTCGCTCCCGATTCAAGCGAGGCTTGCCAAGAATGATCGGTAAGCTCATGCGCACATCCGTCCGGTGCAGTTTCACATCCGCTTAACAGCAAAACAGCGGCAAGCAAAAAACTCAATAGTAAAATGACAAATTTTTTCAAAATAATCAGTCCTGTCACGTTATTATATATTTCGGTAAAACTTATTCCCGAAATATTAATTGTATGACATAAAGTTTTACAATTTTGTTAATATTCTTGAAAAGCAAAAAGAGTTTTGATATATTATTTTTGATTGGAGTTTTTTGGAGTGATACTTTTGCAGCGTGAAATTACAAAACCCTGTTATGTTTTTGAGAGCTCAGGCGAGGTTATGCAGGCAGGCTGGGCACGGCGCCCAATGTTTGCCTATAACAAAAGCAGAAGCAAATCGCAGAACCACTGTGAACGCGACTGCTATTTTATTAACAACGGCGAGGTTTCAATGTACCTTTCGGTTGAAAACTACGGTTTTGAATTCGCGGTAAAAATCGCGATCGCCGACCTGAAGCGCGGCGGAGTTATTCATGACTGTATAGTAAAAAAATTCAATCTGAAAAAAATCGCGCTTCCCGACGCGCCCCACAAGGGCGAGCTGCTTTACACAGACAAAATGATTCAGCTTCAAATCACCCACAGTGTGGACAGCAGAATTATTAAATGCGATTTTATCGACTTCGGCGCAATCAAAAACCTTTATGTAAACATCAGACTTACTCAGCAAAAGGGCGACAGTCTTAACGTGTTGGCGCCGTTTGAACGCAACAGAAAATACTTTTACATGAAGCGCTTTATTCCGAGGTTCCGCGCGGAAGGTGTTATTCGTGTAGGCGGATTTGAATATTCTTTAAAAGAAAATAGTGCCTTTACCTACTTTGACAGCGCCCGTTTTTACAAGCCGCGCAAGCATAATTACCAAAGGCTTTGCTGCGACACGGTTATCGGCGGAAAAAGGGTGACGCTGAACCTTGCCAGCCGTGTCGGCGACAACCGTTACGGAAACGAAAACTGCCTGTTTATTGAGCGGAGCATAATCAAGCTGCCGCAAATAATAGTAAAAGGCAATACTCAAAGAGAAGGCAGACCGTTTTATTTTTCGGGCGACGACGAAAAAATCGACATCACCTTTAAGCCCTTTACCCTGAGCGGAAAACCAATGAACGCGGTCATGGACAAAACCGAGGTGATCTTCGGCAGGCTGTTCGGTTACATTGACCTTCCCGACGGTCAAAGGCTTACGCTTGACAACGCGCAGGCGCACCTTGTTTTCTCGGAGTTTTAAAGGCAACACCGCACAATTCAAAGCGCACGGCTTGCTTGAATATTATTCCGTCAGCTTGCCCAAAAAATCTCGGCAAGGCGACAGCCTTACCTCGATATATTTGTACAATCTGACGAAAAATCTTGCTTCGCAATCCGCACACCTGAATTATGCGGTATTGCCTTAAATTTCGCAAATAATCTTGCGCAGCGTACAAGTCCGTGATATAATATATACTATACTTACTGATTTGGTGGAGATTAAATGAAAATATCGACTAAGGGACGTTACGCTTTAAGAATGCTGCTCGATTTGGCGGAGCACAAAAACGACGGCTACATAGCCTTAAAGGACGTTGCCGCAAGGCAAAACATCTCAAAAAAATATCTTGAACAAATAATACCGGTTCTCAACAAATCCAATATTCTACGCTCTAACCGCGGCTATCAGGGAGGCTACAAGCTTACAAAAAGCCCCGACAAATACACTGTCGGAGATATTCTGCGGCTTACCGAGGGAAGCCTTGCGCCGGTTGCCTGTCTTGACCATTCTCCGAATGAGTGCGAAAGAAGCGAAGGCTGCATTACTCTGCCGATCTGGAAAGGTCTTTACAAGGTGATAACCGATTATCTTGACAGCATCACTCTTCAGGATATATTAGATAATCAAAAGGAGCTTTACGCAAACGATTACGTAATTTAATTTTAACAGGAAATAAGGGCATGGCTCAAACCAAAGGTTTTTGAGCTATGCCCTGTTTTTATCAGTATTCTCTTTCCTCTTTGGGGATTTTTTTCTTTACCGGCTCGGGTTCCTCGGTTTTATTCAGTCTTAAAACCATGGCAACGCTGGCAAGGAACGAAAGCACAACATAAAGAAGCATTTGAACCACGGAACCGATTTGCATTGCGCTGACAGGCACAACCATCAAAATCGACATGATCGCGGCAAAGTTAAAAATCAATGAACAAACGTTTTTAAGATTGCGCTGAGTGTCGAGCGCGCAAAGGAAGAATCCGGCAACGGGAATAATGACAAGCAGGAAGTACGGAACAAACCTTACAATTCCTCCGACCTTATCAACATCTCCAAGTGAGCTTAAGATCTTGTATATTACCGAAAACACCGATTCATCCTTGATCTGTGTGCCGTCAGTGCTTCTCATTAAAACAAACGGCGAGGTGCACAGAAAAATCTGGAAAAGGTACATAAAACACATTGTAAGACGTAATCTTTTTCTTTGTTTATTCTCAGGCAGCTTTCTCATTATTTTCCTCCGTTTAATTACTGAAACTATTGTATCACAAAAATTCCATTTGCACAATACATATTTTTATGATAAAATAGGCATGTACATTTTTAAAACTTTTTTGTGCAAAGGAGAATACTGATATGAGTTTTATAAATGAATCGATTATTTACAATATTTATCCGCTCGGCTACTGCGGCGCTCCAAAGGAAAACGATTTTGTACAGAGCTACCGCCTTGACAAGCTTTATGATGTTATCGGTCACTTAAAAAGCCTGAACGTAAACGTTATTGTATTCAATCCGCTTTTTGAAAGCAGCAGGCACGGTTATGATACGATCGATTACAAAAAGGTTGACAGCCGATTGGGCGACAACGAAAGCTTTAAAAAGCTTTGCCGCACCCTGAAGGACAACGGGATCCGCGTTATGCTTGACGGCGTGTTTAACCACGTGGGACGCGATTTTTGGGCGTTTAAGGACGTTCAGGAGAAAAAGTGGGACTCGCCCTACTGCGGATGGTTCCAAAACCTTAACTTCAACGGAAACAGTCCCTACGGCGACCCGTTTTGGTACGAGGGCTGGTCGGGACACTACGACCTTGTAAAGCTCAACCTCAAAAATCACGACGTAGTAAATTATCTTCTTGACGCCGTCAGCTTCTGGATAGATGAGTTTGACATTGACGGTCTGCGCCTTGACGCCGCAAACGTCATTGACTTTGACTTCTTCAAAAAGCTGAAAGCCCTGTGCAAAAGCAAAAAGCCCGATTTTTGGCTTTACGGCGAGGTTGTCGGCGGAGACTACAGCCGCTGGGCAAACGACGAAATGCTCGATTCGGTAACAAACTACGAATGCTACAAGGGAATTTACTCAAGCCACAACGACCGCAATTATTTTGAAATTGCCCATTCGCTGCAAAGGCAGTTCCAAAACGGCGGTATATATCAGAATATTTACACCTACAACTTTGTTGACAATCACGATGTTAACCGCATTGCAAGCGACCTTCGCAACAAAAACCACCTTTACAATGTTTACACGATGCTCTACACAATGCCCGGCGTTCCGTCGGTTTATTACGGCAGCGAATTCGGAATTGAAGGCAAACGCACTCACAACAGCGATTACGACCTGCGTCCTTGTCTTGATTTAAACAATGTTCCCAACGCCAACCTTCAGCTTTGCGAACACATTTCAAGGCTCGGAAAGGTAAGGCTCGCGCTTGAAGCCTTAAAATACGGCAAGTTCGAAAACGTTAATATAATGAACGAAAAGCTTGTTTACAAACGGTTTACCGATAATCAAACCGTGTTTGTTATGTTTAATCTTACCGACCGAGAGGAACGCGTCGGCTTTGATTCGCGCTGCAGCGCAAAGCTTACCGATGTTTTGGGCGGCAACGAGGTTTTCGACTGCAACGGCTGGTGCGAATTGCCCGTTGCTCCCTATTCCGCAAGGATTTTGGTCGTTAACGACGGAAGCTTTAAGCTTGACGAAAGCCCAAAAGCCAAAAGCGCTCCGGTTAAGGAGGCAAAACCCGGGGATGAGGAAATAACGCCCGGAAAATACCGTCACTTCAAAGGCGGCGAATACGAGGTAACAGGCTTTGCAAAGCACAGCGAAAGCGGCGAAAAGCTTGTTATCTACAGAAGCCTTAAAGACAAAAACGAGGTCTGGGCAAGACCTTACGATATGTTTAAGGAAACAATTTGGCACGACGGAAAACAGATCAAAAGATTCACAAAATTCTGATAAAGAAATAACGCGCACAAGGCATACTCGCTTTGTGCGCGATTTTTTCTGTCTTATACTGATTCCTGATAGAAAGTAGACTTATATTTTGCGAGGTTATTTTTCGAAAGACAAGGCGAAGGACGCGGCAAGGCTGCCGCCTTGCAAGGACGACAACGCAGTATTGCGGAAAATAGACCGCAAAGATTGTCTACTTTAATGTGCACAAAAATACTTGTATTTCATTGTGCAGAGTGCAAATTGAATATGATGCCGAAATTTGATATGATTATGTGTGATCGTGCATAAAAATGCAAAGGTAATTTTAGGAGTGATGAAATTGAAAAGGATATTTACAAGCGTTGTGCTTTCGGTTTGCATGCTTTTGTCATGCGTGACCGTATGCGGTTTTTCCGCAACCGCAGCCTCCGCAAACGATCCGGGGGTTTCCGCCGAGGCTTCCGGCAGCGTTGCGGCTGACTACGGTCTTGCCAAAAACGTTAAGGACGGTCAAATTTTGCAGGCTTGGAACTGGAGCTACAGCGGCATTAAAAACAACATGAAAAAAATCGCCGAACAGGGTTTTTCCGCTGTTCAGACATCCCCCATCCAAACCATTAAGGAAAGCACGCAGGGCAAATCCATGCAGGGGCACAATTGGGTTTACTATCAGCCCATCAATTTTAAAATCGACACCGCATCAAGAAACGCTCTGGGCACCAAGTCCGACTTTAAGGAGATGTGCGACGAAGCTCACAAGTACGGCGTAAAGGTTATTGTCGACGTGATTTTGAACCACATGGCTAACAAGGGCAACAACACCTTGTCCGACAGCATTCCGTCAGACATACGAAACGACGAAAACTGCTGGCATTCCGTTACGGTGAACACCAAAAACTGGCAAAGCCGCTATGACATTACCCACCACTGTATGAACGGTCTTCCCGACCTTAACACCGGCAATTCCAAAATTCAAAATTACGAGATCGCGTTTATGAAGGAATGTATCGACTGCGGTGCTGACGGCTTCCGTTTTGACGGCGCAAAGCACATTGAGGTTCCGGACGATTACGAAAACGCGAGCAGTAACTTCTGGAACAGGGTGATCAATACCATCACTACTTACGCCAAGGGCACCCGAGGTATTACACCTTACTATTACGGCGAGATCCTCAGCTCTACAGGCGGCGGGCAGCATATAGTAAACCAATACAACAATTATATGAGTATTACCAGTGATGAAGTATCGAAAGCTATCCGCATTGGTGTCAACAGCGGCGACGCTAAAAGCGCCAAAAGAACCGATTTCAGTTATAGTGACGGTTCAGCTCCGCCGCCGAAATATGCTGTTTTGTGGAATGAATCCCATGATACCTATAAATCCAACGTTACAAGAGGTTTAAGCAACAAAACTATGAAAAAAACCTGGGCGATCGTCGGTACCCGCGGTGAGGCACAGGCTATGTACTTTGCGCGTCCGAGTGATTTCAGCGATCCAATCGGTTTGGCAAGCGTAACAGCCTGGGGCGACAAAGAGGTTGCGGCGGTAAACCACTTTAAGAACTACTTTGTCGGTCAGTCCGAGTATTTGTCGGCGAGCGGCTCGATTGTTTACAACGAGCGCGGTAAATCAGGCGTTGTGTTGGTCAATGTCGGCGGCGACAGCGCAAGCGTAAGCGTAAAGGCAAACAAGATGTCAAGCGGCACCTATAAGGACGAGATCACGGGAAATACCTTCACCGTATCGGGAGGTATGATCAAAGGTAAGATCGGTTCCACGGGCGTTGCAGTTGTATACAATCCCAAGCTGCCAAGTCCCACAGCCTCGGTTTCTCCGGGTTCATCAACTTACAAGACCGATTCACTGACGCTGACACTCAAATACGAAAATGCTTCCTCCGGTCAGTATTCAATTGACAACGGTTCATTTAAAAGCTACTCAAACGGTCAGCAAATCACCGTCGGTTCGGGCAAGGCTTTCGGCTCAGTTACCACCGTTAAAGTAAAGTCAAGCAACAGCCTGGAAACCTCGGATGTTAAAACCTACACCTATACCAAGGTCGATCCATCCGTTGAACAGCAAATTTGGTTTGATACCTCGCAGTACCACTGGTCAAACGTTTTCGCGTATATTTATATAGATGATAACAATAAGGCTTCAAGCTGGCCGGGAATACAGATGAAAACCGATTCGTCCACAGGCTACCGTTATTTAGATGTTCCCGAAGGCTTTGAATACGGCAAGGTGATATTTACCGAAGGCGAAGGCGCAACCACCAACCGTTATCCTGCATCTCAGGAGCCGGGCATGGATTTGAGCGGACAAACCGTAATTTTCCGCAGCAATAAGCTTGAGGCTTATAACCCCGGCGGAACAAAACCAACCGATCCGCCCCGGACTACTGCTCCCGCAACAACGCCGACCGAGCCGACTGCGCCCTCTGCAAAAATATTGATCGGTGACGCTACCATGGACGGCATTATAAGCATAAACGACGCAACGCCGATATAAAGCCTCTTTCAGGCAAGGCTAAAATAGCCGCCGACGTCAACTCAGACGGTTACATCACAATCAAGGACGCCACCGCAGTCCAGCAGTATTTGGCTTTTAAATTAAGTCAGTCGGGCAACTGCGGAAAATATGTCGAAGAAACACCGGACTCAAAGGTATTTTTTATGAACACCGAGGGATGGAGTTCCGTAAAGGCATATTTCTGGAGCGATGATGACGCGCATATGATGACATGGCCGGGCAACGATATGCAAAGCGAAGGCGGAAACATCTACAGCGCCGATATCCCAAGCGGCGCCACACACGTTATCTTTAACAAGGGCGACGGCAGCGGCAAGACTCCAACCCTCGATGTGCAGGCAGGCAAAATTTACTCGGACGGAAACTGGCTAAGCTATTCGGGCGGCAGTTACGACATAAACACGGTTTATTTCAAAAACACCGAAAACTGGAGCACCGTTATGGCGTATTTTTGGAGCGATGACGAACCGCAAATGATGACATGGCCCGGAATTGATACGCAAAACGAGGGCAACGGCGTATTCAGCGCGGTTATCCCGGACGGAGCCACGTACGTCATCTTCAACAAGGGCGACGGCAGCGGCAAGACCGGCAAGCTTACTGTTCACGGAGGTCAGATTTCGAGAACGGCAGCTGGCACAGCTGACAGCAATAATTCAACAAACATTAAATATCCACCGGTCAAAGCGAACCGGTGGATATTTTTTTCCGATAAAATTATAATATTTGTTTAAGATACTGTCCCGTAAAAGATTTTTCGTTCTTCGCGACCTGCTCGGGAGTACCCTGAGCGATTATCTTTCCGCCCATGTCGCCGCCCTCGGGACCGAGGTCTATAATATGATCGGCGGTTTTTATCAAGTCAAGGTTATGCTCGATAACTACCACGGTGTTGCCGCCCTCGACAAGAAGCTGAAGCACCTCGGTAAGGCGGTGAACGTCGGCGATGTGCAGTCCCGTTGTGGGCTCGTCAAGGATGTAAATCGTCTTGCCCGTGCTGCGTTTACTGAGCTCGGTGGCAAGCTTTACGCGCTGAGCCTCGCCGCCCGAAAGCGTTGTGGCAGGCTGACCGAGCTTGATATAACCCAAGCCGACATCATACAGCGTTTTGAGCTTGCGGTGAAGCTTTTCATGGTTTTTAAAAAACTCCATGGCTTCCTCAACGCTCATATCGAGAACGTCGCTTATATTTTTGCCCTTGTAGCGAACCTCAAGGGTTTCGCGGTTGTAGCGCTTGCCCTTACATACCTCGCAGGGCACATAAACATCCGACAAAAAGTGCATTTCAATTTTAATGATACCGTCGCCTTGGCACGCCTCGCACCTGCCGCCCTTTACATTGAACGAAAAGCGGCTTTGAGTGTAACCGCGCATTTTCGCGTCGTTTGTGGTGGCAAAAAGCGAACGTATGTCGGTAAACAAGCCTGTATATGTCGCAGGATTTGAACGCGGAGTGCGCCCGATCGGGCTTTGGTCGATCTCGATCACCTTGTCAAGGTTCTCGATGCCGCGTATTTCCTTATGGGCACCCGAAATAGTTTTTGCGCGGTTGAGCTCGCGCGCGAGAGTTTTATACAGAATCTCGTTTATCAGCGAGCTTTTGCCCGAGCCCGAAACGCCCGTTACACACACAAGCTTTCCGAGCGGGATTTTAACGTTGATGTTTTTAAGGTTATTTTGAGACGCGCCGATAATTTCAAGGCTCTTGCCTGTTCCCTTCCGCCTTTTTTCCGGGACGGGAACAGCGCGTTTGCCGCTGAGATACTGCCCTGTAATGCTCTGCTCACAGGCTTTTATTTCGTCCACAGTGCCTGTGCAGACGATCTTGCCGCCGTGAATTCCGGCTCCCGGTCCCACGTCAACAATGCAGTCCGCGGCGTACATTGTCTCCTCGTCGTGTTCAACCACGATAACGGTGTTTCCGAGGTCGCGCAAGCGCTTTAGAGTAGCAAGGAGCTTTTCGTTGTCGCGCTGGTGAAGTCCGATGCTCGGCTCGTCAAGGATGTACAGCACGCCCATAAGCGAGCTGCCTATTTGGGTTGCAAGCCTGATTCGCTGGCTTTCGCCGCCGCTGAGTGTTCCCGAGCTGCGCGAAAGCGTAAGATATCCGAGACCTACGCTTTTAAGGAAGTTGAGCCTTTCCCTGATCTCCTTGATGATCTCCTCGCCGATGATCGCTTCCTTCTCGGTTAATTCTAATGAAGAAATAAAATCGAGAGCGGCTGTCACCGACATCTTGCAGAGATCGGCTATGTTGATCCCGCCTACGGTAACGGCAAGGCTGCCCTTTGAAAGACGTTCTCCGCCGCATTCGTCACACGGGATCTCCGCCATATAGGAGCGTATCTCGTCCTTTACCCAGTTGCTGCTGCTTTCGCGGTAACGGCGGTCAAGGTTAGTAATGATACCCTCGAATTTATGCTGATAAGTACCGCTTCCGTAAGCCGATTTCCGGTGAATCGTCAGACTCTCCTCGCCCGTGCCGTAAAGTATCTTTTTTATAACGTCGTCGGGTATATTCTCCACAGGCTCCGACAGCGAAAATTTATATTTCTTTGCGAGCGCTTCAAAATACATTGCGGCGATCTGGCTGCCTTCCATTGCCCAGCCGCTTCCCTTGATTGCGCCGTCGCGTATGCTTTTTTGACGGTTTGGAATAATCTTATTCTCGTCGATTTTAAGAAAAACACCGAGTCCGGTGCACTTGGGACAGGCGCCGAAGGGGTTGTTAAAAGAGAACATTCTCGGCGACAAATCCTCAATGCTTACTCCGTGGTCGGGGCAGGCATATTTTTGCGAGAATACTACATCCTCGTCGCCGAAGTTGACCATAATCAGTCCGCCGCCGAGCTTTGACGCCGTTTCAATGCTGTCTGCAAGGCGCGAGGTTATTTCGGGCTTAATCACAAGTCTGTCCACGATAACCTCTATATTATGCTTTTTATTTTTCTCTAAAGGAATTTTTTCTGATAAGTCATAGATAATTCCGTCGGCGCGAACGCGCACAAAGCCCGACTTTGAAGCCTTTTCAAGAACCTTAGCGTGCTCGCCCTTTCTTCCGCGCACAACAGGAGCCATAACCTGAATCTTGGTTCCCTGCTCATAGCTCATAATTTTGTCAACGATTTGGTCTACGGTCTGCTGGAGTATTTCACGGCCGCAAACCGGACAATGAGGAACGCCGATTCGCGCGTACAGCAGACGAAGGTAATCGTAAATCTCGGTTACCGTACCGACAGTTGAACGGGGATTTTTTGATGTGGTTTTTTGGTCTATTGATATTGCGGGAGACAAACCTTCGATACTGTCAACGGCAGGCTTGTCCATTTGCCCCAAAAACATCCTCGCATAGCTTGAAAGGCTTTCCACATAGCGGCGCTGTCCCTCGGCATAAATCGTGTCGAAGGCAAGCGAGCTTTTGCCCGAGCCCGAAAGTCCGGTGATCACCACAAGCTCGTTGCGCGGTATTTCAACGTCAATATTTTTTAAATTGTGCTCTTTAGCGCCTTTTACAATAATTTTGTCCTGAGCCATAATTACTATTCCTTTTATTTTACTAAAAGTATTCTACCACATTTTATTATAAATATCAACAATTTTTCGAAAATAAGTTCGAGAAAAATACGACGGATCGCTCCGCCGTATTTTTATTGATTATTCTTCTGTGGAATTATTAACGTCTGTATCTTCGGCTTCCTCTTCTTCAGCCTCAACAGGCTCAACATAGGAGCCGTTCATAACAGCTTCAAAGTCCGCGCTGCCCATCTTCTCATGCTTGATGAGGTAAGCGGCGATTTCGTGAAGCTTGTCGATGTTTTCGCTGAGAAGCTTTTCGGCTCTCGCGTAAGCGTCGTTAACGATCTGAAGTACAAGCTCGTCGATCTTAGCGGCTGTAGCCTCGCTGTAATCCTGGGTTCTGCCGTAATCGCGGCCGAGGAATACGCTTCCGCTTTCGTTGCCGTAATTAACACAGCCGAGCTCCTTGGTCATACCGTATTTGGTGACCATATCGCGCGCTGTTTTGGTTGCCTTCTCAATGTCATTTGAAGCGCCTGTCGAAATATCGTCCATAATCAGCGCTTCGGCAACGCGTCCGCCGAGCGATACCACAATATCCTCGAGCATTTCGTTGCGGCTGTTATAGGACTTATCCTCAGTCGGAAGCGGCATTGTGTAACCGCCTGCCATTCCGCGCGGAATAATTGAAATTTCGTGAACAGGATCCTGGGTTTCAAGCACATCAAAGAGGATGGCGTGACCTGCCTCGTGATAAGCGGTCAGCTTCTTTTCCTTGTCGCTCATAACCTTGGACTTCTTCTCGGCTCCGACTACGACCTTGATTGTCGCTTCCTCGATTTCCTTCATTGTGATCGCCTTCTTGTCAGCCCTTGCGGCAAGAAGTGCGGCTTCGTTAAGAAGGTTCTCAAGGTCGGCGCCCGTAAAGCCTGCGGTCGTTTTTGCAATGGTTTTAAGCTTAACATCGGGAGCAAGCGGCTTTTTGCGCGCGTGCACCTTAAGGATAGCTTCGCGGCCGTTTACGTCGGGATAGCTTACCACTACCTGACGGTCAAATCTGCCGGGACGCAGAAGCGCCGGATCAAGAACGTCGGGACGGTTGGTTGCGGCAATGAGGATCACTCCTTCGTTTACGCCGAAGCCGTCCATTTCAACAAGCAGCTGGTTAAGAGTCTGCTCGCGCTCGTCGTTGCCGCCGCCGAGACCTGCGCCTCTCTGACGGCCTACAGCATCGATTTCGTCGATGAATATAATACACGGTGAGTTCTTCTTTGCCTGTTCAAACAGGTCGCGTACACGCGAAGCACCCACGCCGACAAACATCTCAACAAAGTCCGAACCTGAAATCGAGAAGAACGGTACTCCTGCTTCACCGGCAACAGCTCTTGCAAGCAGGGTTTTACCGGTACCCGGAGGTCCTACGAGCAGTACGCCCTTGGGGATCCTTGCGCCGAGCTTGTTAAACTTTTCGGGAGATTTCAGGAATTCAACAACCTCTTCAAGCTCTTCCTTTTCCTCGTCCGCGCCTGCAACGTCGTCAAACGTGGTTTTGCGCTTTTCGTCGTTGGTGTTTTTGATTTTTGCCTTGCCGAAGTTCATTTCACGGCCGCCGAGACCGCCGCCTCCGAGGCGCTTCATAAAGAACACCCACGCGCCGATAAATATTACAATAAGAATAAAGGTAGGAATCAAGTCGAGCAGCAAAGAATTGTCGCTTGCCCTTACATAGTTGTAGGTTATCGCCTCGTCGCCCGTCGCCTTTTCCTGATACGGTTTAATATCGTCAATAAAACGGCCGATATCGGCAAGCTGTCCCTTTACAACAACCTTTCCCTTGCTGTCGGTTGATGAGGACGTGTTCTGGTTCTGGTTCTGATTTGAAGGAACCAGCGGATTAACCGAGCCCGTTTCGTTTTTATTGTCGGCGGGATAAGCCTTTTCACCCTTTTTAAGGGTTAGCTCAACCACACCCGAACCGTAATTGATAGTATAGCTTTCAACCTTTCCCTCTTCAAAATACTTTACCAGAGTTGAGGTTTTAGGCGGTTCCGACTGACGCGTGCTTAAAAACACAGCGGCAATAATAATCAGTAAAATAGGAATACCCAAATAAAGCAGCAGATTGCGCGCTCTTTTTTTGTTATCCAATAGTTATCACTCCTTTGGCTGATGATAATATAATAAAGCACATGGCTGATTATTAGTTTTCGTAAACCGAGCGTTTAAGCACGCCGATATACGGCAAGTTGCGGTAAAGCTCGTCATAATCGAATCCGTAGCCCACAATAAACTCGTCGGGAATAACCTGACCGACGTAATCGGGCTCAAACGGAACCTTGCGGCGCGAAGGCTTGTCACAAAGCGTAACAACCTTAACCTCAGCCGCTCCGCGTGTCATAAGGTAGTTGCACACAAAGTTTAATGTGTTGCCTGAGTCCACAATATCCTCAACGATAAGGATATTTTTGTCCTTGACTTCGAAATCGGTGTCTTTTTTCAGTTTAACCTTGCCCGAGCTTTCGGTTCCCTTGCCGTAGCTTGAGGCAACCAGAAAGTCAATGCGGAAGTTAAGGTCGATTTTTTTCATTAAATCCGCCATAAAGACAACGCTTCCCTTTAAAAGTCCAAGCATAATAAACTCTTTGTCATTATAATCTTTTTCTATTTGTTTTGCAAGCGAATTCACAATTTTTTCAAGTTTCTGTTCCGATATAAGTACAGACTCAATGTTCTTGTGCATAACTACCTCCTGTGCGTTCCGATGTTTCTATTTTAAGCTCCGCCGTTTTTCGCAGAAGCTCGCCCTGAGCGGAATAGCCTGCGCCCAAACACCAAAGCACCGTGCTTTTGCTGCACAGCAAAAGGGTTTTATCGCGCTGCTCCGACGGAATTTTCAGCTCGTTCATCATTTTACGTAGCGGTTTTGTGATTTTACGCTTTACATATGTAAATTTATCTCCGCTTCTTCTTGTGCGGAAAACAAGCTCTTCCGCAGAATTTTTGTTTACCGAGGCACACACAATAGTGTCGCCAAATTCAAATGAAATTTCACCGTTAAGCGGAATTTCCATAAAATTTTTTTCACCGGTCTTTTGCGTGATACGTAAAACACCCTGACGGCATACCGCGGTTTTACCGTCCAAAATACTTACCGAGCCGCCTGTATTAAGCGTTTCGGCAATTTTTTCAATATGGATCCGCTCCGCGCTATTGCCGCATATTTTAGCGATCGCGTTGTAAAGCACCGCTTTATAATTCGATTTTAGAATATTAGCATCGTACCCGTAAGAAGTTTTACTTTCCTTAAGCGCTTTCTCCGCGCAGCTTTCAATAAATTCCCTTGATTCCGCTGCGCTTTGGGTAAACCGCAGGGCGGCGGCGTCAAAGCCGGGATTCAGTTCCCGAAGCACGGGGATGATCCTGTGACGGATCTTATTGCGTGTATAATCGTCGCTTGAATTGGTGCTGTCGGTGACAAAGCTCAGTCCGTTTTCGCGGCAGTATTCCCTGATTTGCTCACCCGATTGTTCGATCAGCGGCCGGATAATATTCCCGCGCTTGGGTGGGATACCCGATGCGCCGGACACAGAAGCGCCGCGGGCAATGTTAAAAATGAGCGTTTCGGCATTGTCGCTTGCGTTGTGAGCGGTGGCGATTTTAGCGCCGGTGCTTTGGGACAGCTTGTCAAAAAACGCGTAGCGTTCCTGCCTTCCGCATAATTCCTCGCTGATTCCCTGAGCTTTTGAAAGAGCGGGTATGTCTTTTTTTTCGGTAAAAAGCTTTATATTATAATTCTTACAAAGAATTTTGCAGAATTCTTCGTCATGTTGTGCTTCCTCTCCCCTTATTCCGTGGTTGAGGTGAGCAGCGTACAGAGTAAGGTTAAATCGTTCTTTTAAAGAATAAAGAATATGCAGTAAACAAACCGAATCGGCTCCGCCCGAAAGCGCGACAATAATTTTATCGCCGTATCCAAAAAGCGAATACCTTTCGTTTGTACTCAAAACACGGTTAACCATAACGGTTCTCCACATTGGTAAAGCGCATAAATTCGCCCTGCCAGTGCAGCTTTACCGTGCTCATTTCGCCGTGTCTGTTCTTGGCAACAATACATTCGCCCGAATTAACGTCAGCCTGCACAGCGGCATCGTCGCCGCCGTTGTCCTTGTCGTAATAGCCCTCGCGATAAAGGAAAAGCACAATGTCCGCGTCCTGCTCGATCGAACCCGAGTCGCGCAGGTCGGAAAGCTGCGGACGGTGGTCGGGGCGCTGTTCGGACGCACGCGAAAGCTGTGACAGCGTAATAACGGGAACGTTAAGCTCCTTAGCCAGAATTTTTAGGTTTCGGGTAATTTCCGAAATCTCGTTTACACGGCTGTCGATTCTTCTGGTGCTTGACATAAGCTGAAGGTAATCGACAACAACCAAATCGATCCGGCGCAGCCGCCTAAGCTTTGACTTCATCTCGGTAATTGTCATGCCGGGAGTGTCGTCAATAAAAATCTCGGCATTTTTAAGTACGTCGCTGGCAGGAA
This sequence comes from uncultured Ruminococcus sp., assembly GCA_902792105.1. Lineage (GTDB taxonomy): Bacteria > Bacillota > Clostridia > Oscillospirales > Acutalibacteraceae > Ruminococcoides. Next base: position 83,884 of record CADAYK010000006.1, read on the forward strand.
TAAGACGGTTCCATTCATCGTCGTTGAGTCTGCCTGTCCTGAGCTTTGTTCCGCCCACCATTGCCTCGGATGACAAAAGACGGCTTGCAAGCTGCTCGCGCGACATTTCAAGCGAGAAAAACGCAACTGTCTTTTTTCCGGTGACCGCGACATTTCGCGCGATATTCAGGGCAAAGCTGGTCTTGCCCATACCCGGACGCGCTGCCAAAATTATAAGGTCGCTGCGGTTGAGTCCGGTGATCACCCTGTCAAGGTCGCCTATACCGGTCGATACGGGCTTGATGCTGTCGTCTGCCTCGCGGTTGAGCGAATCAAGGCGGTCAAAGGTCTGCAAAATTACCGAGCTTAAACGCTCAAGTCCGCCTTTTTCGCTGCCGTCGCGTATATCAAAAAGCTTTTGCTCCGCGGCGTCAATAAGAATTGAAGGCTCGTCCGCGTCGGAGGTTGCGTCGTCGATCATCTCGCGCGCCGCCTGAATAAGCCGCCGCAAGCGGTATTTATCCTTAATGATTTTAGCGTAGGATTCGGCGTTGGATACCGACGGACAGTTTTCAACCAAATCAAAAAGATAGGTTTTGCCGGTTGCTTCGTCAAAGGTATTATTCTTTTGTAGCCGGTTGAGCAGGGTAACATAGTCGATAGCCTGCCCCAAATTCATCATGTCCTGCATTTGGGCGTAGATTTGCCTGTGCAAACCCACATAAAAGAAGTCAGGCGTTTTTACGTGGTCAAGCACCTTGTCAAAGACGTCGTTATCTCTGATGATCGCGCCGAGCACCGCCTGCTCCGCCTCAGGGCTGTAGGGCATTGTTGACGAGACGAACTCGCCGGTATTGTTATTGTCCATAGCTTACCTGTGTTCAGCGAATCAACCCTCGCTGACCTGAATGTCGATGTTTGCGGAAATTCCCGTATAAAGCTTAACCTCCGCGCTGTATGTACCGTATTCCTTGATGTCGCGTTCAAGCACTACCTTACGCTTATCGACCGGAATATTGTACTGTCTTTTGATTTCGTCGGCAACCTGCTTGGAGGTTATGCTGCCAAACAGCTTTCCTCCCTTGCCTGCTTTTGCGGTCATCTTGAAGGTTTTTCCCTCAAGCTGCTTTTTGTAGCCCTCCGCCTGAGATTTCGCAGTCGCTATTTTAAAGTTCTTGGAATTCTCGGCGTTTTTATATTCATTCATTGCCTGGGCGTTTGCCTCTTTGGCAAGCTTTTTAGGCAAAAGATAATTTCTTCCGTAGCCTTCGGACACCTCGCAAAGCTCGCCCTTTTTGCCGAGCGATTTGATGTCCTGCAATAAAATAACCTTCATTTTAATTACTCCCTTTCGTTTTTGACGGTAGCTTGGATTGTCCCGAATTTTCCGCCTCTGCTTCATCTAATGTCTCGTCAATTGCCTTAATCAACCGCGCATATGCTTTTTCACGGGTCGTATTATTAAGCTGGGTGGCAGCCATTGTCTGGTGACCGCCGCCCTCTAATTTTTCCATAATAAGCTGAACGTTTACCCTGCCGTAGCTGCGCGCGGAAATGTTGATTTGATTATTGTTGTTAAAGATAACAAACGACGCGTTAACGCCCTGCAGGGTAAGCATTTCGTCAGCCGCCTGTGCCGCCGCAAGACGTATATCCTCGGCAATTATAGTTGTTTTGGAAATCGCGCAGCCCCTGTGCATTTCACTCCTGCACACAATTTCTACCTTTTCGCGGTAGGTTTCGATACTGCCCGAGAACATTTCCTTTACGGTAAGTGTGTTTGCGCCCTTTCTTCTGAGATAAGCGGCGGCTTCAAAGGTGCGCACGCCCGTTTTAAGCACAAAGTTTTTGGTGTCGAGCATAATACCGCTTAAAAGCGCGTCTGCCTGAACATAACCGAGCGGCGAATCGTCCATATAGCTGATGATTTCGGAACACATCTCGCAGGCAGAGGACGCAGAAGGCTCATGACAGAAAACAAGAGCGGACTGAATGTGGTTCACCGACTTGCGGTGGTGGTCAATAACAACGCTTCGCTTGCACTTTTCAAAAAGCTCGGGGCTTTCAAGCGAATTTTTAATGTGGGTGTCAACAATTATAAGCAGCGACCTCGAGGTGACGCCTCTCAGCGCTTCCTGGGGTGTGATGAAAATATTGTTTTCAAGGCGGTTTTCGGTGTATTCTATAAGCTGCTTTGACATTGAGCTCAGCCTGTCAACAACCACCTTGCTGTAGCGTTTACAGGACTTCTCCATAATGCACTGCAGGCCGATAGCCGCGCCCACACAGTCAAGATCGGAGAACCTGTGTCCCATAATGTAGATCTTGTCCGAATCGTTTACCGCACGGCTGATCGCGTTTGCGATAACTCTCATTCGCACCTTGCTGATTTTCTCGGTCGCCGCCGCGGTTCCTCCAAAGAACTCGTAGCCGTTATCCTTGATTATAGCAACCTGATCGCCGCCTCTGCCAAGCGCCATTTCAAGCGCCTTGCGGGCGTTTGATTCGCTTTCCTTAACCGTCTTGCTTCCGCGGCTGAGTCCGACGGAAATCGTAGGAATAAGTCTTGCTGAATTTATTGAGCGTATATCCTTAAGTACAGGAAATTTCAGGGCGATCATCTTGTCAACATCTGCGTCGCGGAAGATGATCATAAACCTGTTGTTATTTATTTTTTTGTACAAAGCCTGGTATTCAAGAGCCCAGCGCTGCAAATGCGCCTCAACCGAAATAAGAATGGTTGAAAACGATTCATCCGAACCGGAATAAAACTCGTCGGCGTTATCAAAGGTGATAAGCGCAACGCACGGCAAACCGGCGTGATACTCGCGAACCATGCTTTTGTAGTAGGTGTTCTCGATAAAATGACACACCACAACCGAACCGTCGCCGGTTGTAATGCAGTACGCGGTGAACTCCTTGCCGTCAACAGCGATTTCCACGCCCTCTCCGTCCGCAATTTCAAACAAATCATTGCCCGACAGGTAGGCGTTCATGTCGTCGCCCTCAGGGCTGCGGCTGTTGCACAGACGCTTACGGAATCTCGCGTTACACCAGATGATGTCGCCTTCCTCACCGGCGATAGCGACGGGATATTTATATTTTTCAAGATATTCCGAATTAAAGTCCTTGATTCTCTCGGCGGTGCCGCGGACGGTGCGCTTTATGTAGTTGCGGAAGGTCAGTGTAAGAATAAGCACAACCGCAAACGAAGCCACCGTCAAAGCGAGGTCAACATAGAACAGCGTTGTGTTGTAGTCGCTCATGAAGGTGGTCATGAGCAGCATTACAACGCAGAATATTGAAAACCAGGGAGTCAGTATCCAGTGTTTTTTTCTCATAATTTACTCCGTGTATTATACTCAACGGATCACAGCAACATATTCGCGATACCGTTTGAGCAAAGCAGAAACATATTATAAACGAAGTCGGGATCTGCCGCAGCACGGCAATTTCTCAGACCTCCTGTAAAATAGGAAGAATCATCGGGGTTCTTCTTGTACGCTGGGAAATAAGCTTTGAAATTTCATCCTTAATGCGGTTTTTAATAATGCCCCATTCATGAATGTTGTTTTCGGCGCAGTCCTCAAGGATTTCAAGCGCAAGGTTGCGAACCTCGTCAAGCAAGCCCTCGTTTTCGCGCACATACACAAAACCGCGCGATACGATGTCGGGACCGCTGATAACATGACCGTCGTACACGTCAAGCGAGGCAACTATTATAATAAGTCCGTCCTGACCGAGATGCTTTCTGTCGCGAAGCACTATGGTTCCCACGTCGCCTACTCCCAAACCGTCAACAAACACCTTGCCCGCGGGAACCTTGGCAACCTCCTTAAGGCTGTCCTCGGTGATCTCAACGGTACTTCCTATGTCTCCGATAAAGATATTCTTTTTTTCCATACCCAAAAATTCGGCAAGCTCCGCGTGCTTGCGAAGGTGCTTTTGCTCGCCGTGAACAGGTATGAAGAACCTCGGCTTAACAAGCCTGTGCAAAATTTTAAGCTCCTCCTGACAGGCGTGTCCCGAAACGTGAACGTCGTACATACTCTCATAGATAACCTTACAGCCGCGTTTAAGCAGCTCGTCAACAACGTTGCCGACAGTTTTTTCATTGCCGGGGATCGGGTTTGCCGAAATAATAATAAAGTCGCCCTCGCCGACCATAACCTTGCGGTGGTCGGAATACGCCATGCGCGAAAGCGCGCTCATCGGCTCGCCCTGGCTGCCTGTTGTAACAAGCACAACCTGCTCGGGAGGATATTTTCCGAGCATATCAATGTCTATCAGAATGTTTTCGGGCAGGCTGAGGTATCCGAGTCTTTTGGCAACATCCATATAGTTGACCATACTTCTGCCCGAGAAGGCAACCTTGCGTCCGTATTTTTCGGCGCAGTTAATTATCTGCTGCACCCTGTTGACATTGGAAGCGAAGGTCGCGATTATTATACGGTATTTTTCAGCCTTTTTAAACAGATTGTCGAGGCTTTCCGAAACCATCCTCTCGGTCGGGGTGTAACCCGGTCTTTCGGCGTTTGTGCTTTCCGCAAGCAGCGCCAAAACTCCGTCGTCGCCTACTCTTGCAAAGCTTGAAAGGTCGATCATATCGCCCGAAATAGGCGTGCAGTCGATTTTGAAGTCGCCCGAGTGAACAATGGTTCCGCCCGGGGTTTTGATAGCAAACGCCACCGAATCGGGGATCGAGTGGTTAACATGGATAAACTTGATTTCCATGCAGCCGAGCTTTATTGAGGTTCCCGCGTTAACAACATTCAGCTTTGCCTTGTTGATAAGGCTGTGCTCGCGCAGCTTGTTTTCAACAAGTCCGAGAGTAAGAGGCGTTCCGTAAAGCGGAACGTTTACCTTTGAAAGCAAAAACGGCAGTCCGCCGATGTGGTCTTCGTGTCCGTGGGTAAGGACGATTCCGCGCACTCTGTCCTGATTTTGCTCAATATAGCTGAAATCGGGTATAACAAGGTCAACACCGAGCATATCACCGTCGGGAAACGCCATGCCGCAGTCAATCAAAATAATATCGCCCTCACATTCCACAACGGTAATGTTCTTTCCGATTTCGTTGAGTCCGCCCAAAAACGAAATCTTGACAGGCGGCTTTTTGACCTGTTTAGGCTGGTTGTTTTTCCCTTTGTTTTTGGTAATTCTGTCGTAACTTTGACGGGTGTTATGATTATTAAACCTGTTAGCTGAGTACCTGTTGTTTTTCATATTATAGTTTTTGTGCTGTTTTTTTGTACTCAAAATACAATCCTCCGTATTTCATTATTTTTTCCGATCATATATTATTCACATGTGCAGACCTCACATGATTGATGACTGAATAAAGGTTTATATACCTATCCTATCATACATATTTAATATATTGTACCTCTAAAACATCCCTTCTGTCAATAAGTTAAAAGAATTAAAGCAATTATTTTCGCTTTGGGTATTGTTATTATTAGCAATTTGTGGCAAAATATATTAAAAAGTAATGCAATCTTAAAAGCATAGATTTACAACAGGTAATGTTAAAGGAGAATTGATTTGAAGCAGGTTGAAATTTTTACCGACGGTGCGTGCAGCGGAAATCCCGGTCCCGGCGGCTGGGGAGCGATTTTGCGTTACAACGGACGTGAAAAGGAGCTTTCGGGCGGCGAAGCAAACACCACCAACAACCGAATGGAGCTTTCTGCGGTAATTTTTGCGCTTGAAGCGCTAAAGGAACCGTGTCATGTTGTGCTCTACAGCGATTCGCAGTATGTTTGCAACGCGCTTAAGCTTGGCTGGGCTAAAAAATGGAAGGCTCAGGGCTGGATGCGCAACAAAAAGGACAAGGCGCTTAATCCCGAGCTTTGGGACAGGCTGCTGCAGCTTTGCGATATTCACGAGGTTGAGGTAAACTGGGTCAAGGGACATGCCGGACACCCCGAAAACGAACGCTGCGACCGCCTGGCTGTTGCCGCGGCACAACAGTACAGTTAAACGCTGTCCGGGTTTGCAACACTTGCGTGTTTTATTTTATAATATAATACTCGCGACGCACCCAAAAATATACGGATAAAAAAAGAGCGGACTGTCCACAGCAGGGGCAGTCCGTTCAGGTTATGTGAAATAAACACACAATCACATACGAAATTATTGCTT